>JAYQAK010000009.1:0-27753 GCA_038136695.1 Candidatus Poseidonia sp.
GTTGCTCCTTGCACCCTTGGCCGTGCTGCTTGCCCTTGCCACCACTCAAGTCGTGGGCATTGAATACGACTTGACCATGAACAACATGATGCCGATGCTTGTCGTCGCCATCGGAAGCATGCTGGCCTTGGCGCCTCGCTTCGTTCAGGCAGCTCGACCGGACCTCGCTTCATCGACCGTTTCCCTCGCCGTGTTGATTGGAGCCTTGCTCGGAGCTGAGTTGCTGCATTCCTATGCTGGCGTTGACGCTGTTGCTGCGTTGATGTTCGCTATTGTCGTCGTCTTGGGGTCCAACCTTGACAGCCGGGGCCGTCACGAGTGGTACACCGTCATGACGTTCTCCACCGTTGGTTTTTGGCTTGCCCTTGCGGCGGCCGGGGACGCTCTTGAGGCGTTGCCATCCACGTACACGATGGACGGCGGACAACTCGTTTCCACCATGAATTTGGAGCGCCAAGCGAGCGCATACGTGTTCTTTGCGTACTGGACAATGTCGACGGTTGCTGGTTTGCTGGCGGCTGTGTTGGCACGGGGCACCATCAACCCTGCAGGTGATGAAGGGTGGTTCGCTTTCCTCGGACAGGCGGACGGCTTCAACAAGGCCAACATGCCGCTTGTCGTTGCCTTGGTGGTTTGGGTGCTTGCCTTTGCAGGTTCGCTTTACCACTTCAACTCCGTTGGCGTGGCCGATCAACTCGGCATCACCACCGAAACGAACTACCACGGTTATATCGGCTACTGGACAGCGTTCTTGACCGGCGTGGTTGCGCTTATCGTAGCGGGCATGGTCGCCGAACGGTGGTACACCCGTGCCATGGTCGTTGGCTCCATGTGGGCTTTGTATCAGGTGGCTGCGTGGTTTGAGGCCGGTATTTGGTACAACGAGGACCTCGACGGAACTTGGGGTGCCCTGATTTGGCTCGGCATCACCTTCTTCATGGGCGTTGGCATCTACTCAATCGGCAACCACGAAAAGTACGGTGGTTGGGCAAACCTGGGCGAACACGAGCCATCACAAGCTCGTTTGTTCCTTCGAACCCATGGCGCTGGCATGATGATCGCTTTGGCGTTCCTCATCGGCTTGGCCATCCGCGTTCAGTGGTACGCCGTTCCTTCGATGAACGCGTTTGGAACCGGTAACTGGGACATGACCGGTGGCTCTGACCCTTGGTACATGAAGCGCGTTGTGGACTACATCATCGCGAACAATGCACATTTGGTGGTTGATGCTGACCGATACTATCCCATTGGTGGCATCAACCCACGTCCGCCGTTGTTCTCTTGGTCCATGGCCATCGGCGCCATGATCCTCGGCCCGTTCCTGAACAACCCAGACGAAGCCGTTTGGTGGAGCATGCTTGCCCTTCCAGCGCTTTACGGTGCGCTCATCGTGTTCCCCATCGCTGCCATGGCCAAAGACCACTTTGGAAAGGGTGCTGGCGTTCTCGCTGCCTGGTTGATTGCGTTCATGCCCGCTCACGTCACGCATTCGACGTGGGCTCTTGCCGACCACGACGCCTTCGTGATGTTGTTCATCTCAATCGGGTTCATGTATTGGCTGCGCGCTGTCAAGTATGCTGGTTCTGCCCGTATCACGAAGACGACGACGGCTCATCCGCTCTCTTTCCTTCGGGCATATGCCGATGTTGCGACACACCGCCAAGCGGCCATGGCCAACGCGGTGTTGGCCGGTGTGGCCTTCGGAATCGTCGCACTCGGTTGGAAAGGGTTCGTCGTTGGTCCATCGATTCTCTTCCTCGCTTACGCATTGCAAGTCGCCCTCAACATGTTCCGACGACGAGACTCAACCACGCTCAGTGCGTTGTTTTTGACCATGTTGTTGACCACCTTCTTGATGGCATTGCCGTTCTATGGTCACCCACAACTCGATTTGATCTTCGACGGAACCGGTCTTCAACCCTTCTTGTTCATCTTCGGATTCACGCTGGCCATCGCCTTCGTGACCACCGGCTACAGAGACAAACCGTGGTTGTTGGTCCTTGGAACCTTGGGTGGACTGGCAGGTATCTTCTTCATCATTCTGTTTATCTTGAAGACGCTTGACCTCTCCAACGCCTGGGACGTGTTGTTTACTGGAAGCGGTTACTTCACCAAGACCAAGATCTTCGGTACGGTTGCTGAAGCAAACGCCCCGAACCGAGCCCAGTTGTTCGCTTCCTTCGGACCGATCACGTTCCTGCTTGCGCTCATCATGGGCGGTGGACTGCTCTGGCGAGGTCTTCGTCACCGCAAGGCAACCGCACTTGTGTTTGGCGTGTGGGTCTTCACGGCCACCTTCATGGCGTGGAACGCTGCTCGTTTCATGTTCAACGCCACGCCCATCATGGCCATTCTGGGTGCTGCTGGAATCGTAGCATTCTGGCAGTGGGCTGACTGGAGCGGTCTGGTTCGTTCGTGGAAGAAGTTCGGTATTCGCACACCTGCAGACCGCATTGCTGGTGCTCGCAAGGCTGTTTGGAGGGCGCCTCAATTCTCTGCTGTCTTCCTCGTCATGATCATGATCTTTGGACAGCAAGCCACCTACGGTTTGGATTCAGCCATTCCAGGGACCTCCAACCAAGAGAGCGAAATCGATGAGCGAATCTACAACATCGTTCCCGACATTCTGCGGTTTGACGCGCTTGGCTTCTCCATTCTCGACAGCAGCGCCTACGATGGTCGATGGTACCTCGGTAGCTTTGGCTCCTCCTTCAACGATAACGGGTGGAACAGTGCCTATGAGTGGCTTGCGAATCAAGATACAGGAATGAAATATTCAGAAAAACCTGCCTTCGTTTCCTGGTGGGACTACGGTTTCCAAGCCTTGAGCACCGGTGAACACCCCTCTGTTTCGGACAACTTCCAATCCGGTATTCCAGCGACTGGAAACATGCTTCTTGCTCGGAATCAAGATGATTTGACCGCCATGTTCATCTGGCAACTTGCTGAGGGCGACCGCACGTATGCCACCGGTGACGACGGTGTTCGTGAGTTCACGCCCACCTTCCAGGCAGTCGTTGACAAGTACCTCAACGACGAACAGATGGAGGATTTCATGACGATGCAAATGACGTTTGACGAGACCATGATCGACTTCATTGAAGACCGCTCGTTCAACGTTCTCAAGACCAACCGAAACATTGTGATGGCCGAAGGTCACCCCCATGTGGCTGGTGTGTTTGACACCGACACGACGATTTATCGTATCTACAAGGACGGTGTAGCCATTCCTTGTACCGTTGAACTTTCGTCTTCCTGCCTTGGCGACGCGTGGTCCTCGGAGGACCAAGCCAACATCACGTTCACCAACAACATCCGCACCGGTGAAGACACGGTGGTTGAGCGAACACACAGCATCATCGGCGATTACTGGTACACCGCTGACCTCCTCGATGAATACCTCTCCGTTTCGACGGCCCTCCATCGAATGAACGCACGTTTGGCCCTGAGCACCCAACTGCTCACCGCAGCCTTTGATGCACACCCAACCGCAACCATCCACGATTTGTACAACGACCTCATCAACCTCGAGGGGTTGTATCGCGTGCAGGACTACGAGGGTGCACCCGGTGAAACCATCAACAGAGACCACGAAATCCGTTACTTCGCTGTGGACGACCGCCTCTATCCTCGAGCCGGCCGTTACACCGCAGACAGCAATTACAACCGTGGTCAACCGATGGGTATTTTCGGCGCCCCAACCATTCTTTCAGGTCAAGACATCAGCACCTACATGGACGAGGTCTACGAAACCATCCGCGGTGATTTCCAGGACGAAATGACCCGGGAAGAAGTCGATGACGCCATGCAAAAGGATTTCTTGAATCAACAATCAGGGGCCGACATTGACCCACTGCAAATTCAGGATGTTCGTGTGGACCACAACCCAGCCTTCTTTGACACCATGGTCGCTCGTACCTACGTCGGCTACGGAGCCTCGACGCTGGGCGTTGATACCGGTGCCAACAACCCACAACCTGCCCAGCATTTCGGCCAATCCGGTACGCCCGGAAGCATCCTCACCAACTCGCTTCCGCTTCCAGGGGCCATGATGAATCACTTTGTCGTGGCCAACTGGTATTCGGAAGACCCTGAGGTTGCCATCCAGTCCACCAACACGCTGGTCAAGATTCTCAAGTACTATCCCGGTGCTGAGATGACCGGTCAGGTGACGATGAGCGATACCGGGGAAGGTCTTCCCGGAGTTCGCCTCCTCATCGAGCGCGATGCGTTCTCCGGTGAAGCAGGTGTTGACAACGACGAAGACACGTATTGGATTCCAATCGGTTTCGTTGATGCAGACGACGAGGGCTTCTACAGTTTCACGGTGCCAGCCGGGCGAATTCGTGTCTCGGCCTTTGGCGGTGAGTTTGACCCCAACCCTGCTCGAGACAACATTCGTGATGGCTCCTACGCTGAGCGTCTCGGTGATATTTTGACGAACACCAACGAAGACCGTCAAATCAACGAAATCACGGCCATCCTTGGGAACGTCGCCAACATGACGTGGCTGGGTGAATCCCAAATGAACATCTCTGGCGATGAAGCCAACCGGTTCGTTCCACTCACCCGAACCCTCGACGTTGGCATCGGAAGCAGTGGTGTCTCCGGTACGGTCTTCTGGTCAGGTGATGAATCGTTCAACGGTGACCCGATTTCAGAGACCACCTTCATCCTCCGAAACATCTGGTCGATGACGGACAACTACACGGTGGAAACCACCAGTGGTTCGTTTACTTCCGAAGAATCTCGTATTCTGCAGGGTACGGGTGAAGCCACGCTGGTTGAAGACGGTTCTTTCGAGAGCGAAGGCATCGCATTGGCCAAGAATTTCATTGGTGATTTCACCCGAAACATTGGTGACGACCGTTCCTTCTTTGCCAACGGCACGTGGACCGGTATCGGCATGATCGAAGCCTCTTGGGTTGAGCCTACGAGCGTCACGGATTGTGAAGTGGACAATGCTTCGAACATCGTGATGCCTGCCAACGAAACCTTCTGTTTGGCCGATTCGACCACCACGCCTCCAACCTATCGTTTGGAGGGAACGGTTGATGCATTTGGCACCTTCACTTCCGAAGGGACCTCAACCCTGCTGCGCAATTACGGCGACGCCGAGGCTGGCCAGGGTGAAACCATCGAGGGTGCCGGCTTGTTCGAAGGTACCGGGACGTTCAACGGCACCGGCTTGTTCATCGGTGTCGGTGATTTCTCCGGACCGATGGTTGAACCAGGTTCGTTCTACAAGACAGGTCTTCTTCCGGGTACGTACAACATGATTGCTCAATTGGCCAACGGAAAGGAAGTGCTCCTACCGGACCCGGTTGAAATCGGCATCACGCCATCGTACGACCTGAAGATGAACATGCCAGGTGCCTTGTTCTTCGGTACGCTCGAAACCCTCACGGGTGACCTGCTAGCCAACCAAACCATCGAACTGGTCGACCGTGACCTCGGCGAAGATTCATTGATTCGCATCGAGACCGATGAGGCTGGAAACTTCTCGTACGGTCCCGTTCCGAAGGGTGATTACTTCTACCGAATTGACACCGATAACGACGGATTCTACGACATGAACGAATCGGTGATGGTCCTCGACGACACCACGAACATTACTCTGCCGTTTGGTGTCCCCGACACCGCAGATGTGACGATGACGTTGGTCTCTCCAGTTGACCCACTCACCCAAGAACCGATGTTCGACGTGAGCAACCGCACCATCACCTTCGAAAACACCGAAGGCATCTTGCAACCGATCAACGTGACTTCAGATGAAAACGGTGATTTGTTCGTTGAACTCCTCTACGGTACATGGAACATTCGTGACGACGTGAACACCGAGTTTGTTCTCTTTGACCAGATCCTTCTTGACCGAAGCAACAACGAACTGGTGGTCGATGTCACCTACGCTAAGGCAGCTTACATCAACGGAACCATGCGCTCTTACCCTGGTGTAACCATTGAGGAATACGACCAGTGGGCAGAGATGACACCTGAAGAAAACAAGGCGGAGACCACCGAACCTGCCAGCGCCCTCACGGTGAATTTTGTCGCTGGTTCGCTTGAGTTCAGTACCGTCACGAACGTGTCCGGTTTCTTCTCCGTTCGAGTACCGTCCGGGTTTACCTACCACATGACCACCGAGAGTGTCATCATCAACCGGGGCTACGGAGATTTGATTGAAGTTGAAACGGGTGACAACCTCGACCTTGGCAACCTCTATCTTGAGCCAACAACCAGCGTCGACGGTGTCGTCTATCTCTATGACAATGCCACCCGATGGGACGGCAGTGTCCCACTATGGTCCCCTACGGAAATCATCGCAACCAACCAGGACGGTCTTGAGTGGCGAACAACCACCAGCGATAACGCTGAATTCCACTTTGACCTCCTCAGCGGCGAGTGGGACTTCACCGTCGGCGATGAACGCTTGAACGCCAGCGACTTGAGCGATGTCCTCGTCAACCACTCTGCAACCACCCAACTCTCCATGTTGGAGATGTTCGTGAATCCTGCGAGCATCGAGTTGACCATGAACGTGTACCTCGATTCGTCAGAAGACGGTTCGTTTGAGAACGGTACCAGCGTTTCGCCTGCGTTCCATCTGCGACCCATTGACGACGACCGTGAATCGCTTTACTTCACGGAGGACGATTACACAACACCAGGAAACATCACGGTTTCGTTGACGCCCGGTGGTTACGACTTGGTGTTCAACCGCACAACGGCTTCCTCTGAGAACGCAACGGATTACGATCTGGTTGGTGTGCAATTCTTTGACGCCATTGTGATCGGTCTTGACCCGATGGAAGAGGTTCTCGAAGTACCGTTGAAGAACACCTATCTCGTCAACGGTACGTTGTCCAACAGCACCGGTGACGGTATCCAAAACGACTTCCTGTTGTACAACGAAGCCGAGGACCAGTGGTTCAACATGGCCTCTGATGAGAACGGCTCCTTCGCCTCCTACGTGCCTGCTGGAGAATGGTTGGTCATCGTGGCCCCATTCGCCAACGAAAACGTGACTGAAACGCTGCGCTCTCCACTCTCTGTGGATGCCTCATCGAACCGCTTGGAGCTTGACCTCACCACCGCACCCAGCGTTGAGGTGACCATGCAGTTGCGTGAATTCATGACCAACGAATCACTCGCTGACATGACCGTCACCGCCGTGAGCCACGACGGCTATGGAAACATCACCTTCGAGCGTACCGACGAAAACGGAAACGCTACGGAAATGATGATGCCAGGAACCTGGAGTTTGTACTTGAACCGAACGATTGGAACACAATCTTGGTTCATGGACACCAGCGATTCACCGTTCACGACCAACGATGCGGTCAACAACACGCTCGTGCTCGAGCCCGCCTACGCAACGCTCGAGGTGGAGATTGGGGGCAAGGTGTTCTGGGACCTTGACAACAACAGTGTCCCCGGATTCGGTGAAGGCATTCCTGAAGTGAACGTCATCGTCCAAGGGGTCAATCATTCCGACTTCAGCACCAACGTCTCGACCGATGACGAGGGTGTTTGGCGCCTGTTCGTGCCGATTCGAGATGCCTACAACATCACCGTCGAGAAGGACGGATTTGCGACGGTGTACTACACCACCGAGAACGAATCGGGCTTTGTGGTGCTTGACAGTCCTGACTCAAAGGACATCGAAGTGACCGCTGGTTCGGTGGATGTGATGGGCTTCGTGACCGACCAGTTGGATGCGGCCCGTTTGGTTGACGCCAACATCGTCCTCTATCCAGTTGCCGGAATTGAACGGGATGCCATCACGCTGACGGGCACCATGAACGGCTCAACGCTCGAATGGTCTGCCAGCATTCAACCCGGTGAATGGGTTGTGATCGTCACCGAAGCCAATCCCGGTCCAAACGGTGGCGGCGTTGCTATCGGTTTGCTCGATGCCTCGGTTGCCAACGGTGGAAACTTGACCTTGGTGATGGCGCTGGGTGGTTATGTTGACCTGTCGACTTCATGGACGGACATCGGCCAAAACGAGCACCATGCTGGTTCTGCTTCCGATGGCTTCAGCATGATTCAGGAAACCGTTGAACTCGAAGTGACCTTCGATGGTATGTCGTGGATCATGGATGTACCTGCTACTGGTGACGTTCTCCACCTGTTCCCCGAGGGCTCGGTTGCCTTTGACAGCGAGTTCATCACCGTTCAACACGAAACGAACCTCGAGATGGAATACTTCGGCGGCCAAACCACCACGGTTTCCGCTGATTCAACCATCGCAGCGACCTTGACGTACAACCGCAGAGTGAATTCCAATCTCGACATCGTTTTGAACGAGGCCTCGATTGGTTCCACCGCCACGGTCTTGGAAGCGGTTGATGGGGATGAACTTGAAGCGGTGAAATCGCCGACCGACAACACCCAATACACGACCATCACCATGGACTTTGACATCACCTACAACGGTACGGAAATCGCCGACGTCTTCACGGTGTCTGGCGAAATGGGCTTGGCTCAAGATTCGGATCTGTGGACGGTAACGGTGTGGAACGAGACCAGCCAGGCTTACGAGGAAAGCGTGGACGTTTCGCTCGGCATCGGAGCCAACGCCTCCGAAGCAGTGCTCAGTACGACGGTGAGCGTGCAGATCACCCTGCCATCGGTCGAGGATGCTTGGCACCTTGCCAACGGCCATCGCATGACGCTCCGAATGGAGACCGATTTGGGTGAAGCAACGCAAGCCAGCGTGAAGGTCTTCGTGCCGCAAACCTACGGGTTCAACGTCACCGATGCAACGGAACTGCTGGGCATGACGGCACTCGTTGAGCGAACGATTTCGTTTGATGTCACCAACACCGGAAACGGCCAAGAGTCCTACACCATCGAATTGCTCGAGAGCGGTGTTCCTGAAGGCTGGTCCGTCACGCCGATGATGTCGACGCTGACCTTGAGCAAGGATGAAACCCGTACCCAACAGTTCACGGTGTTTGCCCCCGAATCCTTCACCGAGGGTGAATTCCCGTTGACCATCTACGTGAACAGCGAAGATGAAGAGGTTCCAACCTACACCGTTGAAGTGACCGTGCAAGCTGCCACCATCGACCTCGTTGTGGTGGAGACCAGTATTCCTTCGAAATCCAACGACGATGCCGACACCTCCGGGTCGGTCGTGATTCCAATCCAAAACATTGGAACGTTGGATGCTCCATCGGTCATTGTTTACCTCAAGCCAACGACACCGGTCTCGTCGGAAGAAATCTCGGTGACAATTTCCGTGCCGGCTGGTCAAACCGTGGATGCCGAGTTCACTGACTTGACCTTCCAGCAAGGAATCCAGCGGTTCGAGATTCGAGTTGATGTGGTGGGTGCAGAAGCGACCAGTGATTGGTCGGTCGATCTACCGAGTGCGAATTCAATCTGGTTGGAGTACCGAACTGTCACCTCGGCGGAAGGAGAAGACTTGTGGTTCACACTAGCGATTGTCCTGCTTGGTATTCTGGTCATCTACGGCGGTACAAAAGCGGCTCGCAGCCGCAGCAGTTCCAAGTTCTGATGGCTGTTGTCAAACTGAACAAGGGTTCTTGTGCCCAGCGATGGAGGAAGGGCCTATGGAGGGGCTTCGCGATGTGGAGTATCTCCCAGAACCATCGGACCGACGTATCGTCTCTGCAGCAGACCCGACCGTGGTTGGTTTCCAAGACGAGTGGCGTTCGGAGATCATGGGTTGGGCACCGTTGCCCGTTGAACCCGTCGTCCGAGTGCGTCGTGGTCGCATCTCCATCTCGGGTTTGGTGGTGTTCGCAGTACTGGTGTCGTTGAGCCTTCTCCTGTGGCACAACAATTGGATTGTGTACGAGTTTCAGTACCCTGATTCGGAATGGGCCTACGAACAAACCGGACTGCGCGAGGTGCAGGGTGCAGGAATGAGTGGCGAAGGTGTGCGTCTTTGCATGGTGGATACAGGGATTGATATGAATCACGAGGCTTTTGAGGGTCAAAACGTGGTGTTCAAGGATTTTGTCGGTTCTTCGCTTTCTCCCGTTGATTACGGTGCTGTTGCCCATGGCACCCTGATGGCTGGTTTGTTGATCTCCCTTGGTCATCAAGAAGGGGCAGCACCCAACATTGCGCTGGGCATGGCTGCTGCACTGCAGGACAACGGCGAGGGAGAAAACACGGGTTTCGATTCGGATGTTGCTGACGCTATACGCTGGTGCCAATTTGACTTTCAGGCCGACATCATTTCGCTCTCGCTGGGCGGGACTGAACGGCCGTCGGCCAACGAGGAGGGTTCATCTTCATCCGCCACCAGGCAAGCAACCGATGCCGGTGTCTACGTGGTTGCCGCTGCCGGAAACGACGGAACATCCGACGACGGGGACATCGCCACTCCGGGCAGTGTTCGTTTGGCTATTTCGGTCGGTGCAACGACCAGGGAGGGCACCGTGTGGGAGAATTCATCCATCGGATCGAACCTCAACGAGGACGGTTCTGAGCGAACGTTCCCGCATCAGAAGCCCGAAATCGTAGCGCCGGGCCATGAAATCATCAGCACCGGCGAGGGCAGTCGATGGTACCTGAGCAGCGGTACGTCCGATGCAACGGTGTTTGTTGCCGGATCTCTTGCGTTGCTGTTGGAAGCCAATCCATCGCTCAAGCCCTCGAACAACGGCGACAGTTCATGCCTCGAATTGGTGAAACGAACCTTGGCCGATACCGCAGCTCCGATGGGGGAGCCCGGGCATGATGCTCGGAGTGGTTACGGCATGGTGCAGGCGGACGCCTTGGTGGAAGCATTGAGCGAAGTTTCGGCTTGCTGAAGCGATATTTTGACCCGTTCACGCAGGAAAATACCGTGGTTAAGGTGCTGTATTTTTCCGGAATATGGAAGGAGAAAAGCATATTTTTCCTCTTTTCCGGAATAACAACTGATATTCTTAGTTTATATTGATACGCTAATATTGGCAAATGAGGCGCAGTATTATATTCGTGGCGACCATGGACCTACGAGGTGCATCTGAAATGTCCCGAAGAAAGCAAGCAAAATCTGTGTCGCTCGTTCTGCTCTACATGGTTTCCATCATGATCGGCTTGGTGAGTCTTCCAACGGCCATGGCCGTGAACGAAACCACGTCTGGTACGGTGACGGGTGAGGAAACCTGGACCGGCACCATGAATCTTCAAGGTGACGTTGAGGTTGCCGAAGGTGCCAAGTTGGTCATCAACGCAGGCACGACCATCAACATCCCCTATGGGAAGTTCATCGACGTCAAGGGGGCCATCTGCATTGGTGACACTTCGTGCGGTGCAAGCGCAGGTTCTGCCTCTTCGCAAGCCCGCTTCATGTGGGCTTTGCCAACCGATTACAACAAGGTTGGTCGCTGTTACATCAACGGGTCGAACCTGTTTACCAACGGCGATGCTGCTTGCGGGTCTGGTTTGGTTATTCGAGACACCATCGACCAATCCATCACCTCCATCAACTATGCACACTTCGAAAACGCCTATGGCTACCCCATCTACGTGTCCACGCTCCAAGCGGTTCAATACGGTGCTCTGGTTTTTGATGGCTCAACCACAACCGCGCGTGGGCTTTCCTTCAAAGACATCAACACCTCAAACGTGATTGCTATCGACTTCGCCTCGCCAACCTTGACGGATTCAACGTTTGAACTTGGCATTGATGGTCGTGGTTACGATGCTGCGGCTGTTCGTGCTTACGGCGCTGGTGCAGGTATTCTTTCCACCTTTGAAGTCAAGAACTCGGTGTTCACTGGAGCCGATGCAGATTGCGGCCAACAAGGTGGTGGCCGTGCTGTTATCTTCATCGAGGATTCCTACATCGACATGGATAACCTCGACGTGAAACAAAATTCGTACGGTATTTTGATGAAATCAAGTTCGGGCAGTCTTACCAATTCCGTGGTCGATGTGAAGTGCAACGCCATTGACACCAACTCGCTCAAGACCACCGGCAACATTCAGCACACGCTTGAGGTCAAGGACAACACCATCACCACTGCAGAAGGTGCCGGTTTAACGGCGTACGACGGTGCGAAGGTGTATGCGGAGGGCAACACCATTTCGGGAGCCACGGAAGGTTCGGGTGTTGGTATTCGCTCTTCAATTGTTGAACTGCATCGAAACACCATCGGCCCCATCGGTGGATGGAACGGTCTGTGGATATACGGGACTTCGGACGTGGTTGCCGAAAACAACACCATCCAAGACACGGGCAAGGAACCCGTCCTGATCGGTGAGTACCACTACCAGGACCAAGGCTGGCAGGTGCCTGCGCCTACGGCAGCCCGATTGTACCTCGCCAACAACCAAATCTCAAACAACTCGGGAACCTGTAACTCCCAAATGTACGGTGGGGACTTTGCCTGCCCTGCAGTTCACGTGTTCCGTTCATCGGCCACCATCATGGGCAACACCATCTCCCAAAACGTCGGTGACATCATTCGCGCCAAAGGCTCGCTCATCAACGTTCAAGACAACTCCGCTGATTCTCAAGGAGGGTATGCAGGAAACATCAGCCTTCACGATGATAACTACGGTAACAAGTACGGTTCAGTGGCTTATTTCTCTGGCAACACTTGGACCGGTGTTTCCCAAGTCTACAACATCACCGAATCTCGCGTGACCGTGCAGTCAGAATACGTGCCGTCGCCCGGCAGCCACGCCGGTGGTCAGGAATTGTACCCGGTGAACATCCAATGGCTTGGCGCCGAGTGTCCGTTTGTTCAAGATGAGTGCCTGAAACTCCCGGGTACGGTGGCTCTTCCACCTGCACAAATGCCGTTGGCATTGGAACTGGTGGAGAACGCAACGGTGTTTTCCTTTGCTGATTTGCAAAACTTCGACTCGAGCATGATCCACGTGCAGAACCAAAACACGGCGTGGGGTTCCCAAGTTCGTGAAGGTGAACTTGTCCGCTATCAAGTGAAGGCCAAGAACTCCAACGTGGCCGGTGCGACGGTGGTCATCAAGGATGCCACCGGTCTGCCACTCTACGAATTGACGACCGATGCGTTCGGGTTCACCCAACAAGTGTCTCTTCCATCGGATTTCCTCCTCGACCGAAACTGGAACCACATCGTGGGTGACAAAAACGCAGCCATCCCAGGAACCAACGACGGTACTGGACAACCCATCGTGGTGGACGAGGATTCGTGTGCTGACGGTATCGACAACGACGGTGATACCTTGACGGACGATGCCGATCCTGATTGCGCCACTGGCCGTGAGAAGCCATTCTACTCGGTTGAAGCCTTCAAGTTCGGAAGCGGGACCAAGGACTTCTCCTACGTGCTCTCCGGGCCGATTGACGATGTGATCAATCTTGACAACCTGCGCCCAGGCGTAAGCGTCAACGAACCTGACGGCTATTCCTTTGCCACCACCGTGCGCATTACCGGACAGGCTTGGGACGGTTCGAAGTGGCCATACGCCAACGACAACACCGCCATTCAGTCCCAATTCGGTATGGTTGAGCGTGTTGAAATTCAGCCTCCGGGTTCGACCGATTGGTACACCGCCTCTGATGTTTCAGGTGCCACCGAAATCACCATGGCGAACCATCCCTACAAAGACTGGGTGTTTGAATGGGACATGTCCGCTCATCCAGAAGGCGAGGGTGACGTGACGTTCCGCATCCGCTCCTACGACGGTTTGGATTACTCGCCGGTCGAAGTCCGACAGTACAAACTCAACCTCGTGGCTCCAACCATTTTCCTTGATTTGCCCTTGGACGGCAGCACACACGACAGAGGCAAAGTGGAATTTGCAGGAACAGCGTCTGACCCGTACCAAGGCACCTACGGCAGCGATGTCAAGCAAATTTGGTTCCACATCTCCGGCCCTGGCGGTATGGAGCAACAATTCTTCCAGGGTGGTTCAACCAGCTGGTCCTATGAGTGGTTGATGGGCGATTTGCCAAGCGGTGATTACACCATCACCGTTTGGGCAGCCGACAGTGACTTCTGCATCGATGACAACACCGGCTGTCAGGTTGAAGTGCGTACCATCACCATCAACAACGAGAACATTCCCCCCAACCTCCAACTTTCTTGGATTGGTTCAGCCGATCAAATGACAGGGGGTATTGATGGGGACACCGTTCGAGCCTCCGAGGACACCAAGATCATCGGCGTTGCTCGTGACATCAACGGCTTCGTGACCCGTGTTGAAATTGAAATCACCGACTTGGCCAACGGCTTGGTCCTCAACGATGGGCCGCTTCCTGTGACCACGTTCAACGCTGATGGTTCTTGGGTTGCGAACTGGGACACGTCCGACCTTATTCACGACAGCGTCTACTCGGTGAGCGTCAAGGCCTACGACGGCGATGACTACTCGGAAACCATCGTTTGGCGGATGACCATCAACAACCCACTCGATGCCGAAAACATAGACCCGGTGTTCAACGAAACCGGTTGGGTGGGTACATGGACCATCTTCTGTGACGAACAATCGGATTCCTTCGACCGGTGTGGCAATGGTGTTTCCTTCGATCTGACCGAGTTCTTCTCTGACCCAGACGGAACCGGTGAGCCTGCCAACGACCTTGAGTTCTTCATCTACGATGATCCAGCCAATTCACAAGACGACTACTTCTTCGATTACATCTCCATCACGCCAACGGGCGAATTAACGTTCGACCCAATGTCGAGCTACCTCTGGCAGAGCACGTCCACCGTATCGGACTGGTCGCTCGAAGGCGTGGTGATTTACGCCCAAGACGATCAGGAATCGAAGGCATATTCACTCAAGGTCAATTTCCTTGTTCGAGGCGTGACGTTCAGCGTTGAACGTGTTGATGACGGCGCCATCACCGCCGACGACCCTGCGACCTTCCGCGGCGAAGGGCTCCCCGGAAGTACAGTGAGCATTCGCTTCGCCCAAGGCAACGCTCGAGTGAATTCAACGACGGTTCTCTCCGATGGAACATGGAGCATGGACCTCACGGCCAGTCAACTTGGCATTGAAGGACAATCCGCCGTTATCTTCGAGATGAACGGGCAAGAGTACGCCTTCGCCGGCCAGAGTGATGCTGCAGAGTTTGCCATCACGGTATCCACCAGCGACGGCGAAGGATCCGGCATCATCGGTATCGTCCTGATCGTGCTCGCTTTGTTGGTGCTGCTGGGTGCAGGTGCCTACTTCTTCATCGAATTTGAAGAACTTCCTGATGAGGACGACCTTACCGGCGACGACTCCGTTGAAGAAGAAGACCCGTATGCATGGGCCAAGGCCAAACAAACCCCTGCCATACCTGAACAAACCGCTGCTCCGGTGGCACAGGTAGCCGCCCCTCAACAAGAGGCAGCGCCTGCAACTTCTCAGCATCCAGGATGGCTTTGGGACGCCACAACGAACCAATGGGTGCCAGACCCCAACTACCAGCAACCGCAACAATGAGCCTCCTGAGGTTTGGGAATGGCCAGTCAAGTGAAACCAGGTGTGCAGGAACGCATACTGTTGCACTTGCTGGATTACTCTGATTTCAAGGACAGCATCGAAGTACCGTTTGCACTTTCGCAGATGGGCATCGCCAATGCGGTTGCCATCGCTCGTTCAAACGTACCGCGTGCGATTGCGGGTCTGAAAGATCAGGACATCCTGGTTGAACGCCAAGCCCACGTCAAGGGTGTGTCGCGCAAAAGAAAGGCGTATTTCTTGACCGACAGCGGTGTTGCGTTGGCGAATGAAACGTGGCAGCGTTTGTCAGAATTCCCTCTGCGTTGTGTGTTTGAAGACAAGCCTGCGGAGAAGACCACCTTGGGAGGCGCGAAATCGGTGTTGCCGTTTGAGATGCGTCCCGTTGATATCATTCGGTACATGGACGACAACAATTCCCTCGATTTACGAATGCTCAGTGCTGACCTTGTTGAACGGGATCTCTCCAAGCATGTGGAAAAACAACTGGTGACTTCACTGGCAGATTTACCACGTCTTCGGCATTTCTACGGCCGTACGACAGAACTCGACAACATGGTGAATTTGCTCGAAGCACGTGCGACCACCCTTCTTGTTCCTGGTATTGCAGGCATTGGAAAAACAACCGTGGCGTCTAAACTCATTGAACGGTTCATGCACCGTCGCAATCTGTTGTACCACCGTTGCCAAGACTGGGAAGGTTCGCGTTCGTTTTTCGAATCGGTGGCAGATTGGCTTTCCAGCATGGGCAATTCGGATTTTGCGACCTACCTCTCAGCAACCCCCGTACCACAACCCGCTGATGCCGCAAAATTGCTCGTCGAAGCCTTGGCCGGTTCCCCTTCGCTCATTGTGATCGATGACTTCCACAAAGTATCGGATTTGGTCTTGCACCAAACCTTCCAAGCGATGTCGCTCAATTTGTTGGGCAGCGAGGAGCAAATTGGTTTGGTGATTTTTTCCCGGTCGTTCAAACCGGTGGTTCCAACCAAGGACGCCGAGGGGAGAATTGCCAGTTTGGTGTTGCCGCTTGACGGACTTGACCCTGCATCAGGTCGAAAATTGCTCACCAGTTTTGACCAGATGGAAGATGAACAGTGGCTGCACATTCACGGCCTGTCCCGAGGCCACCCATTGGTGTTGGAGTTGATCAACCGAGGTGCCTCTGCCGGTGCCTTTCACGAAACGCTGGAAAATTACGTGACTGTCGAAATCTTCTCCAAGTTGAGTGCAGAGCAGAAACGTGTACTTTCTGCCCTGTCGATTTTCCGCGAACCGATGGTCTTGGATGCCTTAGCCCAACAGCAATTGAACACCGATGAATTGGACAGTTTGGTCGAATCCGGTTTGGCTCGCCAAGCCGATGCAGATACTTACGACGTTCACGATTTGATTCGTGAATTTTTGCTACGCAGCCTGTCCCCAGGCTTGAAAGAGGAGTTCCACGGAAAATGTGCAGAATGGTACAGGAAACAAACGCAGAACCACGATGTCCTGATTGAACTCGTGTACCACCTCATTCGTTCAGGCCAGCACGAAGAAGCCTCTACCTTGATCGTGACCGACGGACGGCAATTGGTGTCGAAAGGTCACATGGAATTGCTCGGGTTGATCGAACAAGTGGCCACCGACGACCTCAAACCCGAGGTGAACGTCACCTTGCTGCAACTCCAGGGTGAAATCTTGGCACTGCTCGGTCGTTTGGAAGAGGCTGAAACAACGTTGCAATCAGCCCTTTCCATGGCCGAACAGCATGCTGAAATCATCGTTCAGGCGGAGGTGCTTTCGTCCATGGCCGATGTCAGCCGAAAGAAAGGCAACAGCGATGTTTCACTCACTCGGCACAAAAAAGCCCTCAAGCACTACATCACGTTGGGCCACGCTCGTTGGGCGGCCCGCACCTACAACAACATCGGCTATCTTTTACGACGAAAAAACGAGCGCTCCAAGGCTTTGGAAGCGTATGGAGAGGTGGAAGCCATCCTCAAATCTTCAGATGACGATGACCTCATCAACAGCCAAATCACCCTCGCTCGAGCATTGATTGATCTTGGTGAGGTGGACCGAGCACGAGACCACGCTATGGCCTCTCACGAGCGCACCTCGTCGCTTGACAACCCCATGCTCCACGCACGCTCACAAGCCGTGCTCGGCCGTTACTATGCCAAGGTGGACCAGTCCGAATTGGCCTTGTTTCACTACAACGAAGCCCTGGAAGCCATGAACGATGCCGGTGACGTGCAATCTCTGGTGGAGATCACCATGCTACTCGGTGAGGTATTGAACGATGCTGGACGAACAGACGAGGCGATGGAACATTATGGCCAGGCCCTTGTTCTCGCTGAAGCCAACGACCTTCGAATGCAAATTGGCGAACTTCTTACCCGATTGGGCGGTGTAGCTCCCGAGCGTCAAGATCGTATGGAATACCTCCAACGTGCGCTCAAGGTCTTCCGGGAATTGGGTGCCCGTTCACGAATGAAGGAAGTTCAGTCGCTGGTTCATCGAGCCGTGATGGGACGTTGATGTTCACTGAACAGCCGCTGGGCGGTCAAGGGATAAACTGGTAACACCGTTCTCGTGAACGACCCACAAACGTTCAACACCAGCCAGGGGCACAAGTCCTTCGTGGGTGCCTGCTCCCGTTCCTGAGAGGGCCACTTCCATGTCCAGCGGCCCACCTTCATCGATGAGCAGCAAGGCGGTTTGTTGGAGTTCAATCCAGAACAAAGATTCGTCCGCTTCGGTCGGTCGCCATGCCACTTCTTCGGCATAGGAGATGTTGCCGCCAAAACGACTGGCCTCGTCAGCACGCTCCACCGCAGCGGCGATATCGTCCATGTTGGCTTGAATCGCTTCCTCGTTCCAGCGTTCCCGAGTGTTGGTTTCGATGTCCCACGCCCAGACACTGAACATGGTCATCAGCAACACGCCAAGCAGGAAGGTGAAGATGTATCCAAGTTCCGTTGCAGCCGCACGAACATCTCGTTGAATGGTGGTTGATCTCAAACCATCACCTCCCGTGCCGTGACGTCCAACGAAGCCAGTTGTAATGTGAACTCGATGGCTTGCCCGTTGGTGTGCCAGACGGCCTCAGCCGTGCCGTAACTCGGGTCGGGCACCCAGCCCACATAGTCGGTCAATAGGTCCAACCTTCCCGGGTAGACCGTCCAGTCTTCACTTGCCTCAAGTCCGATACCTGCGTTGTCAGCGATGGCCGTTCCGTACGGTTCCGACCAACCACGCCGCACTTCATACGCTGGCGAGGAGGCGAGCGAGGTTCGGTGAACGAGTTCGATGTCCAAATCCAACGTGCCAGCTCCAGATTCACTTCCTGCGGTTGGGTGAAGGGAAGGAACGGTGGCAGCAAAGCGTGGACCAGGGCCGCCTCGGTCAGAGGGAGGCACCACAACATAGGGCTTGAATTCAGGATGATTGGTGACGACAGCGCCACCGCTGAAGGCCACTTCCATACCGTCAATGGATGACTGGAATTGATAGGCGAGCCTTGACAGATGGAAAGCCCAAACGGTGCCAATGGAAGCATGGGTTGAGATGCCATCGCTTCCCAGCACATCAATGCTCACGCTCGCAGGGTGTCGTCCATCGCGCCAAGCGTTTTGGATGTCGATCTCTCCCCGCCCACCCATGCGTTCCCATGGAAGGTCCGTGGTGATCCATCCGCTGGCCTGGGTCGCAACGTTCGTGCAACGTTCGGCTCCGTCGTGAACGATGTGATGCAAACCCTGTCCTCCCGAAGACCGGAAGAGGCGAAGTGGATGGCCGGATTCGACCCGAAGGTTGGTGGTGCCGAGGGGTGCGTCAAAGTTGGCTACGTTGGTTGACTCAAGGAATAAACCGGTCACGTTAGCGGCTCCGCTGGCGTTCCATGTGCTTGAGTAGCCTGCCAGCCGAACGGTCAACAGCTCGGCGGTCATGTTGTCTTCGTTGATGTGGGTGAAGGCACCACCTGAGACGGCGCCGGTATCATCAGCCGGGAGCAACATGCTTCCCGCCACGGCATCAACGGTGGTGGCGTTGGGTTGCGCAGCCCACGTCACCAGTACGTCTCCGTCAGCGTCGAGCGTGGCTGCGCCAATGTCCTGAGCCGGTGGCCATGCGATGTGCTCAACATCACCGGGCGAGACCGAAATTCCACCGCTTCGCCAAGTGACGGTCACGACGGTGTCTCCTGGGTTCGAGAACCGGAGTGTTCCGTTCAGGCTTGGTGGTGTGAACGCATGACCAAGGTAGGCGCCGGTGTCGGAAGGCCATGCGGTGATGCCGGCGGTGGACGTTGAATTGCTTTTGAGCAGCATGCGTGAGGGTGAACTGCTGGTGATATGGGCCACGCTGTCTTGAGCAACGGTGATGTCGTGGCTGAAGGCCACGGCTGTACGTGCAAGTTCACTGGGGAGGGCGTAGTGAATCGTGGTTTCACCGTCAAGGGTGATGTGAATTTGGTTGGCGTTTTGACTCAAGAGGTGAACGGTCGATGTTCCTGCCTGAAGCGGAACGGACCACGCATGTCCACGTTTGTCCGATGGCTCGACCATGCTCGGCAACAGGTAGGTTGCTCCACTTTCACCGGTGGTGCCAAGCACGGTCAGTGCGTGGCTGGAAACCAGCACGGCTTCACCCTTGGAGGTCAGGTCAAACGAAGCGACATCGTCAACGCGTAGCATGCTCGTCTCGACATCGTTTCCATCGATTTGCAAGATGACCTCAATGGGGCCAAGTGGCATGGCAAGACCGGGCGTGACGGTGAAGATGACCTTGTCCAAGACGGCTTCCAGCGTGTAGTAATAGGGGCGGTCGGGTCCCAAACGAAGGTCGGATAGGCAGACGGCTTGAACGAAGCTTTCAGGATGCCGAATTTCCAACGTGTCGTCAAAGTCCAGCGCTCCCCGTGCCCGAAGCGACATGTCTTCTTTCCACGTTGCCGAATACCACATGCCTCCTCGAAGGCTGTCCCACGCCAAGTTCCCGTCCACAGGAATGAGCGTGGCGTGGGTGGAATCACCCGGCATACCCCGTTCGCTCAAGGCTGAGGTTTGCTGGGCAAGCAGGGTCATCTGGGAGGACATGTCGTGGCGTTCCACCGAACCTTCCATTTCCTCGATGACCGGCATCATCGAGACCATCATGAGGCCGATGATGGAAAGCACTCCGCCGAAGAGGAGTACGGTGGCTACGGCGGCAGAAACCGCCTCCTCGTGTCGGCGCATGGTTCCCCTCAACGACTCACCTCCACGCGCTGGAGGTCCACCTCAAAGTAGAGGGGAAGTTGCTGGGCAGACACGCTGAATCCATCGGCACCGCTGGCCCGTGCGTAGGGTGCAAAACCGATGTACGTGTCAAGGGTTCCTGCAGACCGTTGAATGGTGTATTCCGAGAGCCAATTGTCGTGGTATTGCGGAGTGACCACGTCGTGGAGCGCATTCAACACCTGAAACTGGACGTTGTAGGCTTGGCCGGTAAAGAGGGTCATGGGGCCTTTCGAAACAAATTGGAGGCCGATGTTGTTCCCCGTGCCGATGGACCCGTTGGCCGTGACATCGGTGAGGAGCATGGAGAGGCGGAGTTCATCGTTGGCCATGCGGTCAAATTCGACCAACGGCATGGCACTCACTTCCCACGCACCGTTCGGGAATCGTTCTGCCCGTGCGTTGTTCATCAGCACAATTTGGTGTTCGCCTTGGCCCAGTGAGGTGTGGATTTCAATCCCCGACAGGGAAATTCGTACTTGGCGATGCAGCGGGACGTCATCGGCATCATACACCGTGACGATCATCCAGTGAGAGGCACTCGCATTGTGGGTGACCATCACCTCAAGGTGGCTGGGTGCGATGTCCTGTTCCACCAAGATGCCGGGCGATTCAACCGTGACGCTTCGAGCGGTTTCGTTGGCAGCGAGCACGGCGATTGCCGTGTCGTTCACATGCCGCAAAGCGATACGTTCCCCGGGTGTAAGGTCGGCTGCAATGGTCCACTGCTCAACGTTTTGAACCGGACGAATGGAAGTGGATTGAATGGCGAGTGTGTTTCGAAAGCCCGTACCCTCCGGGGCGTTGCCGGCAACCTCCACACGGTCTTCAATTCGGTCGGCCAGACCTGTGGCAGAATTCCAGTTGGTGTTGTCCTCAAAATCGGACAGATAGGGGTTAAGGAAAATCCAGACGCCGCCCATGATGGTAATGACCATCGCCAACAGCATGACCACGCCAAGAACTTCGCTCACAGCACGCTCCTCGCCACGAAGGCAAGGGCTTGCTCTTCGCGTCTCGCGTCGGTTCACGGACTTGACACGATGCGGTATCATTTAGCCATTGACCTCAAAACGGTCATCAATCAACGGTTGTGTTGCTTCTGCGGAGCCTCGACGATGCCGTCTTCCTTCCCGATGTAGTGGGAGAAATCGGGCCCGTCTTGTTTAGAAATGGTCAGATCGCCGTTGAACACCTCTTCGATGTAGTACAACACGGTGGATTCGGCGATATGGGGTTGGTTGTTTTTTTCACTCAGATGCGTGAGCGTGATGCTTCGCGTGGCTTCCGTGCAAACTTCGGCGAGGAATTGACCCGTTTGGTCGTTTGAAAGGTGACCGCCACGGCCGGAAATTCGGTCTTTGAGGGAGTAGGGGTAGGGGCCATAGACCAGTTTGTTGTGATCGTAATTCGCCTCGATGGAGATGTGTTCGCACCCGCGAACATGGGCAATGAGTTCATCGGTCCATGAACCCAGGTCGGTGATGATCGCTGCGCGTTCCCCTCCATAACTGGCGACAAAGGCGACGTTTTCGGAACCTGCATGCGGTACTGGGACGGGAAGAACAGCGAGGTCTTCGCCGACTCGTACCAAATCAAGGGACTCAAAATACGTGGTCAAAGACGGGTCTAAATCCAATTCCAAGGCTGTCCGTTCGTTGGCAAGAACGCGAGTTTGCCATTTGTTTTGCATGACCCGTGCGCCTCCGCCGTGGTCGGCATGGTGGTGGGTGACGAAGAGACAATCGATGTCTTCTGGCGTCAAGTTCAACCGAGCCAATCGCTTTTGCAGTTGTGTTCCGCTAAAACCCTGGTCGATCAGCACCTTCACCCTTGGTGTTTCCAGCAAGGTCGAGTTGCCTCGACTACCGGTTCCCAAATGCGTGATGGTCATGGACATGCGAACATGGCTGACCGGACGCGGGAAGGTCTTGAACACACCGACAGATGCTGACGAACGAGGGTGATTTTTCGGCGAACATTCCCGTGTCAAGCGTGGGATGTATGAACAATGTTCCATCAGCCTCATAAGCAATCTTGGAGGAGTAAAAAACGAGCGAAGCGTATGCTTTGCAGTTGGTGAGTCCGTGCGTCGAAGTCAAACCACCCTCCTGACCACGTTCGCGGTCATCGCAAGTTTGCTCTTCATGTCGCAATTTCCGGCCATCTCAAACGTGGCCAACGTCCACCCTGACGACACCACACAGACGCCGCCCCCAAACACCGACTCGGACGGCGATTTGATTCCCGATGTCCACGAGACCTTGTTCGAAGACTGGATGAATTGGACAGCACCGGATGGTCGTCCCGTGGTGATCGTCGGTCTTGACAAGAACGATGCTTCGGATGCCAACACCGACCGTGACCTTGACGGGTTGAACGCCACCGAGGAATTTTGCTGGCCGTATCCTGCCAACTGCACTGCACCCGGGTTTCCTCGTGGTCTGACCGGTCAATTGGATGAAAACAGCGACCGCATCTACCTTGATCCCCGAGTGGCCGACACCGACGGTGATGGTATGCCCGACGGGTACGAGGCGTACATGTGCCAGCGTACCGGAGGATTTGACAGCACCTCATTGCGCTACAATTGTCCGACGTTTGATCCGCTCAACGCAAGCGATTTGACCTACGACGGTGACAACGATGGATTTGATGTCAACCGAGACGGCGTGATGAGTGAATCCGAACGGTACACGGCGCCAGAGGAATATGCTTACGGTATGCCAACCAATTACACCACGGAATTGGATGGATTGTGGTGCTATGCCACCCTCCCTGACGGCGCCGTCTTGAAGAATTGGCCGTACATTCCCTCCGGGGCCAATGCGACCTTCCACAATCTGTTGAGCGCCTGTACCCTTCGTGATGTCAACCCGGTTGGAGAAGACATGTGGCTCGGCACCGACCCGATGTTGGACGATTCTGACCGTTACTTGTGGGATGGTTTTTCCATCCGACCGTTGTACCCATCCTTTGGCGATGGTATTCCCGATGGGTGGGAGGTTCATTTTGGGCTGAATCCATTGAACCGAACCAACGCTCTTGAGGATCCGGACAACGACGGATGGGACGCCAACAGAGACGGTGGCATCACAGCAGACCTTGCTCGAACCGAGACGGCTTTGAGCATTGGCGAGGCCCTCTCAACCCTCGAGGAATACAACGTCCACTTTGATGACGGCAACACCGTGTACCCTGGATTGAAGACCACAGTGGTTGGTGACACCGAGAATTACAACGTCCTTCCGCTCGTTTACGACACGACTGAAGATGACCTTGCCATCATGCATCATGATGTGCGTTCCCTTGACGAACACGACGGGAATGTGTACGTCATGACCCGGTATGGTGTGAGCGTCATCAACGAAGATGATGGTTTCCAAGCTCACCAGTGGTTGCCACAGGGTGTGGAACTCCATGACGGGTTCCTCGCACGCTCAGGCGTTACGCCGTATGCGCTGGTGATGGGCACGAGTGTCGGCTTTGCCGTGGCTCCGCTTCTGGCTGATGGTTCACTCGGCACCATCAATTCCTGGGATTGGAGCATGACCGAGGGTCTCCATGCGGTTGCTCCTCTCGCTGGTAGCGATTTGAACTTGCATGTCATCGGCCTGGGAGACGGCGGCGAAGGCGCCATCGTCGAAATCGACGGGACGGGGTCCATCGCCGAAACTCACGACCTCGGACTGGGCTTGGTCTCCGGGCTGTCCGAAGCGAACGCCAGTATCACTTCGGTTGCCCACGGGCTCGCAGGCGGCTCCACCTTGACTCTCTTCGTGGGCACCGACCGGGGATTGTTCGTTGTGGAAACGGCCTCGGCTCGCGACGAAACCGCCGGTCTGTGGGCGTTCTTCTACACGCAGGAAACCACCGGCATCCCAACCAACGTCGATGTTGTTCGTAGCCTGCCGCTCGGTTCCGTAGGAAACCCGGCCGAGGTACGAACCCTCGTCTTGGACGGCCCGTCGCCCTCCAACGCCCAAGTCTTGTGGTTTGGGACGCCTGCTGGGCTGCACAAAATGAACCTCAATGATGGCTCCATCGACCACAGTGGGCTGCTCCTCCACCCCGGTGTTGACGGCAAATTGTCAAAGGAGACCAACAGCATCCACAGCATTCACCCCACCGGGGACGAAGTCCTGGTCGGATCCGATTGGGGGCTGTGGGCGGTTGCAGGCGATTATGCCTCCGTTTACGGCCTACAAGACCAAACCCGTCTTCCCGGGGAAATCGTGGCGATCACGACCGCCGTCGGTGAAGGCAACGTATCGGTGTATGCCGCTGCGTCTCCTGGCCGCTTCGCGAACTTGCTTTTGATGGATCCCGGCGCCAACGATTCAGACGCTGACGGGATGCCGGACGGGTGGGAGGTCGTTCATGGCCTTGACCCAACCGACCCTTGGGACGCTCTTTACGACAACGACGCCGACGGCCTTGATTTGGATCAGTCGGGCGATATGAATTTGGAGCGTTTATGGACCAATCTTGACGAATTCCGCTACACCCGATTGACGCCCGAAGGCTACAACTCCACTGACCCTCGAGTGGGTGACACCGATGGTGACGGGCTGGGTGACGGTGCCGAGTATTTTGGTTTCTTCTTTGAACAATCCACGCTTTGGTGTCACTACACGGTCCAGTTGGTCCATGTGTGTGACGATGCTGCTGGTCAGGCAGCCAATGCGACCTACCTTTCTATGGCCAACGTCGACGCTGCGACTGACCCAACCAATCACGACACGGACGGCGACGGCATGCCCGATGGGTGGGAAATTGAACATCGCCGCTGGGTCGGTACCACCTTCTCCGGTGGAAACAACTGGAGTCTTGACCCCCTTCGTCCCGAAGATGCAACATGGGATGCCGACGGTGATGGGCTGGCCAACCTGTGTGAATACCAGTGGTCGGTTGTTCGGCTGATGGGTGTGAACGGTGACCTTCTTGCAGACTATGGAGAATCTCCAGAAGCCGCTGAATTGTGGTCCGTTGCCGACCCCAACCTCGTCGATTCCGATGGCGATTCGCTCCCCGATGGCTGGGAATCAAAGGGATTGTGTACATGGGATCCAAGCAGAGTGGGCGTCAACCCTCTCAACGGTTCAGATGCCTTCGAAAACCCTGATGGTGACGGCTACGACGTCAACCACGACGGTGTGTTGAGCGAAGACGAGGCCTTCGTTAACTACCTTGAATACCACATTCGAACCGATTTGTTCAGCGGGAACATGACGTTGGAGGGCGTTGAACTCCCCAACGGGTTCACCACGCGACTGTTTGATTCCATCAACGACTTGGGTGAACCAGAAGCATCGTTTGCCGAGCGGGCCTCTGGTGCTGTGACTTCGGGTCAATCGGTCTACAGCGTCGGCGCCGCCGACCCGTTCAGTGCCGACACCGATCAGGACGGTATGCCGGACGGTTGGGAAATATGGCATGCTCGTTGGAACCTGCTCGACGATGAATGGACCCTCAATCCCTTGGACTCGACCGACCGATGGAACGATGCTGACAACGACGGAATGACCAACTGGGAGGAATACAATGCTGTTTCCCCACTGTACTCTCAAACAGACTCGAACCGCTCCTCTCCGCAGTGGTTCGTCACCACCATTGGGACAGCCTTCGCTTTGCAACAATGGCCTGGCATCCCCACCGAACAATCGTTTGGCGACTTCTTGGCCCAAGACCAAATCAACCTCACGGGCTGGACTGCGGACCCGAACAACGTTGACACCGACGGCGACGGTATGTTGGACGGTGTTGAATTGCTGTTCACCTCGTGGAACAGTTCTGCAGGGACATGGACGCTCAACCCACTGGTCGCAGGCGACGGTGAGTTTGATGGTGACGAAGACGGTCTGATCGATCGGCAGGAATTTGCTCTCGCAACCGAGCAACCTGACAACGGTATCGACCACCCGACGGATGCACCGTTGCTGCACGTTGACGGCGATTTGCAACAACCAACGGAAAAAGCCCAACGCGTCTTCAACATCCTTATTTCCAAAGAAACCCGAGGCAAGCGGCTGCTCAACGACTTCAACGCCTGGCAGCAAGGTGAGCCTCCCAATGCCTTCATCGAAGTGGTGTTGGGGATGACTGACCCCACGATACCCGATACAGACGGTGACGGTATGTACGACGGATTCGAATATTGGTTTACCTCGTGGGACCTTGACCAAAACCGATGGGCGATGAATCCGCTCATTGACGGTGACGTGAATCTTGACTCCGACCAGGACAGCTTCGACTGCAACAACGACGGAGAAATTGACCAAAACGAAACCTTCAGCAACCTTCGAGAATGGGAGTCGAGGACGTGGGGGAAATTCCTCAATCGTAACACGGTCCCCTCCAATTTGGGCATCATCGACTTCGGTGAGGACGCGATGCTCGCCTACCAGGAGGAACTTGGGTTCTCGTTGATTCAAGCCCAAGCCGCCCTGTACCAAGACTTCATCGAGAAGGGGCAGGAATCCCTTGACCGCATGAACAAAATTAATTCTCTCGAATCTGAAAATTTCAACCGGAGCCTTCGCGGTGTTGCCGACCCAACCCATCCCGATTCGGACAGCGACGGCATTCCAGACGGATGGGAATACTGCTATGCCATCTTTGGAATGGACGACTCAACCACCATCAATCATTGGGCAGCCAATCCGCTCAACCCTTGGGATGTTGGTTACGACGGTGACCATGACGGGTGGTACGACCGGACCAGTTTCGATATTCCTGCTACCCAAGGTACGTGGGAGAACAGGGTGTTCACCCCTTCCGGCGTCTTGATTCAGAACGGCATCGGTGATCTTCCCTTTACCAACGCCATGGAATACGACAACAACACTCGCCCCGATCAAAACGACACCGACGAGGACAGCCGCACCTACCTGACCGCCGTTGAAAACGGGCAGGTTGTTTCTCACGTCCGGGACTACAACTACTCGGACGGCCGTGAAGTGTTCAAGTACGGCTCAAACCCCAGCGACAACGACACCGATGGTGACATGCTTCCGGATTGGTACGAATACAAATTGGGCTGGAACGAGAGCAACGACAACTTCAGTTCCTA
>JAYQAK010000010.1:0-27714 GCA_038136695.1 Candidatus Poseidonia sp.
GCCATGGCTCTCCCTCCTTTTTGTGGCGACCTCTGTCCCTCATTTAAGCCCTCACGACGGTTGTCAAGCACCCTTGTTTTTCGCGAGGTCGCATATGGCTCGAGATTGTTGGGCACTCCATCCTGTTTCTTGGAGCTGCATCAACACCGTGCGCTCCTGTTCTCCGTCCGAGAAAGCACCGACAACCCAATCCACGGCTGCGATTCGATCCTCCTCCTGATCGGCATCAAAGATGCTCAAATCAACGTTGATCTTCGCTTTTCGAACCTTGGTCGAGGGTGTCTCCTCTGCTGCGTTCACCGATTTTTTCTTGGCCACTTTTTGCCGTTGAGCGGGTTCACGCCCTGGTGATGGGTCGCTGCGTGGTGGACCACCGGGCCCTCGCTTTGATGGCCCTCCTGGGGCGCGTCCTGGAGGACCGCCGGGACCGCCACGAGAAGGTGGCGAGGTGGGGCCACGCTTCGCAGGGGCAGGTTTGGGTGTCGCTCGTTCTCTCATTGGCGAGGCACGTTGCTTGTCCAGTTTGTCGAGGAAACTTTCCTCTTCATCATCATCGTCAAAGAAATCGTCGTACTCGTCCTCGTCATCGTCATCGTCGTCATCGCCACGAAGCACCCGGAGCACGACCACGAGGACCAACGCGAGCACCAATCCACCGCCACCAAGGACGACCATCAGGGTGCCTGCATCAATGCCAAACAACCCCTCTTCACCGTCTCCCGAGAGGGGAACGTAGGGGCATCCGTCGTCGTAACCATCCACGCCCTTGGGTTCGTTGGGGCAGTTGTCTGAATCGTCGTACACGCCGTCGAAGTCGGAGTCGCGCTCGAACGGCATGCATCCGTCAAGATCCACCTGACTGGCCAGCGAAGTCGGTGTTTTGGGGCAAAGGTCTGCGTTGGTCGCACCTTCGATGTACTGGCCGGGCCAACTTGAATCTCGGTGGGGAGTCCACGAGGCGTCGCCCCAGTTGTCTCCATACCCATCAAAATCGGTGTCTTTCCACTGGGTTGGGTTGTCGCGCAACGACTTCGGCTCGTTGAAGTCGGCCCAGCCATCGCCGTCGTCGTAACATCCCGGCAAGTCGATGGACGAGGTGCCCGCTTCAGCAGAGCAGAAATCAGCATTGTTGGCGTTGGGAACAAACACACCGGGCCACGAAGGGTCTCGCGAACTGTTCCAAGAGGTCACCCCCCAGTTGTCACCCAGACCGTCGCCATCGGTGTCAAACCACTGCGTCGGATCGCTGGGGAAAGCATCACCGGTTTGGTTGACATGCAGTCCGGTCTCGTTGTCGATATCATAGGTGTAGACGCCAGCGTAACCGTCGCCGTCCAAATCCACGGTCAGCGCACTCTCGTCGGTGCAACCGTTGGCAAGGATGGGGAAACCCGGAGGCGTGTCGTCGCAGGCATCGTCCAAATCGGACAGCCCGTCACCGTCGCTGTCTCGTTGGGCTTGTGAACAACCGTTCTCGTCGACGTTTTGACCGGCTTCGGTGTTTGGACAGGCGTCCTCGGGGTCGTTGAGTCCATCACCGTCAGAATCCGATGTGCGTTGTTCGACACTGCATCCATCACTGTCAACACCCACGCCGGGTGGTGTTTCCGAACACAAATCGGCGTTGTTCTTCACGCCGTCATCGTCGTCGTCAAGCTCCGATTGTGCACAGCCGTCTTCATTGACGACTTCCCCGATAGGGGAGTTTGGACAAATGACATCGATGTCGTTGATGACGCCATCACCATCGCTGTCCTGCAGGTCGATGATTCGACAACCCATCCCGTTGGTTCCATTGGCAACACCGGCCTCAAAGGGGCACTCATCTGCGTTTTGGCCGTTGGGGTTGTCGCCAAACCCATCGCCGTCAGCATCCAGCCATTGCGTTTTGACAAACGGGAAAGCATCGCCTGCCTGATTTTCCCGGAGGCCAGTGGTTTCGTTCAAATCGTAGGAGTATTGGTCAGTGTAGGCATCACCGTCCGAATCGAGGCAGCCAATGACCGGGAAACTGGAGTTGCCCCATTCGTTTGGACAAGCATCCAATTGAATGCCTTGAGCGTTGGTTCCGTTGTAAAAGGAGGTCCAATTGTCCGCATAACCGTCGGCGTCGGTGTCGTTGGCAGCGGCCGCCCTGTACGGGAATCGGTCGGGACTGGTGGCGTTCTCAGACTGGTTGTCACCAAACCCGTCACCGTCCGTGTCTTTCCATTGGGTTGGGTCAAAGGGCCAAACATCGGCGCCGTTGCTGATGTTCCATTCAAAGAACGTGCCTTCATCCGAAGGATCGCTGGAACCGTCTCCGTCTGAATCGAGGCATCCGTTGCGGTCACGCCAGGAAACGCCGTAATCCCACGGGCAGAAATCACCGTAGATGTTGTCGGTATCGTTGTCGCCGTACCCATCTCCGTCGTAGTCGGCATGTTGCGAGCCGATGTAGGGGAACAAATCACCAACTCCTGCGTTCGGGTCAATGGCCGTTGAACAGCAATCTGGGCCGTGGTTGTCACCGAAGCCGTCACCGTCGGTGTCCAAGGCTTGCTTCCAGTTGCCTTTGTAGACGTCACCGTCGTAATAGAGGGCGTTGTTGTCGGACCATCCGTCCTGATCAAGGTCCTCACAACCGAACCGGTCAATCCAGGAGGTCCCTCCATCCGAATCGCATCCGTCGATGGAATCGGTGAAACCGTCCGTGTCAAAGTCGGCGCAGCCGAAGACGACGAAGGTCGACGGCCCCGCAACGGTTGGGCACTGGTCGGGCATCGGCCCAAGAGGGTTATCGCCGAAGTCGTCTCCGTCGCTGTTTCTCCATTGGTTGCCAACCGTTGGCATCTCGTCGATCAGGTCGAACACCAAGTCCCGGTCTTGGTCGGGATAGAGGCGAAGCAAGACAGCATCGTCGTCCACTTCGTCCCAATAGGCCATGTGGACCGTCCCGTTGCCGTCAAGGGCCGCATCAACGGCGTATTGCGTGACGACGTCACCAAAGTGCACGGACATCCATGGAGCAAATCCACCGTGAGCACCGTTCAGTTCAACCGTGTTGAACACGAGGTGTTGGGAGGTCGGGTCGCTGGTCATGAGCAAGAGATGGTTGTTCATTCGGACGACATCCCAGGCACCGTTTGCAGCCGCATCGGGTCGCTCAGCAACCGTTTCCCAGGCACCAGACGCATTGAGGGTCATGATGGAGGAGACGGCGTTGGCCCTGATGGCCAAAATCGGTGAATCGCCACCTTCGAGGTCAAGTCGGAATTCGTTGTTGGTACCGCTTGGTTGGGTGAGCGTGTGTTGGTACCAGGAAGTGGCACCTGGCCATTGCTCGTAAACGCTGAGTGCGCCAGTGGTCGTCAAAGCGGCGACCAGGATGGAGCCGTTGGTCAAGGTGGTCAAACCCAGTTGTGCGCCGTGGTCCGAGAGATTGGCAATGGTGTGGGTGGACAGGGTGGTGCCGTCGTGCATCCACAGGGCCAAATCCGTTCCATTTCCGTTTGATTCAACCAACGCCACCGCCAGCGTATCGTTGCTCAACATCACGGCGGGATGTTGCAAAGAGACGGCCTCGCCAGGTGCGCCAAGGGCAGTAAGGCTCCAGCTCGAACCCCCTACAGCACGCTCTAACTGGCCGGTGCTGTTGTGTCGATAGACGAGGTGAGGTTGGTTCGAACTGTCAAACAGGACCTCAATCCCGTTGGCCAGTCCGGCACCTGTGCGCACCAAATCGGTGCTCCAACCGGTTGGGGTTTGAACGGAAGCGTAAATTTGTTGACCGGCCCCAGAAGTGTAAGCAAGTGCTTGTTCGTTAGCCTGGTTGATACCCGAGCCCAAAAATTGACCCATCGTCCCGGTGGTGGCAACCTCTTGTTCAACCGCCGTGTAGGACGTGGTGGTGGTGTGGAGTTGCATCACCGAATCGTCTTCAGTGACCACGACGGGCTGGCCGGATGAGCGAACGTCAAATGTCGCTGTCATGTTGCTTGTTTCGAGGTGAGCAAGGATCTGGTAAACCCACTGACCTGATGGTGTGCCATCGTTCATGTGCTCCAACTTCGAAACCGATGTCCTCAGGCTGTCGTTGTGCGTGAACACCATGCTGGTTTCGCCGCGCGCAGCAGTGGCCAAGTCAAGCCCGGTCAAGGTGCCGATATAATCGAACGAAATGGACTCCCAATCACGCTCGGACAGAACCAGGTAGTTGAGTGCAAACGCCGTGCCTCGTTCCGTGGTTCGCAGAGAATACACGAGGTCACTCAATCCGTCGCCATCAATATCGCCGTCACTGGCCAAGCGGAAGCCAAGTCGTTCTGAGCTGTTCCCTTCCGCAAGCAATTGTTTGTCGGCTTGCAATCCATCAGCAGAACCAAGGAAAATCTCGAGCCTGCCTGCCATGGAACCCATGCGGCTGGTGATGTAGACATCGTCAAATCCGTCGTCGTTGATGTCACCTGCAGGAACAACGGCTTCACCCACTTTGGCGTTGGCGACGCTAGGGAAGTATTGCCAATCGGGATCGCTTGGGAGCGTTCCAGCCGTGCCTTCGTACAACCAAAGCGCACCGGTTCCAAAAGCCCCGGAAGAGGAGTTGAAAGGTTCAGTGATGATGTGTTCGTTGTACCCATCGCCGTTCACATCTCCAATGCAAGCAACGTTGACGCCAAACAACCGTCCTTGAACCAACGATTCGATGGTGTGATCGGGCGTACCCGCATATCCGGAAGCGCTGCCGTAAAAGTATTCGAGAGACGAATAAGAAAGGGAATCGGTGAAGGAACCGGTGTTGCTGACAATCAGTTCTTCGTAACCGTCTCCGTTGATGTCGCAGCCCTCCAAGGCTCGACCGAACATTGACCCTGCTTTGGATTGGGTGAGGTTTCGAGTGGGATTGAGTCCCGCTTCATCGCCTTCGTAGAGATTCACTTTTCCGTATTCGGTGACTTGGTCACTCACTTCAACGCTGTACCCGTGCGCAGACGCCGCCACCACCGCACTTCCAGTTCCAAACAGCACCGTCAGTGTCGACCCCAAGGATTCGTTGTCCGTCCCGTTCGCCACCCACCATGGCGACGTTGCGATGCCGGTACCGCTTCCAAGGTGGACCGTCACCTGACCGTCCGTTGCCCCTGCTCGAGCAGCAGGGTGCCATCCGGGGGAGCCAATGGCCAAGTCGGCAACGCCGTCACCGTTGAAGTCACCCGTGTCCAGGCCAGCACCAAAATGAGCACCGTCAACTTCGCCGGCCAGAATGGTGCCGGGAATCGCTTCCAATCCACTGGCTGAGCCGTAATAGACGTCCACTCGGCCGTTGTCGGTCATCGTTAACAAATCCGCTTCGGGGGTGGCGACGACAAGGTCGTCGTACCCATCGTCGTTCACATCGGTGAGCAGGATGGTTCCTTCGTTTTCGTCTTCTTCACCTTCTCGGAGGGTGGTGGGCACGGGGTCAACGCGGCCGGTGTCTTGACCATCAAGCGAGCGAATGAGATTGATACGGAAGGTGGCACCGGTCTGTGTCGCCGTGGCGATTTGTTCAATGGCGTTGGCGTCCAAATCCATGCCAATGGCGTCGACAAGGTCGTTGGTTCGCTCCAACACGCGCACGTCCCGCTCCATTCCATCAACACGCATCAGGACAATCTCCTGGGCTGCAACACGTTGGTAGACGATGTGAGCCGTCCCGTTGGCGTCCAGCGACAACTCAATGTCTTCACCAACGGGTCCAGCATCGAGCAGGTAGGTGGTCCAATAAGCGCCACTGAAGTTCACCTGGTGCAGGGCTCCATCAGCGGTTCGCATCAATCCCCACTCCACTCCATCCGGTGAGATTTCCAGTTCCAGATGGGTTGGAGAAACATCTTCCAAAATGGTTCGCGTGTGCCACCGAGGACCGTCCCAATAGGTGGCGCTTTCCTTGGCATACCGCCCGATTTTCAGGTCGTCTCCATCGGCGTAAAGCACCCGAGGCAACTCGTTGGCCGTTACGCCTATGGCGCAATCAACGAGGTTTGAGGTGTTTGAAACCGCCACGGTATCCACGAGGCTTGAGGTCCACGTACCCGAGGATCGATGAATCGCCGTGCGAACCGGTCCTTCTTCAGTGCTCCAACAAAAATGGGTTTTATCGTAGCGGGTGAGCTCGATGTCGGGAGAGCCGTGGTGTTCAGTACTCGAGTTGTTTAACTCAACCGACATCCAAGCATCAAACATGGATTCCTCGCGGACCACGGCGTTGTCAAGACCGTCCACGCTGACGGTTGTTCCTGCCAGTTCATGACCGTAGCCAGAGGTCAAAGAGAACGGGGCATTGCGACGCACATCGGTGGATTCATCCAGCGTTTCAGAACCCTCGAATGAACTCAGCATCGGTGACACGCTGGCGAGGAGAAACAGCATCACCATCAGGACGCTCTTGCTGTGAAATGATTGAGAAACGGCGTCCGACATACCACCCTCACATCCTCCGACCTTGAAAATCATTGTTGATTCCAGCCTTGACCCCCGTAGGGGGTCATTTCAACCATCAACCATACCGTTGGGTTGAGAAAGAACAAGCCCTAGGGGCGGCCATGGAGGGCGGCGAATGGCTGATTCTTGCCAACGGCCCTTGGCCCGCATCCATTGACCTTGCCTTGTTGCACCAACAAGCCGCCTTTACGTTGGCCTGCGACGGAGCCCTTGGCCGATGCATGGAGATGGCGCTTTTCCCGGATGCTGTGATCGGTGACGGTGACAGCGTCATGGCCTCCCATCTCGAACGCTATCGTGCAGGTGGTGGTCGCGTACATCTTGAGGCATCCCAGGAAGAAAACGACCTCGCCAAAGCGCTGAACATGGCGGTGCGAAACGATGCTCAGCGGTGCATCGTCCTTGGGGCAACGGGAGGCGACCGCCATCACGAAATGGCGAATTTGCTTGCATGTGCATCCAGCGCCCTCGACATCCGATGCATGGATGACAACGACGAAATGCGGTTTCTCCTCCCCTCTATTGATTATTCTATAGAGGTCGCAATGGAGACTGAATTTTCCTTGTTCGCCTTCCCGTTCGCCAAGAACATCACGTTGCTCGGGGGTGCATTCCCGTTGACCAATGGCGTGTTGAACATGGGTTCGCAAGGACTTCACAATCGGGCCACGCAGCCCTCCATTGACATCACCTATGACAAAGGCCGACTCATGGTGATGCTTCCTCTCGCTCTTGGCGAGGGGGCAGGAAGGAACGGAGCATGACCGAGTAATCCTCCTTGCCGTCCCACGCCTGCGCTTTTTCGTCGATACGCGCCTGCTCAAGCGTTGCCTCGAGACCACCCCAGTCCTCGATCAATTTCAGGCGGAACGCTGCTTTCGGCGTGTATCCGGGAAGGAAATTCCTCCAAAGAAACGGAATGCGGCCCGGGGTCACTTGATTCACGATTCGGACGATGGAGGTGTTGCAGGTCGTCAGCAAGGAATGGTACCATTCAGGTTCGACAGCGAGTTGGTTGAGTTTGTTGATCAGGCCGAGCAACAACGCCTTGTCTTTGCCCGGCGGAGTGATCGCTCGGAACATGTAGTCCTTGTTTTTCCGTCCGTGGGTTCGAAGGCCGGTGACATCGCGTTCAAATCCGACCAACAGATAGAGTTCATACGCCCTCCAAAGACCGTCCCAGGGGTGATACCGCTCGCCCTTTTCACGACGGGTTTCGAAGGAAAACGACAGGCAGGTGCCGCACGCAAACTCGAACGTGAGATAGGTATGGGCAAGGCCCTTCAACGAATGGAAGTGGTCGACGATGAACCAGACGTCCTTCAGCTCATCCAACTTCACCTGGACGGACTCTTCCCAGTGTTCGTCACGGTCACGCGTGGTTCGCCAGGTAAAGTTGCGGACCATGTGGAACGTGATGTCGTTGCCTTCAACGGTCGCGGTGGTGAGGTGCTCACAATCGGCAGCCCATTCCAACTCCAGCGAAGGTTGGAGCGGGCGAACCCGTGTGCGCCACACGTAATACAGACGAAGAGCAACCAATGTTGTCAAAGCGGCAACGACAACGAGGAGAATCTGACCGATGCTCATGCGTCCCACCCGTGCCATACCAACCATTCTGCGTCCCACCAATCCAATCGCCCGTCGGGATGCTGGCGCCAGAGGACGCCCTGATCATCCACAATGGTTGGCAGACCCAACGTGTCGGGTGAACCGTCCGCAAGCACTTGCGGCGTTGGTCCCAACGAAGGAAGTTCAAGGGGTTCGGGTTCACGCTCCCTCACCAAAAGCACGAACACCAACACGGTCACGAACAGGGCAAGAACGCCAATGGAGAGCCACCCCACGGACTCGGTCGGCGTATCAACACCCAACGAGCTCGAAGGGGCGGCCTTGGACGCGTTCTCCGTGGCATCAATGGCGGGGTGACGGATGAGGTTCACGCCCTCCGTGGACGTGATCATCTTGTCGTTGACAACCTCGAGGGTGATGAGGTAGGCGCCTGCTGGGAGCTGGGAGCAATCCAACGAGGAGCTGTTGGTGCCCTCAACCGCGACGCCTTTGATCCGCCAAATTTTGGTCCACGCCGACGTGTCTTGGCCTCCTGCGGCGGACATCTGAAGTTCACACGGCATGGCGGTGGTGTTTTCATGTCCTTTCACGGCCAATCCAAAGGAAGGGGCTGGACGATTGGAGATGGAGAAGTTCAACGTTCCTTCAGCCGTTTGGCCCAGCCCGTTGCGATAGGTTTCTCGTAGCGTGTAGGCGCCGGCAGGCCACGAGGAACAATCCAATGTGGTTTGAGAATCAAGGACGCTAAACGGAGCGCCGGAGAACGTCCGAACACCTGTTTCCCCGTATCGCGGGCCGGTCTCGTCGGCGAACACCCGAGTGATTTCACAACGTTCACCTGTTTGAAGAGCGCCTGCCGCGTCCAAATTCAACTGCACGGTTGGAACACGAAGGGCAGGCGTCAAGACGAAGGTTGGCAGTGGAATCGAAGCGATGAACTCACCGTCTTCGTCGTTGAAATCCAACCGAAGACGATGCTCTCCCATCGACCATGCATCGTAAAGTAGCGTGATGTTGGTTTGGCCGGAGAACGAAACCTCGGCCACCTCGAGAACCTCACGCTCCTTGTGCAAGCCGCGCAACTTCACGATCAATTCGTTTTGCGAGGCCGTCGAATTCAACACGACCACCACACGCACGGCATCGATATCACCGTCTTGGTTGGTGTCGATGGTGTCGTTGCGCAAGGCGAGGATGGTCAACCCGCGCTCGGACAACCGCTCTTCATTGGTCAATTCACCCGACACCGTGCCGAGCGGAGAGGTCACGGCCAGCAAGACGATGACCATGAACAAAGCAGGAAGACGTCCGCGAAGTTCACTCACCGGGCTCACCTCCAGGAAGTTGGGGCAACGGTGGAAGTTCGTCGAGTGGAATCAGTTGAGGAACGACAGAATCTTGGTCGGGTGAACTCATCAATTCGTTCTCCTTTTCAGCGATGAATTGCTCCAACAGCACCGCTCGCTGACGAGAGCCTTTGACCACAAAAGCAGCCAAAGCACCGAGCAGGAAGCCACCACCAATCACCGCATACGTCAACCACGATGCTGCAGGGTCTTCACCCATGATGGCGATGGCTGCAGCCAGTTCGCCGTATTCATCGGACCAACCATCGCCGTTGGCGTCAGGGCACCCTTGCAAATCTCGCCTTGAGGAACCCGCCTCTTCAGGACAATCGTCTCGAAAAGCGCCCAGGGGCAAATCTCCAAACCCGTCCTGGTCGGTGTCTTTCCACTGCAACGCTTCGGTTGGGAAGGCATCTCCCAAGCCGAAGGGGTGGGCAAGCCATGAAGGCGTGGGGTCTGACCATCCGTCGCCGTCGGTATCTCGACAGCCAAGGCGATCGAGCAACGATGTCCCGCGGGTCTCTGGACACGCATCGCCCTGGTGGCCTTCCAAGCGGTCACCGTAGCCATCGCCGTCAGAATCTCGCCACTGCGTTGGCTCGTGGATGAAAGCATCGCCAAGGTCGGACCACCCATCGCCGTCGGTGTCTTTGCATCCCCATCGGTCGCCACCCGCCGAAGGGCCGACAGAGGTTCCAGCAACGTCGGGGCACACGTCGGCGGTGGTTCCGCGCGGATTGTCGCCTCTTCCATCTCCGTCGGCATCGTGCCATTGCGTCGGGTCGTTGGGCCATGCATCCCCTGCACCACCTGGACTTGCAAGCCAAATCGACGTGGGGTCTGACCAACCATCGCCGTCAGCGTCGGGGCATCCCCATCGGTCAAAGGTTGAGTTTCCAAGCGTGGTTCTGCATCCATCCGGTCGGTAAGCGGGCCGGAATGTTTGACCGTCGAAGTACTCCGTGTTATCGCCGTATCCGTCGTCATCGGTGTCGTGCCACTGCGAGGGGTCATCTGGGAAGGCATCAGCAAAACCGGATGGATGGGCGATCCAAAGTTCGGTTGGGTCGGAATAACCGTCGCTGTCAACGTCCCTGCAGCCCAAGCGGTCAAAGCGGCTGATCCAGCCTGAATCAACCTCTTCGGGCGTAGATTGGGGACAGACATCCCCTTCAAAGCCTGTCAAATTGTCACCGTATCCGTCCCCGTCGGTGTCCCGAAATTGCGAGGGAACGAACGGGAAATCATCGATTTGCGTGGCTCCGTAGGTTTGGTTGTCGCCCCAGCCGTCATCGTCCGTATCTCGCCACTGGGTGGGATTGAACGGGAAATCGTCAATGAGTTGCGCACCGAAGGATTGGTTGTCACCCCAACCGTCTCGGTCCGTGTCAAGCCACTGCGTGGGCTCCACGGGGAAAGCGTCCGAACCGTTGTCGACCGTCCAGTTCACATCGCCATCGGAATACGAATCGCCGTCGGTGTCAACGCATCCGTAACGGTCGCTGGAGGACGTGCCACGAACGAAGGGGCACGCATCGGGTTGCGTGGCGTTGTCAACGAATTGACCGATGTCCCACAACATCCTCGTATCGTTGAGCAAAGGGTCGTCCCAGTTGTCACCGTAGCCATCATCATCGGTATCGTTCCACTGCGATGAATCCAGCATGAAGGCATCCGCTGCACCTGCTGGATGGGCAAACCACGGTTCGAAACCGTTCAAGCCACCGGGGTCAGGGTCGGAGTAGGCATCCCCATCCGAATCCAAACAGCCGAAGCGGTCGGCCGTGGAGTAGCCACGGCTGTAGGTGCAGTGGTCGCCTTGGTACCCTTCGAGGTTGTCGCCAAATCCATCGTTGTCGGAGTCCAGCCATTGTGAGGATTCACTTGCAAAGGCATCTGCGCCGTTTTGCACACCCCATCCACCGTCAGGATCCGACCATCCATCACCGTCGGTGTCGAGGCACCCCTTTCGGTCGTTGGTCGACGTCCCTACCAGCGTGACACAGCTGTCTTCGGTGTCAATGAACCCGTCTTCGTCGGTGTCTCGGTTGGTTTTGTCAATGCTTGGCGTCAGGGTGTAATCGAACCCGTCGTTGCACCACGAATCCGCCCCCTCCACCTTGAGCAGCACCTCACCGGCGGTCGCCAGGGTGGTGGACAACGTGGCGCTGGGATTTCCGTCGTCAACGTTGGAGGTCACCGACCCCATGCTGAAGGTTCCAATCCAGCCATCGCCGGGGCACCACCACGCTGGGTTGCTCATGCTTCCTGAAAACGACACGCGTATGATGTCGCCCTTCTTTCCTTGGATCTTCCAATAATCGGTTTTGTCGGTGGGCGAACATCCGTCCGGGTCGCACACGTAGCCGTTTGAAGAGACGCCATCGGTCAACCCATTGGCGCTGGTGGGGCTGTTGTCGGCCTCAACCAGAGGAATCGGCATCAGCGCAAGCGCCGCAAGAACGACCAGCAGGGTCTTGCGGTGCATGACCGCTGATATCCACGCGGATTATCAAAACCACGCCTGCGCGGTTATGCCAAATCAACCGAGACGTTGACGGCCAAGGCATTGCCTCAAGCACGTTTCGAGGTCTTCGTGGGCAAAAGTGTAGCCGCTTTCAAGAAGACGTGTTGGCTGTACGCGTTGTCCGTCCAAGACCAGTGCTTGCCCCATTTCGCCAAACATCATGCGCAGAGCAAAACCCGGTGCAGGTGCAAACCAAGGGCGACGCATGACCTTGCCGAGGGCCTTGGCGAAGGCCTTCTGGCGAACGGGCGTGGGAGCTGTGAGGTTGTAGGGGCCTTCGCACGACGCAGTCATCATCAAGTGATGTATGGCATAAATTTGGTCGTCGAGTGAAATCCACGAGTAGAACTGCTTGCCGCCGCCTACCGGTCCGCCTGCACCCAAGTTCGTTGGGAGAAGCAATTTTTGCAGCGCCCCGCCCATGGGCGTGGTCACCAAACCGGTACGAAGGAACACCGTTCGAAGCCCAGCATCGATGGCAGGTTGCGCAGCACCCTCCCACGCTTGGCAAATGTCGGCGAGGAGGTTGTCCCCTGCCGTTGATGTTTCGTCCAAGACTTCATCGCCGCGGTTGCCGTAATACCCGATGGCAGAGCCACAAAGGAAGGTCGCAGGTGGGTCCTTCAGTCCAGCAAGAAGTTTGGCGAGGTTGTTGGTTGGAACGGTTCGACTGGTGCGAATCACTTCCTTTCGCTTGGCGTTCCAACGCTTGTCGCCGATCCCCGCACCGGCCAGATGGATGACGGTGTCAAACCCGTTGAGGTCGCCTTCGATCACCTCGCCCGTTTGGTCGTCCCACACCACCACAGCGTCCTTTGATGCATCAGGAGGAAGGGTCGTTGACGGGCGAACCAAGCGGGTCACACGGTGGCCTGCAGCGGCCAAAAAGGCACACAATTGCATCCCAATCAGCCCGGTTGAACCGCTGACGAGAACGGTTTGACGTGGTTGGTCGGCAAAAGCAGCAATGCGCTGGAGGTCCTGCTGGACACGAAGGGTTCGATAAGCGAACATTTGGTTCATTCGACCCTTTACGGTGAACGGTGCCGTCCAAAACGTGAGAGGGTGGAACGGAAGACGCCACTGAACGGTGTCCTTGATGTCGCAGGTTCCGTCATCGTTGGCAACAAAGCGGTGTTCGTGGTCCCAAGCCCCGAACGGCCCCTTTTCCATCACGTCACAAAAGACTTCACCGGGAACAACACCGTGATGTCGCGCCACCCACATGGGTCGCAGTGGACCCAAACGGATTCGGAAACGAGTTTTCGCGCCGTCGACCAAGGCCCCTGCTTCGACCGGTTGGATGCCTTCCCATTCGGGCATGATGCGACGAAACGCTCCGGGGCTGTCGTACCATGCCCAAACGTCCTCCGCCGATGCCTCGTACGTGGCTGTGTGTTGAAAGACGGGCATGCTGCTTCCTCACTGGTGAGCTGAATAAAAGGACGGTCCCGAACCGAGCAACGAGGATTGGCTTGAACCACTCGTGTACTTTTCGACATAGGCTTTGGTGCTGTACTTGCGAGCCGTGGAGGCGCTGGTCATGCAGCGAATTTTCCCGTAAACGGGCCGTTCGGTCCATCCACGGTCAAATTTACCCAGCACCCAACCAATACCGGTGTAAGAATTTGGATCCCGGCCGTCGAGGGCCCAGCGGTCGTTGAGCGCAATCATCCATTCCATGGCGGTTTTTGGGTCGGGCGACCATTCCAATATTTTCTTCCCCCACAGCATGCGGAGGTAGTTGTGAATGATGCCTTCTTGACGAAGTTGGTTTTGGGCAGCGTTCCACAAGGGGTCGTGGGTGGCTGCGGATTCGAATTCCTCGAAGGTGTAGAGGTAGGGGCGGTCATCCGCAGCGTGTTCTCCCAGCGTGGTGAGCGCCCATTGCGGCAGCGATTCGTACTCGGTGTGGTTCTCCACCATGGCACAGTGGATGAAACCGATGTCTCGCCAGGTGATGATCTGGTCAAGGAAGGCCTCCACCGGTTCTGGCAACCCCCACCATCCTTGCCGACGACCATCGTTGGGCAAATTCACCAGCGACACGTCCCACTGGTGGTGGTTGAACACGTCGTGAAGAATCGAGTGAACACTGATGTGACCGAAATGAAGCCATGGAGAAAGACCGCTGGCACCACGCTCTTGAGGATGGTTTCGCATTTCGTGGTAGTTGCTCAGTCGCTCACCGAAGAACTCCTTCCAGCGACGACGGCCTTCGCGGTGACCGCCTCGCTTTCCGAGGACGGGGGGAACGGTATGGTCGATGCTCAGTGTTGACAAGGCATTCTGACCAACATCGCCGCCCTCTGCGACACGCCAAAGGAACTCGTAAGGCGTCATTGGCGTGTTCGTTTCCTCGAACACGGTCTTTGCGAGTCCAACATCAAAGGGTTGGAGGTCGGCCGTGGTGTCCAACGGTCGGGCGAGTGGGAATTCATGCATGTGCTCTCGGATGGTTTTGTGCAGGTGCCTGCGAAGCGAATAGGCGGTTGAGAAGTCACGACCCTGCGCCCGCATGGCCATGAAACCGTTGGAATCAACGACGTGAATTTCGCACGGTTGAACAGCGATGGCGGTGTTCAAGACATGCTTGGGGTAGTAGGTTGGATAGTCGTCGATCACGCAAGCACGGGCACGGTTCAGCCACCCTCGCAGCAAGCCGGAAGCCTCCTTATTCTTGGTCTCAACATACGGGATGTAGGTGACGCCCGTGGCGGCAAACGATTCTCGGTTATCGACCATGCCCTGGAGAACAAAGGTGGAAATCCGGTCGTTCGCCCACCGGTGGTTCAGCGCCAAACATTCAACGACGACCAAAGGCAAGTTGTTCGTTCGAGCCAAATCGATGGCGTGCTGCAGTGCGTGGTTCCAATGCGGTCGGCGAGCGGCCGTCATCCAGTACACAACCACTTCGCCGTCTTCGTTGGGGTGGCCGTGGATTTGCAGGCGGCTGGACGGAATCATGTTCGCAACCTCCCGTTGGGCTGTAAGCAGTGCCCTGACCGATAGACAGCATAGGGTGTGGTGCGGGCCGTCAACCCCGGCTGGCCAACCATGGCTGCTGGTGCTCGAAGACCGTCGAGAGCGAGTTGGTGCATCGTTTCAGAAACCCAGTGAAGCCCTTTCAATTCTTCAAGAGAGCACCAAGCAACCGAAGCGATTTCGTCGTCGCTATCGATGGGTTGGTCGCCGGTGACGTGAACATCGTAGCACAGGAAGACAGCCGGGCCTTTGGGACGCAAGGCGGTTCGAACACCTGCCAGCCCGATGAGTTTTCCCGTCAGGCCGGTTTCCTCCGCAAGTTCTCTGAGCGCTGCTTCCTCTGGACTTTCGTTGGCCTCAACATGTCCTTTGGGGAAACCCCACTGGCCTTTGTGCCGCCCATGGGCCTCCTGAACGAGGAGAACTTTTCCGTCTTTCATGACCCTTGACGCAACGCCGAGGTCACACATTAACGGGGCCATGTGTTAATTTTCTACCTTTTGAGTATATCAAGGACGGTTTAGGCCCAGCGAAGGAAAAGACGAGTGTTTATATAGAAACTGAAGGATTTTTCTAACATGCTAAGGGCTCCTCGGCAACCATCGTCCACCTCCCCCGAAGCGGACGCTACTCTCCCCACCGAGCATGGTGAATTTCGGATTCGAGCCTTCCGTGATCCAAAGGACGGAAAGGAGCACTGCATCCTCTATGTCGGGGACCTTTCACAAGGAACGCCGCTGGTTCGCATCCACTCTGAGTGCCTGACCGGCGATGCCTTTGGCTCCTTGCGATGCGACTGTGGGCCACAACTTCACGCATCAATGAAAGCCGTTCAAGACGCCGGCCACGGTGGTATCGTCTACATGCGACAAGAAGGAAGAGGCATCGGCTTGTTCGCCAAGATGCAAGCCTACGCCCTGCAAGACACCGGCCTCGACACGCTCGATGCCAACCTGGCTTTGGGCTTACCCGCTGACGCTCGACGGTACGACTTTGCCGCCGAAATGCTCTACGCCATGGGCGTTGATCGGGTCGAACTGGTCACCAACAATCCCGACAAACGTCAGCAACTGCTCGACCACGGCATCGAAGTCGTCAACCGTGTGCCCATCATCGTCGGCCAATGCGCCCAAAATCAAGCCTACCTCTCGACCAAGGCGGCTCGAATGGGCCACCTCCTCCCCATCTGAGGCCATCTTCATGAAAACCAATCTCGTCGGTCAAAACGCACCTCAATTCACCCTTGAGGACGAAAACGGTGTTGTCTTTGACAGTGCCTCCCTCAACGGGACGTGGCGAATTATTTTCTTCTACTCAAGGCACAATTCACCCACCTGCAAGCGAGGCTGTTTGACCTTCAAGGAGCAACACGACCTCTTTGCCTCCGCTGGATGCTCCATTGTAGGTATCGGACCGGGTTCGGTCGAAGGATTGGCCTCGTTCAAGGCGGAACTTGGCGACCTTCCCTTCCCCTTGCTGGCCGACCCCGAGCGGCGCGTTGGAACGATGTTCAATGTCCCGCTGCACGTCGGCCAATTCCCTGCCAAATCCTCGTTTTTGATCGGCCCTGACAACACCATCCACTACGTCTACGACTGGTTGTTTCGACCCCGGCGCCACGTTGCACGCATTCTCGCCGACATTTCACAAGTCACGGGGGATGCTTGAATGTGGGACGAGCTTCTTCTCGAAGCGGGGTTGAACGAGCGAGAAGTTCGTTCGATCATGATTCTCGGGTCCCGCCCCAAAATGAAGGCTTCTGAACTGGCCAAAGAACTCAACACCACACGGCTCGATGCGTACAACAGCCTCTCGCGCCTGCAAGAAATGGGCATCGTCACGGCCACGGCAGACCGGCCAATGCTGTTTTCCAGCCTTCGCATCAACGAAGCCATGGAGCACATCATCCAATCTCGAAAACAACAACTTGACCGGCTCGTTGACGGATTTGAAAACCTGTCCAAGGGCATCACGGAAACCGACGCTTCCTACGAGAAAAAACGCCGAACCATCGACGACCCACGTTTCGCAGTGCTCAAAGAACGAGGTCATATTTACAACCGCCTCCAAAAGATGGCCAATGAGGCTGAGGAACGGTTGATCTTGCTGCTCGGTCAATTCGGAATCCTCCACCTCTGTCGAAATCCAGAAGCCCTTGAAGCCGTCAACACGGCGGCCGTCCGAGGCGTGGTGGTACAAATCATCACGCATTTGGACGGGCGAACCCTTCGGTTCTTTGACCAACTTCACACCAGCATTGAAGTTCGGCACTCCGATGAACTGGATTCCCTCGGGTTTGTGCAGGACCAATCCGAAGTCATCCAATACCTCAACATCGAAGACAACCCGGTGGGGCGGGGCAAGGAAGACGCCGCCCTCATCATCGAATCGGGACCGTTCTCGCAAGCCCATTTGCACCTCATCGACGCTATCTGGGAAGGGGCCGTACCCCTTGCAACGGCTCGAGCGCGATTTACGGAGAATCAAATCAACGATCCACTGCGCCTGACCATTGGCGAGGGGTCGTTTCTCAAGAACGTCTCCGTGGCGCTTGGCTTTGACGGAGAACTCCCCGAAGAAGACACGCCGTTTGACCCAGATGCTTTCTTTGCTGCTGGCAATGAAGTGAACGAAGCCCGCATGCGCTTGACCGAGGGGAAACTGTCCAACCTCAAAGTTCTCGGCATTGACATCGGACGGATGCTGCGACAAATTGGGAACCGTGTGGGTCAAGAAATTGCCTTCTCTCTTCGTTCTATAGAAAACAACATCGAGTTTCTCGACGAGATGATGGACTGGTGGGAGCACGCTGGACTCGGCCTTCTTCAGTACGATGTTGACCCCCAATTCCACGTGGTGGTTGGACTGAATCACCCGCCCGTCGACGACCCCGACGCCCTCCCGATGTGGGAAATGGACGACGGCATCATCGAAGGTGCTTTGTCCACACGATTCGCCAAAGACGCCAACGTTGTCATTCAGCGGGTTGAGGGAAGCGGTGCGAAGGACGACCTCTGGCACTACATCATCCATCATTACGATCTCAACACCATCGAACTGAGCGATTGAGGTGCCTTGCAATGAAACTCCTTACTTTCGTTCGGTTTTTCCGCCAATTGCGTAGAAAAAAACCGGTTGATATCGATGCCATTCAACGCATGGGATTGCTCGCTGTCAAACTCGGTCAAATCTTTGCCCTGCGCCCCGACTTGATCGAACCTCAGCGATGCATCGAACTGCAACGCCTCTACAGCCGGGCAGCCACCATCCCCGAAGAAAATTCTCAGGCGTTGCTCGACAAGTTTGCTCCTCCCGGGTTCCGAGACCACTTCCAATCCATCGAACCCAAGCCGTTTGCCGCCGCGAGCATCGGGCAGATTCACCGAGCGGTGCTCAAGGATGGAACGAAAGTCGTGGTGAAGATCATCAAAGCCGATTTTGAGGCCTCCTTCAAACGCGACGTCCGGCGAATGAAGCGGTGGATTCGATTGGGGTTGTTTTTCAACCCGCGATTGCGCAAAGTGGGCAACCCCATCGGTTTGCTGGCTCACATTGAGGACTACACCCTTCGAGAGCTGAACCTCACCAACGAAATCGACGGCCGACGTCAATTGGTCGAAAGAGCGGAAGAAATTGAAGCCCATTTCCCCATGCCAAAACTTCGCTTCCCCACGATGTGGGAGAACCTCTCCAACCAACACATTCTGGTGATGGAGGAAATCACCCACCCTACCCTCGAAGACCATCTCGAGGCGGGCACCCTCACGTGGCCCAACATGTTGGAATTGTTTCGCATTCACGGTGCCTTCATGTTTGGCATCGGCACCTTCCACGGCGACCTTCACCCTGGCAATGCAATGATGGACGAAGAGGGCAACTTCTACTTCATCGATACCGGCGCCATCTGCAACGCTCCAGAACACGTTCGCAACGCCCTCTTCGGCTTCTTTTACTTCCTTGCCAAAGGCGAATTGATGCACGCTTTTGATGCCATGTTGACGATGGCGGATGTCAAGCCCAGTGGGAAAACGCTGGAAACCTATTACGCTTCCATGAACGAATTGTACGACGGATTTGTCGGGACTTCGGTCAGCGAAGTCTCCCTCACAGAGCAGATGATGAAGACCGTGAAGGCCGCCGTGTTGGCGGGGTGTTCCTTTGGCGAGGAAGCCTTTCCCATCATCCGCTCGCTCATGTACATGGACGGCATGGTGCTCAAAGGCCACCCGAATGTGGATTTGATCAGTTCGATGGGGCCTTATTTGGACGAGTTTTCCGTGCTGATTGACCCTCACACCATCATCAACAAGAACCAATAGAGTGTTATTTTTTGAGTTTATTTTAGGACGAAAACCCCCCTTTATATGCTCGTGACCTGACCACAACCTATGAGCGCAAGCGCTTCGCCAAATGTTGCTATTATTGGAGCCGGTCCTGGAGGCCTCGCTTCAGCCCTCCTTCTTGCCAAATCAGGCGTGAATGTCACCGTGTTTGAACGGTCCGGGGCGGTTGGTGGACGTAACAAAGTGTTTGACCGAGACGGATTCAAATTTGACCTTGGACCAACCTTCTTCCACTACCCCGAAGTCATTGAAGACATCTTCAAGGCCATCGGCATGGACGCTCATGAAGAACTCAACCTCCACAAACTGGATTTGAATTACCGCCTCATCTTCGGCAAAGGCGGTCAACTTGATTGCACCAGCGACCTCGACCAGATGACCGAGCGCATCCGAGACCTCTCTGGCGACAGCAACGCCAACGCTTTCCGCAGGTACGTCGAGGACAACCGACTCAAATTGGCCAAATCCAAAGCTTGCCTCCAAGAGCCATGGTACGGCCCGACCGATCTGCTGTCAAAGCGAGCCATGCGTGTTGCAGGCGTCCTTCGCCCGCAGCGTTCCGTCGCCGGTGACTTGCTCAAGTTGTTTGACGACGACCGCCTGATGCTGGCCATGTCGTTCCAGACGAAGTATCTGGGAATGTCGCCCTTCAACTGCCCGAGTTTGTTCACCATGCTGGCTTTCCTCGAGTACGAATACGGCATTTTCCACCCGATCGGAGGGCTGGGGAGCGTCAGCGAACGCATGGCGAGCATCGCCAAGGACCTCGGCGTGACCTTCCGAATGAACGAGGCCGTTGAGTCGGTCATCATGGACGGCAAGACCATCAAGGGCGTGAAAACGAGCAACGGCGAGTTCTTCGCCGACCGCGTCATCATGAACGCCGACTTCGCCAACGGCATGACCCAACTCTTCCCCGACACCGTTCGCAAGAAATGGAGCAACAAGAAACTGGACAAGAAGAAGTATTCCTGTTCCACGTTCATGCTGTACCTCGGCGTTGACCGAACCTACAACGACCTGCCTCATCACCAAATCTACGCTTCGAAAAACTACGAGCAAAATTTGGAGGACATTGAGAAGCATCACCAAATCACCTGGGACGACCCTTCTGTCTACGTCCAAAACGCCTGCGTGACCGACCCCGGACTTGCACCCGATGGTTGTTCAACGGTCTACGCCCTTGTTCCCGTGTCCCACGTACACGACAACATCGACTGGTCCAAAGAGAAGGACGGTTACCGAGACCGAATCCTTGACCAAATTGAATCAAAACTCGGGTTCGAAAACCTCCGAGACCACATCGTGACCGAGATGATCATCACGCCCGAGGACTGGGGCGACCATTGTTACCGAGGAGCGGTGTTCAACCTTGCCCACGGCCTCGACCAAATGCTGTGGCGACGTCCAAAGAACCAGTTTGACGAGATCAACAACCTCTACCTCGTCGGCGGTGGCACGCATCCCGGCAGTGGGCTGCCCGTGATTTACGAATCAGCACGCATCAGCAGCAAGTTGCTGCTCGACAGTTTGGGCATCATCCCTGATTGGAACGGCGTTGACACCTGGTTTGAAAGTCGCAAGCGGTCGAAGCAAGGCCGTGCGGCACTCAACAAAACCTCAAAAGAACCTTCCAGCGGAACCCCAACATCAGCCTGAGGTGCTCTTGATGAAATCGCTTCTTCTCGCCAACGCTTACGATTATTGTGAAGCCGTCTGCAGAGAAGCCTCGACCACGTTTTACTCGTCGTTCAGTGCGCTGCAATTGGAGAAGCGCAAAGCCGTTCACGCCGTCTACGCCCTGTGCCGATGGGTGGATGACATCGTGGACGGGGATGAAGAGCCCAGCGTTGTCGAAACCGATGGTCTGAGGTTGGCCACCGACGAACGCCAACGTTTGGTTGATGAGATTCATGCGGGGAAAGAACCTGTCCTGCCTCCCGAAGAACACCGCCGTCGCATGATGGCGTTGACCGAAATTCGCATGAAGATCAACCAAGCGCACGAACAAACCATCACGGCCAACGACCACCCTATTTTCATCGCTCTCCAAGACGTGTTTGCTCGTTATCCCATCAAACTCAACGACTTTGAAACGGTGATCGGAGGTATGGAAGACGACCTCTACCCCGTCCAAAACCAAACGTGGGACGAGCTGCGCTCCTACTGCTACAAGGTCGCCTCGGCCGTGGGCCTGATTCTCATCGAAATCTACGGTTATGAGGACCGTGCAGCACGCCTCCACGCCATCGATTTGGGCATACAAATGCAACTCATCAACGTGCTTCGTGACATTAACGAAGACATGGAACGAGGGCGAATTTACCTGCCACAAGAAGTGCTGGCCTCGCACAACATCAGTTTGGACATGCTTCGTGGAGAAAACGTCGCTCAGTCCCTGGCCTGGCGTGGCTTCATCGTGGAATACATGGACGTCGTGAAGCGCCACCAAGCCTCCGCCTCTCACCTGTTTGGCTATCTTGACGCACGGGCACGAGTCCAGCCCGAGATCATGGCCGATGCCTACTCCTCCATTTTCAACGAAATCGTTCGTCGCTCAGGCGATGTCTTCAGTCAGCCGGTCCGGTTGTCGTCGTGGCGGAAGCTCATGTTTGGTGTGCGCTTGAGTCTGCGAAAGTTCAGAGCTCGCTACCTTGCATGAGTTGCAACGTTATGGGCACCTCGTGGAATTGATATGCACCATAGGGGGCAAGTTACCACCCCCTGATTCGTTCGCTTTCTCCCGGAAATCCATCTCTACACGCACAGTTCAGAGCTTCGGGTTAGGAAAACATGGATGATGTGGGTTGAATTTTGTTCGTCGAGAACGACGATTAACCAACAGGGACGTTTGTAAAAAAGAAGGTAAAAAGTTGATATTTCAATCTCGTGAGGTCCAGCACATGGCCAATTCCAGGGTCTCCCTTTCTGGCAGTAAAATCACGCACATACTATTCAATGTGAGCCTGTTCATTGGGGTATTACCTCTCATCGTTCTCATTGAGGGAATTTGGATGGGTCAAGACCTCGCTCCGCTCTTGAGAGATGTCGTGCCGTTCGCTCTTTCCGTCCTCTTGGTGGGCTACGCATCCTACTCCTACAGGATGGTGGTCGAGAGGGAATCTGGGTCGAGCATGGTGTTGTTCTCGAGGCAGGTACTGCACTCTAGCATCAGGTTTCGGGAAAGGACATTCAACATAGACCAGCTGGATGTAAGGCAGATTACAATGGGAGGAGGAGGAGAAGACTCTGATCCGACTGACTACACCACCGTGTTGGTTGACGGAAAGGACTTCTTCACCTACATAGGCCACAAAAGGAGGGTACTCGAGGTGATTCCGGAACTCAAGAAGAAGCTACCAAGGCCGGATGCCGGTTTGACGATGAGTATGAAAGAGAACGAGGAACATGAAACCAAAGAATCCCATTCCAAAGACAATTGGGTCGGGCCGGACGGGACTGAAAGCGGCCCTGGCGTCCCAGAAGACTGGTATTTGACATACGATGGACCAGCTCCTAAAGTTGAAGCTGTTTACGAAGATAACTACGCAGTTGATCGAGGGAATGGAGCCATTCCTGTGGACTTCTACAACAACAAATGGGGAGTGCCCGAGGGATATGGATCCGCCGAACAACAGAAGTTCTGGTGAGATCAGCAACTCTAGCTTGCACGTGAGTGTACGAGGGTAGCCTTGCAGCCTACTCCACGGCCTCACCTGTAGGAAAGGAATATCCAAGACTCTTCTCCATGTGAACCTCGTCTACCTGGTTTCGTGCCTTACGTTCACGGTGCTGCGTAGCAACTCGCTCAATCGAGCAGCGGTTGCAATTCGCCGAACTCAGCGTACAGACTCGGTCCGCTGGCCAGGTAGTACACCGAGCCGCGACCGTCTCGGGAATCTTCTGCGGTGGCGTTTTCGCTGGTTGCACACTCGCCGGTGCACCCGTCTGCAAAAGCAACGTAGACGCGCCCTTCACGGTCAATGTGGAGGTCGTTGAAATCGAGCAGATTCCTGTTTGAGCCGCCGATGTCCCGACAATCTCCGGAATTGAGGCAAATGGAGCCCATTTGAACAGGGTCATCGGTCACCCGATAGGTGTAGAAGGTGGGGTTTTCGTCCAGCGCGTTGAGTGAATAGGTGATGTAAAGGTGGTAGGATGCGTTGTTCGGGGCGTAGTGAGCGTTGCCGTTCCAAGGGTTGCCGTCGATGTCCGACTGGTTGAGCATCTCGTCGTTCTCGCTGCCCAAGTAGGTGATGGCGATGCGTCCGGCGTCACCGGCATCGGTTTGAGGGAAGACCGATGAAATAACGTTCACCGGTGAAATTCGGATGCTCTCTTGTTCCCAGGTTTCTCCAGAATCCATGGAACGGGACATGTAGACGCCTTCGTCGGCTCCCGTCCAAACATGGTAGGCGTTGGAATCGGAATCGGCCGAAACCTCCGAGTTTTTGCGAGGGTTGGGGGTTCCGGTGTCCTCACCCATGGTGCGCTCGAACCACGAAAAGCCGTTGTCCTTCGAGACGATGACGGTCGGGGTGGCCACGCGAGGCGTCACGTAGACCGTCCCGTCGGGGGCGGTCGAAATGGCACCGTGAAGGCCGCCGTTGGTGGTGGCAAGGCCAATGATTTGGCCACCGAGTTCGAACGTCGCCCCACCGTCCACGCTGGTGAAACAGAAGATACCTGCCAGCTTGTTGTAGCAGTAATACACGGCGGTTTCGTAGAAATTGGTCGTGATTTGGCCAAGCGCTCCGTAACCGCTGTCGGTCCACGGTCCGCTGGCCAGTTTGATGTGGTCGTTGAGCGGCGTGGTTCCCGAGTCGTGGGGGTTCCCCATCCATGTCTCACCGTCGTCGTCGCTCCAGCAAATCCACGATGTTTCAAGCCCGATCATTTGCACACCAAAGACGCGGTCGGTGATGGGGTCCACCCAACCGTAAGGGTCGCTGGTGGTGGGGGAGCACATCACGGGGTCTTGGGATTCCTCCCAGGATTCACCGTAGTCGCACGAACGCATGACCTTCTCCATGGCGATGAAGAAAATGCACCCGCTGGAGGTGATGCCGATGCTCGGCTCCTTTCCGGTCTCGCCTACATCGCTGAACTGGAACGTCATCTCAACCAACGGGAGGTCAACCATGGCCCCGTTCTTGTCGGTGACGAAGACACGGACGTCCTCTTGTTCCTCCACCACGGGTTCGGAAACCATGGCCTCTTCTCCGAAACATCCGGAGAGCGAGAGGGTCACAACCAACAACGACAGCGCCACGGCCTTTGCTTGCATACCCCGGCGACCTGCCTTGACAAAAAGGAACTTCCGATGACCTCGTTTCCCTATTCGAGGACCGATTCGTAGATGCGTTCGTAGGCCGCTGCGTTGTGCTCGTAGGTGTAGTGGTCAAGCACACGTTGGCGGCCCCGCACCATCTGTTCGGTTCGCTGCTCGGGGTTCGACAGGCAGTGATTCACCGCCCGTGCCAAATCTTCAGGGTCACCGCACGTGAACAGGCCGCCGACGGTTTCGTCGATCATTTCAGTCAGCGGCGCCTGGTTGACGGTCACCACGGGCGTGCCGCTGGCGAGGGCCTCTAACGGAATGAGACCTTGCCCTTCGTAATAGGATGGATAGACCACCAAGTCCGCTGAACGGAAATGCAACGCGAGTTTGTCAAAACTCATGCCCGGTTGGATATGGACGGCGTGACCAATACCCAAGCGCTTGGCCTGTCGCATCAAGGTCTTGCGCATGTGCCCTCGTCCCACGATCACCAACCGTGCCCCGGGGTGTTCCTTGAGGATGGAGGGCATGGCTTTGAGCAACGTACGGTGCCCTTTGCGAGCCACCAACCGCCCGACAGCGAGCAAAAGCGGGGTGGATGTCGAGGCCTCGCCATTGAGGGCAGCCTCGTCAGCAGCGTCGTAGGCTTTGCGCACCGCTTCGTAGGCGAGTTGCTCTTCCTCGTGGTCGTGGTCGACCGGTCGAAACACCTTGTGATCAACGCCATAGAGGACCGTTTCGCAGTCCCAATCTTCAGGAGGACGGTACCATCGCTCGAATTCGTTTCGGGTGGACTCTGAAATCGCCACGCACACGGACGAACCTTCCAAGCCTGCCTGTTCGTATTTGGCATACCATCCCCCGGTCAACAAGATGGCCAAGTCGTTGGGGTTCTTCCAGGTGGCTGCTTCCTTGTGTTGGGCCGCCAATTTCATGCCCTCGCGTTCTCCAATCCAACTTCCGTTGAGGGCCGAGACGACGGGGGCGATGTTCTCCTCCACCCATCGGTATTCCTTGACGGTCCAACTGACCAGCGGGAGCAGCGTGTGCACCACGTCGACGTGTTTGACTTGATGCAACCGGCGAAGTTCGGTCAGGGCATGTTTTCCGTACGAGCGGGTAAACGCCATGGGTGCTTTGAGCCAAGGCACGTGGAGCACGCTCACCCCCGGCTGTTGAGGCGTTGCTTGAGCGTGCGTTCGCGTGATGACGGTGACGTCATGGCCACGCGCCGCCAAATGCCCTGCAAGGTGGAAGACCACGGAGCCTATGCCGCCCCAGCGAGGAGGATATTCTCCCGACACCAAGGCGATGTGCATGCTACGGACGAGGCCGCAATTGCATTTGAAGGTCATTGAAACAGGGCGTTGAGAACGGCCGTGCTACAATGCGAACCTTTGAAGGGGCAACTTTGGCTCGCAGGGTCATGGGCGAAGTGCTTCCCGTTTCCGTTACGGTCATTCTTCCCACCCGCAACGAGGAGGAAGCCCTCGGTCCAACCATCGATGCCATCCCGCGCGGTTGGTGCAAGGACCTCGAAATCATGATCGTTGATGGAAACTCCACCGACCGAACCCGAGAGATCGCTCTTGAGAAGGGCATCCGTGTTCATCTGGAGCCTCGCAAAGGGTACGGGCGAGCGTATCGCAGTGGATTCGATGTGGCCAGCAACGACATCATCGTTACCATGGATGCCGATTGCACCTACCCTGCTGAATTGGTGCCGGAGCTGGTCAAGCGCCTGATTGACGACGACCTTGATTTCATCACCTGCGATCGCCTCTCCAAGGCCGAAGACGGATCGATGTCGGGCCTTCACGGCTTTGGTAACTGGGTCCTCTCGTTTACCGCCCGTGTGCTGTTTTGGTACGGCATCAAAGATTCCCAAACGGGCATGTGGGTGTTTCGAAAATCCATTTTTGACAACGAAAAGATGCGCCCGACCAACGATGGTATGCCGCTGAGCGAGGAGATCAAAATCCTTGCACGACGCCACCTTGGAAAGAAGAAGGCCATCGAAATCTCTGTCCCTTACCGCCCTCGGGTCGGCGAAGCCGAAATTCACACCTGGGGCGACGGATGGAAGAATTTGAGGTTCCTCTTCGCTCGACGCTTTGGCCTTCACCGAACACGCACGCCTTGGGGCAGTCTCGAGACAAACCCCGACTCCAGCAACAACACCTTGCCCGAACAGCAGGGCTGAGTTCACAACAGGTCGTCGAGCTCTGCTTGGACTTCTTCGGTACCGTCCATGATGTTGGATTCGAGTGAAGGGACGGCCTTGGTATCGGTGGAATCTGGAGCAGGCGCACGGAACGCGTCCCACGAAGTCAGCAGGTCCAATTCCTCGGCGGCTCGCCGTCGACGTTGAACCAACCATGCAACGAGCAGGGCGGCACCGATCAGTCCACCGACCGAGAGCCCCAGCATCATCGCACGGTTGTCGCTTTCACCCTCTTCAACCACGAGGTTGCGGGAGACGAAATCGATGTTGGCGCTTTCACCAACACCGTCCCGAGCGATGACCTTCAGAAGGGGCCTGCCGGTTGATTCCGGACGCCATTCGACCACACCCTCCCAAACGCCGTCACCGTCCTCGTCGCTCAGGTTGACCTCCCATTGCTGGATGTAATGCGTGATGTTCACACGTACGTCCTGCGTGGTGCCGTCGGGGTCGCTCAATGCGATGCTGACCGACAGGTAGGAGAGTTCGTTCTCAACGAAGGTCTGTGAACTCAAGGTGAGCGAGTCCCGATCAAGTTCGGGAAGGCTGGACTGCATGGTGATGTTGAGGTGCTGTTCAACCCAATTTCCACGAGCATCTTCGATGTAGAGTGAAAGATGGTATTCACCGGGCAGCAACCCGGTGATGTTCTCCATCGAACGGGTGGACAACACCTCGGGGTAACTCAATTCAGCCGACCAACGCCGCCATTCTCGAACCACCAAGTCGTTATCGGCATCGTAGGAGGCTTCCTCGAGCACCAACACACCGCCGGCCTCGATGGATTGACGATTTTCAGGAGAGAGCAGAACCATGACGGGGCCGGATTGGGTGATGGTCAACGTGAAGGTCTCGTCGCGCGACATCCCGGTTTCGTCGGTGAGCGTGACCGTCATCAAATGGGTGCCTGCCAAGAGCGTGAAGTCGTGTTGAGCCATGGGGTCAACGTCCACGAGCAAGGGTTCGTTTTCTTC
>JAYQAK010000011.1:0-27162 GCA_038136695.1 Candidatus Poseidonia sp.
ATTGGTACGAATACAAATTGGGCTGGAACGAGAGCAACGACAACTTCAGTTCCTATCTCCAGATTCGGGTGGTGTGGATTGATGTTGCTACTGGTGGACCCTGCGGCACGACGACCACCTCGTGTCTACCGTTGTCTCAAGACGGCTCTGGCGGTACCTTGGCACGACCGGACATCGAGATGACCTGGTTCACGCTCAATCCAGCCGACCCGAACGATGCGAACCAAGATCCTGACCAGGATGGAAACTGGGACTGCAGCGGCGCGGGGTGCACGTACGAACCCTACACCAACTTCCAAGAATTCTACGCCATCACGACCAGCGAATACGCCTCTCCCAATGCCGTCCGGCTCAGTGGGTTGACCCACGACGGCGTCCCTGTGACCGAGGGCTGGCAGTTCCGTGCCGCCATCCTAGGTCTCGGCCAATCCAATGAACTCGTTCTCAACTATCTGAAACTCGACCGGTACGCTGGGCCCGACCGCCAATACGGCTACATCGTGGACGACAACGACGTCGATTTCCTCACCGTTGATCCGAGTGATGATGTGATTTTGATGGCGGGCAACCGAACCGATCTGTGGGATATTTACTATGCCAGCTCACCCAACACCGCACCGGTGAGGGAGGTTGGTGAGCACGAATATGGATGGTATTTATTGGACTTTGATGACGATCATTTGGCTGAAGGTTCGAGCCCGCTCAATTGGGACACCGATGGGGACTGGATGAACGATTGGTTCGAGGTCCACGACGATGAGGAAGACGGTGTTCGAGGCGACTCCTCGCCGATTCGATACGACTCTCGACAGACCTCCTAGCGAACGAAATGGGGCTGACCTTGAACCGCATGGTTCAAAGTGTATGTCGGCCCTCCCAAGGCCATGGAAAGCGGCGGACAGCATACGCTCGGCTCTCGAAGCATCTTCTTGTTGCTCGTGTCGCTGATGATTTTGACGCCGCTCAGCCCTTTTTCGGAATTCGTCGTGGTTGAAGCCGATGCAACTCCGGGCACACGCCATGTCTACACGTTTGCTGACGGTTCCACCGAGCACATTGCATTGTACCAAGGTGCGAACCCCGATCTCGGGGCGGAGGTCTCCTTGCCACGCGGAGCGTTGGTCACGGACGTTACGATGACGCTCTCCGGTGCATCGGCAACCGGTTGGTCCCAGGTGGTCGCTGACGACCGCGTGCATTGGATCCGTGGCGCTGAAAGCAATATTGATGACCGCAGCGGCGACTTGACGCTCGCCCTTTCAAACGTCAGTCGAAATTTCCTGCCTCACGCCAACGACGCCTACATCAACCCGAATTCCAACGCCTGGTTGGACAACGGCTCCAATGCGCTTCGTCAACCGCACACCTCCAACGCCACGGAATCCCTGTTCTCGCAACAATTGACCAAGACCTCATCGAGTTTCATGGCCCAGAGTCAAGGGGCGATTTTGAAACACCACGACTGGCTGTTTTTGTCAACCTGGTCTTCGTCCAGTTTCCACAACGTCGTGGAACGGCTTTACCCCAACAACGCCACCCGTGAATCCGTGATCACGCTCGAGCAAGCGTCGTGTACGTTGCCCCAGAAACACTCGTCGTCCTACTATGCATACTACGGATTCCGTGACTGGACCGTCACCGATGATGAACGCCTTTTCGGCATCTTGTCAGGCTACCGTTACACCTACGGGTCCTCGGCACCTGTGAACTATCACCGAGTTCTTGAGATGGACATCTCACGCGACGACACGTGGACCTGCATTGATTCCTACGACATTTCTCCCTCCGTTGGCGAATACACCGGCATCGCCTACGACCGGGACACTGGAAAAGTATGGGTTGCACACAACGCCATGAACCGCTTGTATGCGTACGACTTTGCGGGTGATGGAACGGGGTCGTACACCCGTGACCAGCAATTCTACTCCTACACGTCGTCATCGGGTTCCACGTGGGAATGCGGTGGGACGGCCAGCAACAACCAGAAGCAGATGCTTCGTGGTCTGGAAGTCAACGGTTCAACGTTCTACATGCGCTGTCAGAAAGACATGTATTACAACGACCGAGATCAACTTGAGGCGTGGTCCGTTTCCGGTTCATCGTCGGCTCTCATACCCGAATCCACGGTGCGCCAAATTTCACGGTTGGGCTACGGCCTGCAATACGATGGTGAACGCTTCGTGACGGTCGACAGCGGTTATTCCACATGGTCGGGAGCCACCCTCTACTACCGGGAGTTTGGCACCGGATGGATGTATCAAACCACGCCCGCACCCGGCACCACGACGTGGTACGGAGAGGTTGTGAACACGGGCGAAGATGTTCTTGCGGCCAACGTCCAAACGTACTGGTCAGCCGCCTCGATTGGTGACCGAGTCGACTACTGGGTTTCGGCCGATAACGGCACCCATTGGGAGGAAGTGACCTCCAATGAGACCATTCACTTTGACTATCCCGGTCGAGAATTGGTTTGGAAAGCCCAATTGATCGGCTCAACCGCCGTCTCGTGGTGGGTTGACATGGAATACGCCACTGCCTACGCCACTTCCGGTGACTGGACTTCGCCGCATTTCAATACCGGAACCAAAGTCGGCAAGGTCCGTCCTCAATGGACCGCCGATGTGCCTGCTGGCACCACGCTCCAAGTCGTGGTTTCCAACGATAACGGAAGCACATGGTTGGATGCTACCAACGGTGTTGAAACGAGTTTTTCCACCGAAGCTGCAGGAAACACACTGCGTTATGCGGTCTTCATGACCACCAGCGATGCTTCCACCACGCCCTCGCTTGACCGCTTTGTTCTCGAATACGAAGAAGGCTACCCCGACCGACCGATGTTGGACATTGGTGGCGACGGAACGTACGATTGGGAGTCCCAAATTTTCCTCAACGAGTCATCCGTGGTGGCCTCTGATGATTCTCCAGTTGGTGACGTGGTCAAGAAAGCACCAACCCTCGTTGATGCCTTCAATTCGCACGTACCAGAAAACGGCGACGGTTCAGTCACCATCCCCATCGGGGTAAAGGCAGCGAGTTCAGGACGTGTGAAGATTTCGAACATCGACATCACCTATGCCATGCAGACCCGAGCCGTTGACGCATCGTTTGAGGGTGGATTGGCAGCACCGGACGGAATTTACCGCAATTTCATCACACGCGTTGCGCCCGGCGATGACGTCGACCGCGTGACCAAGGCGGTGATTTCCATCGACCACTCCTACGGGGACAATCCCACGTTCACATGGGAGCGCGGTGACAGTTGTTCGGTGAATTCCGACGCAGGGGGCATCGTTGTCTTCGACGTGGCCAATTGCACGTCAACGGTGGATGCCAACGACGTTGTTTCCATTTGGATGCCCACCAAAGTGAACTGGAGTTGGAACGACGAAAGCAGCACTGAAGCCATTATTTCCGTGGAAGATGACCTGGGTCCGTCCGTGGACCGCTGGGAAACATCCTCCATGGACCTCGTGGTCGAAAACGACATCCAGCTAGACGGCCTTCGGGTTTGGGAAGAAACGGGACGTCAATTGTACCCCATGGATTGGGTTCGAGGAGGGTTTAACCTCAGTTTCAGCGGGTCCATGCACTTCCAAGACTCTCAATTGATGCCACCAGCAGGCAGTTTTTCGCTTCGCATCATCGGTCAAAACGTGACCTATGACGGTGACCCTCTGGGAGAACCGCAAATCCTCTTCGAAGAAGTGAATCCAGCCTTCGGAGCGTACAACATGACGTTCACCTCACCGATTGAATCGGCTCCCGGCGGGATGATTTTCTATGTTCAAGCCGTTGATCTCGAGAACGGCTCGACCTTCACCAACCCCAACTACAACAGCATTCGATTGATTCTTGACGGAAATTCACCGCTTGTGCTCAGCGCCACCCCTCTTGACGGGTCTGAACGGCATGCTGGTGCTTCAGGTGTTGGCCAATCGGTCTCCATCGTTGTGCAAGACTCCGTTGACCCGCCTCGTCAACTCAGTTTGCACTACTGGGTGGGATGCAAGGCCAGCGAAGCCATCGGATGCACCGATTACAACTTCGATGGGCTACCCAACGAAGACGAGTACGAACTCGTCACCCTTTCCTCACCCGAAACCCGGGCGGGGGGATTGAACATTTTCGAGGGACTGATCGATGACTCGATGCTCCTCCACAGGCAGCGTGTCTCGTTCTATGTCTCGGGTGAGGACGAGCAGAACAACCAAATCGCCATGGGCATGGGCCCCGTTTGCCCTCAATCCACCATCACCTGCGGCTACCGTCCCGGCGAAGTGCTGCCCGACTGGGATGCTGACCTCGTGACCTATCACATTCGTCAAGAGTTTGAACCGGAGGTCGATGTCGGCAACTCTTCCATCTTGGGTCACGATGACTACGAACCGCTTCATCCAGGGATCCCGTACACCGCTCAAATCAAGTTGGTCGACATCAACGGATGGCAGGATATCCAATACGTCCAAGTGGCGTTGGGCGGTGATTTTGAGGACGATGAGTCCTCGATGTTCATCTCGCTTGCAAAAGGTCCTGATGGTCTTCCCCGAGCGGTGATGACGTCCGGTTCGAATTACATCGCCGTGTCCAACCTGTATTCCACCGTCAGTTTGGAAGAAGGAAACGAATCCGTGGTCATCATTCAGGCCCGATTCCAACTCACCTGGATGTTCCCCGAGACGTTTGACACCGATGGTCAGAGTCATTTCATCCCACGCGTACGGGTCACGGACATGCCCTGTAACGACAACGAAGTCACACCTTGTTTCGTGGTCGAAGAAGGCATGGGTGACGATTGGTGGAGCCTTGACAACGATTTCCGATTTGACACCGAGGCTGGCCACATTCGAGCCATTGAATTGAGAAACAGCGAGAACCACTACAATCCCGAAAATTACGAAACCATCATCGGCGCAGGCCAAGCCCTGCGTGTTTCAGGTCGTGTTCTCTTCTCCGAGGACGAAACACCTGCGCCGCCCGGTGCCTTTGATGTGGTGTTCGGTGACTTCGAAAACAATTGGCGAACCTCCACCCGTGAAGACGGCGAATTCAGTCTCGACCTCCTGGTGCCCTCCGTTCGTTCCGGTCGACTTGACTTGCGCTTGAGCATGGACGACCTGCCCGGTCTCGCATTTGACGAAACACCCTTCTCCCCTCGTGTCCGCCTTGCCGTGGACAGTGCTCGCCCGACCATTGACAGCATTTCGCTGAACGGCGTGCCTGTGAACTCTCCGCTCTCCATCGGTCAAGCCAGCAATCTGGAGGTCATTCTCATCACCAACGATGAAAATGGATTCAACGTGAACGAAGCGGCTGTCCTGCACTACCGCGTCAAAGCAGGTGAAGCAGAGATCTCCCGTGGCAGCGTGCTCCTCCCGGACATCACGCCGTTTGGCCAGCAGTACTTCTGGAGCGGTACCTTGGACCTCACCGATTCAGGGGCAACGACCCTTTTGCCTTCGTACACCGTTGATGTTTGGGTTTCTGGTTCAGACGAAGCTGGCAATCCGTACGACACGATCAAAAATTCGATGGGCGATCCCTTTGCCTCGTGGCCGTTGGCTCTTCTCGGCCCACGCGTTGACCTCCAACATGAATCCACTTCCTTGCAGTGGGATGTGCCAAGCCCTTACGAAGGCGACACGGCAACGATGGTGGTCAACACCGACAACCTCGGTGGCAACGGCTACGTTGAATTCGCTTTGCAACAACATGTTGACGGTGGCTTCTGGTCAACGGTGGCACTCGCCGGCTTGGAAACCACGACCGGTGGCCCCCTCTCCGCATCGCTTCCCGTTGAGGTCAACGCCAAGGCTGGCGAGACCCTCGAATACCGTGTTATCGTCTTGGTTGACGGTGTTGAAATGGACCGTCATACCGTTGACTCGCTGTTCATCAAAGAAGAAACGGTTCGGGACGGAGCTGCCCTTTCACAGCAACTTTCGACCGATGTCTTCTCTGTGACACTGTTCATCATCGCACTTGCCTCGGTTTCGTTTGGCATGTATGCGCTGGTGTTGCGCCGACGTATGCTCGCACCGGAGACCGAAGAGGAAATGGCTGATCAAACCGATGTCGTTGCTGAAGAAATGGCGGCGACCAAAGCCGTTCCAGCCATTGCCAACCCTCCGGCTGACCAGGTTCCGCCACCACCAACCGGCGGCGTGCCACCACCTCCTGCTGCCGCTCAGGTTCCTCCACCCCCCAAGGTGATCCCAGGACCCGATCGAAGCGTCCCGCCGCCCATTCCGCCCACCGGGTTGCCAGAAGGCTGGAGTGAGGAGCAATGGAGTTCCTACGGTTGGCAATACATCGACGCCCTTGCCAAAAAGTGAGAGGTGCTCGGTTGACGGAGGAACCGGTTGACGGCATGGTCACGTTGCAGGAACGCACCGTGAATCTTGTCAATCAACTCAACATGCCGTTGGTGGAAGTTTCGTTGGTCATTCAACGGCACCTAAACCAATTGATGGACACCCTCAACCAGCACTTGACCGCCACAGGCGAGACCGTCAATGCCCGTGTTCACTCGCCGTGGCCACTCGATATTGAATCCTCAACATCTTCTGCATCGTTTCCTCTGGACAAGGTCATGGACATCGTTGACCAGCAACGCATGGACATCCTCGACACCTTGGTTCGTGTGACCCTGATTGAAATCAACGCCTCCGTCGTCGACGCCATCCTCGCCTTGCGGGCGTGGGAGCACCTTGCTCGAACGCAACTTGCGAACGCTTCCGGCCCGGGTCAATTGTTCTCACCACTCGACATTCCTGACGATTGGTGACACGGCATTGAAAAACATCGCCGGACAGGGCTCCTCATGGCCAACCGACCGTTCCTCGCCATGACGTTGGCGGTGGTTCTGCTGGTAGGTCCCATGGCTGGATGCATCGGTGAAGACGGCTTGGATATCATTCCTGAACGGAAAGGTGTGCCTGGAGGCCTCACCCTGGCGTGTTTGCGAGGCGGGGAATACACCTCCATGATCATCGAAATTGACCATGCCCCGGGCTATCGACCCTACTCGAGCAGCACCGACCTGTTGGTTGAGCGTCTCGAACAGGTCTGTGAGAAACCTTCCGGCATCACTGTGAAATTCAACGAGGTTGAATTTGAGCATACGGGTGACTGGACGGCGGACGATGTCCGTGAAGAGGGTTGGAAGCACAAAGATGCCTCCCCGTTGACAGGCTCAACCTTGCGTTGGCAACTCATCTTCCCAGAGGGCACGTACCACCAAGAAAGTGTTCTCGGTGTGGCTGTTGACGCTTCGACCGTTGCCATGTTCAGTGATTCAATCGATGAATCGGAGGGCTTCCTCGGTCGGCCATCGGATGAAGATGTTGAAAACAGCGTGATGGTTCACGAAGTCGGCCATTTGCTTGGCTTGGTCAATTTGGTCTACACCTCACCGGTGGACCATGAAGACAGCGACCACCCCGGTCATTCAAGCAACGATGAATCCGTGATGTATTGGGCGATTGAATCGATGGACATAGCGAACTTCTTCTTCGGAAGCTTGCCGACGGAATTTGACCAAGACGACCTCTCGGACTTGGCCGGTTTAGCGAGTGGTGACATCGAAGTGCGGGATCAACTCTGGCCCTGACCCATGATGGCCACGGCATCGCGCCAAGCGTCAAAGATGGACCACAGATACAATGCAATCCACAACACGATGGTCAGTGCCAAGGGAATCTGAAGAAGGGTCCAGTCGACGGCGCGCTGGTGTTGTCGATTGAAATGTTGCCCCAGATACACAAACGGAACCAAAGCAAGGATGGCAGCAAGCAAGGGACGCATGGCGCCCCACGTGCCGACACCGAAGGTGATTTCACGCCAAATTTCCCTAACGATTCTCACCGGGAAGAGGCCCTTGTTTTCAGCTTGAGAATCGGGGGTCAATTGAACCACCAATTCCTCTTCCATGAACAATGCTGCTCTTGCTTCTTTGTGAAGATGACGCTTCACAACGAGGGTATGGATGAAAAACCCCGACCTGTTGTTTCTTCCATGGCTCGGGTTCGAAAGGTGCTGGTCACCGGTTTTGAGCCGTTTGGGGGGCACCTCGAGAACATCAGTCAGGATGTTGCTCAACGCTTCATCTCCGTCGAGACCGTCCAGGACCCTTGGACGGGTGAGGTTCTGCCGGTCTCCTGTGAAACAGCCATTTTGTCCGTTGACGCTGCGGGTTCAATGCACATCGCTGGGCGGCTCCAGGACGGTGAATCATGGGATGCCATCCTCCATCTTGGTTTGTGTGAACGATGCGATGTCCCACGGGTTGAACGCCTTGCCCGCGATGCACTGGACATGCGCATTCCCGACAACGCAGGTCGGCAGGAACGAGGAGCCTCGCTGGACGGGGGTGGCGACCGAGGTTGTTGGGTGGATCCCAGTGTTTGGCCCGTCAAGACTTTCCAACACCCGTTTGAACTGTCGACCAACGCCGGGGCGTATCTTTGCAACGAAACCTATTTCCGAACGCTTGCGGCGTTGTCTGCGACGCACCGAGGTTCTCCTTTGCCTCCAGCGTGTTTGTTCGTTCATTTGCCGCACCACACCTCCATGGCGGTGGACGATGCGTTTGCGTTTTCCCTTCAGTGTCTGGCCTACCTTGTTCAACCGTTTCCACCCAGCACCGTCCATGTGGTCGCCGGCCATCTTGCCATGCCCAGCAACCAGCATGTCGTTACCCAACGACCTGAGGGTGACGGTGATGAAGGACGTTGGGAATACCCAGGAGGAAAGTGCGAACAAGGCGAACATTGGAAGCAATCGCTCCGTCGAGAACTGGACGAGGAATTGAACCTCTCCGTCAAGCCACGCCATTTGCTGGGCACGTGGGTACGAACCATCGATTCCATCCACTATGCCGTCCATCTTGCACACTGTGACTGGGCGCAAGACCCGGAAACCATCCATCTTCGCGCCCATGCCGCTTACGAATTGATTGACCCACGCCATCCGCCCGTCTTGCCTTGGGCTGGGCGAGACGGAGAAATGTTTGCCCACATCAGCGAACTGAGTCACAACCAGGTGGACGCTTCGCCGTCCGGCTCCATGGCCAAATCGTCGTTGATGGACCGTGGGACCTGACTTCTACCGGGGTGCCATGTCGCCGCCTGCAACCATTCCTCCAACCCTTCGCCGCGAATGGACAGCGAAACGATGCCACCCAGTGGTTCATCTCCGGGAATGGGAAACGAAATCTTCCCGGCCGCTGCTGCAAGTCGAGAAAGAGCAAACGTGGTGGTGGTTCCATTGAGGCCTGCTGACATGGCATCCAAAGCGGTGTCAAGAATGCGTTGCTCGTGAAGTTGATTGAGGAAGACAGCCAACGAGACATCTTCAAACGACCAGACCACGTCAATACCGCTTCCAAACGATGGCTCTTTGGGCATCGAGTCCACGCCAATGGTGGGGAACAAGGTGTTCAAAGCGGCCAACACCTTGGAGGGGGAATCTGCACCACGGAGGTCGGTTTCCACCTTCACGGCCATGCCTTCGCCCACGCCGGTGAGTCTCAGGCGCTGTTCAACCATGGCTCGGGCAGAGGCTCTCCCCTCAAGAAGATACTCGCAGGTCCCCTCACTGCCGAAGGGGTGAAAATACGAGCGAGGTACCGCGCTGTATGGAAGGAGGGAACGAGCCCCGCCTTGCGACCGTTCTTCCTGTGTTCAACGAAGCGCTTCACATACGGGGATGCTTGGAGTCCTTGCTTCACCAAACCGTTGCCCCATCCATGCACATGATCCTTGTTCTCGATGGTGGTTCAACCGATGGGACACTGGATGTGGTGAACGATGTTGTCGCCAAACACACCGGGAAAGCGCATCCTCGAGTTGAGGTGATGGACAATCCTGACCGAACCGTTGCCCACGCTCGCAACCTCGCACTCGCTCACCTTCCAGCTTCGGTTGAATGGCTTGTTGAGATGATTGGCCACGCCGTGGTTGATGAACACCACCTCCAAGACCGACTTGATGCCTGGGCGGCGTGTTCGCAAGAGGTGCAGGGGCAACTGGCAGGCGTCGGTGTTCGGGTGGTTGCCATGGATGAACCGCAAGGGATGGTTGCTTCGTGGATCGACGGTGCGATTTCTTCGCCCGTCGGTCAAAGTGGTGGACAATTTGCGTCCTTTTCCAAGCCGTCTCCAACCAAGGTGCCAGCCTTTGTGATGCATGACCGTTCCGCCGTCGAGAGCGTGAATGGGTGGGACATGAGGTTCCTCACCAGCCAAGACAGTGAACTTTCCATGCGGTTGTTGAACGCGGGTTTTGCGCTGTACCGACATCCAAAACCATGCGTAAAGATGCACAAACGAACCACGCTGAGGAATTGGTGGAAAATGGGGCACAGGTATGGTTTTTGGCGGACAAAGGTCCTGTTGCGTCATCCACGAAGGGCAAAGTGGCAGGAGTTCTTGCCGCTGTTTGGCCTCAGTCTGACGGCCGGATTGGCAGCGATAGGCCATCCGTTCTGGCATCTCCCACTGACCGCCTACCTCGTGGTGTTGGGGGCATCGGGTCTGGTTCAAGTCATCAAACAGCGAAGGATCACCTGCGGGGTTGGGGTTCCAATCTGTTTGGTGATGCTTCACACGAGTTTTTCCATCGGTTTGCTTGATGGTTTGGTTCGAAAGGGGCGGCTGCCCAGCGACCGAGCATGAGAACAAACACCCAATAGTATGATGAGTGATTTCTCCAACACAGGTGTGAAGAAGCATGGCGCAACAACGGCAATTGACTTCTCTGGGCGTCGGTGTTCTCCCGTTGTTGCTCATGGGCGTCACCCACCTTTCCTTGCCCCCGCTCCAGGCCATGTTTGAGGTTGAACCTCGACTGATGTATGCGTGGTATGCCGTTGCGTTGTTGCTCGGTGTCGTGCTTCTGCGCCGCTCGCGTGTCGTCAAGGACCATGAATACAACCGCGTGAAGGCGATGAAGAAAGTGCGTCATGTCTACGAGGCTGAGGAGCGAGGTGTGTGGCAAACCGATGCGCATCTTGACGGGGCCATGGACGCCACCACCCAGGCTGGGTTGGGCAGATCCGTTGGTGATTTCTCAGGCGAGGGTCCAGAGATGCAGGTTGGCGACGATGAGAAAGTTGAGGTCGAAATGTTGTCTGAAGCGTCCCACGTCATCAAAGCCAATGCGCGCGTCACTGGGTCGGCCTCGTTGGATGAAGAAGCCATCACGGGGACGGTCGGTGCATACCGGCGTGCTGGCCCCATGGATCGCCTTCTTGACACGGTGTTTGGTTTGTTTGGCATCGACAGTCGAGAGGAACGTGAACAACGTCGGCAAGCACGATTGCGCCAAGCGGCCGTTGATGCTCCCGTGATTGCCCAACGACCTGTTGCTCCATTGAGGCTCAACAAAACCGAGGACGAATCGGAGGTTAACATGACGTCCATGAGCGATTCCGGTGGTGTTGAGACCGTCATCTCGTCTTCTGGGCTGGAGAAAGACGTTCCTACACTTTCCGCCGCCACGTCCATTCCCGAACCACAAGAATCCTTGGAGAGCATGGCGATGATGGGTCAGACCCCTTCAGCGTCGTCGGCCTTTGTCACTGCAGGCCCTACGTGCCGGGGCTGTGGGGCACCCGTGGCTGTTCAAGAACGGTTCTGTCCACACTGCGGTCTCGACCTTTGAGCCGAGGCGTGAGGTTGAAAGCGGGCCCCACATCGTCCACCACGGGGGCGACGGGTTGGGCGACAAACGAGACTACTACGAAGTCTTGGATGTCGACAAGAACGCCAACGCGAGCGATTTGAAAAACGCCTTTCGTCGCCTGGCACGGAAATACCATCCTGACCGAAGCACTGAGCCCGATGCAGAGGACCGGTTCAAGGAACTTCAAGAAGCGTATGCCGTGCTTTCTGACGACCAAAAGCGAGCGCATTACGACCGCTACGGGCACGATGGACCCCAAGGCAATCCATTCGGAGGCTTTGGAGGTGGAATCAACATCAACTTTGATGACATTCTCGGCGGTGATTTCTTTTCAACGCTGTTTGGAGGTGGTTCTCGTCGCCGACGCAGCCGTCAAGGCGGTACCATTCTTTTGCGCCACTCCATCAACCTTGAAGATGTTTTGAACGGAACCGAGCAAGAAGTCGTTCTCGATTTGCCAGAAGCCTGTACTTCGTGCGAGGGGACAGGGGCCGAAGGAGGCGATCTTGTTCCTTGTCAGCGGTGCAGTGGTTCTGGCCAACTTCGTGTACGTCAGCAAGTGGGTCCGTTCATCCAAGAATCCGTTCAACCCTGCGATGCTTGCCTCGGTAGAGGCAGCGTGTCGGACCGACCGTGTGTTGATTGCAGCGGCCAGGGAACGGAATTGAAGGCCAACACCCTTCGGTTCCATGTGCCTGAGGGGGCAGAATCAGGAACCCGTCTACGGATGCGGGGCAAAGGAGAACCTGCACCACAAGGCATGGGTGAGGCCGGTGACCTGTTGATCGAACTCGAAGTTGAAGCCCACCCCTGGTTCGAACGAAGTGGATCAGATTTGATCATGTCCCTCCCGCTCGGTTACGGTCAGCTGTTGCTCGGGACGAGCGTCACGTTGGACCACATCGATGGAAAGCCCCTTGTCATCAACATCCCAGCCCATTCCAACTCGGGTGAGACGGTCGAAGTCAAGAAACGCGGCCTTCCTCGTCAGCGGGGAAGCGGTCGAGGCGACGTGGTGGTCCTGCTCAAGTTGCACATGCCACCCAAGGTCAGCAAAGCCACCAAGAAAACGCTCCAGGGCATCACGGACGACCTCTCGCCCGCTGATTTGATGGACAGCATCCTCAACGATGCCAAAGAGCGTCGGTCATCCTGAGTCGTCGTTTTATCGCTGAATGGCGACCGGTATTCGAGCAGCGAACGGGGTGTTGCTCACTCGCCCGTTGAGTTCAACGTCCACATGAGATGCACCTCCAAGCAATTCAACCATCAAGTAGACCCTGTGGCCTTCGTTCATCTCATCCAAAAAGACCTCTTCACCTTGGAACAGGAAACGCGGTTCCACATGAACGACTTCAAACGCCCCGTCGTTGGGTGCATCAAATCGAAGTGCAGCAAGATCCCATGTGCCACGAAGCACATGAACGCCCACGACCAAGGGCCACGCGCCTTTGTGTTTTGCCAACCGTTCGTCGACGGTCCATACCGCCATGGCCAAATCATCGGTTCGGTGCTCGGTTCGCTGGGCTCCCCAAGCATCCATCCCGTCCTGCCAGTCGAGTTGAGCAACCGCCTGCAGCGCCTTGGTCATGTCTTCGCGCGCTTCTACCGCATTGCTCTCTCCGCTGTCGAGGCGAGCGGCGTACCATGCTAAGCGCTGTTTCATGCTGGCGACGTCTTTCGCAAATTGTCGAGTGCGTCGGACGTTGACCAGCAAGTACAGCGCAGGAACGAGGAACAACAGCCCCATGAACCAGCGAGCCACCGTCCCCCAGTACACGGCCTCTTCGCTCGGGGGGTACCACGGTTCCTCCCCCTCATCGATGAGGGTGTACGATGCTTGGAGGATGTAGGCTCGGGCCTCGACATGTTCCCCCCACAGATGCGGTGTGGCCTCACTGGCATTTTGGTAGCGAATTTGGAAGAAGTGGGTGCCACGTCCAACTTGCAAACCGATGCTCAGTTCGTCGGAAACAGGGCGCGTGATGTCGGTGGCCAACACTTCGCTGGTTCCCTGATCGATATCCCAGAGTTGGAGTTCGAGCCCCTGTACATCCCCGTCAAGGGTAAACTGGACGAAGTGAATCGAATCCTCCCATCCATCGACTTCCAGTCGGTAGGTGTCGCTTGTGTCGTGAACAGCAAGGGCGAAACGACCGGTTGTGTCTGACGTGAGGTTCAACACGGGCCACGATTGGTTGTCCTCTTGCAGGTTCGCCGGACGATAGGAGGGGGCTTCAAGTCCGTTGATATCGGCGAAGCTAAGCGTCAAAAGTTCAATGGAAAAAACGGCCGTGTCCAGCACGTGGAGTTGCCCTGCTGTGGTCCCTGGATAAGGGTAGACCTGTATAGAATCGCCTTTCTCCATGAGGGTCGGTGTGCCCCTTACCCACGACCCACCGAGGAATTGGTCCACCTGAACGGTCGCTGGTCCAAGACGGGCGTGGAGGTGCACCATCTCGACATCGTTCCAATCCATCGTGGCGGTCAGTGAGTCGTGCCCGAGAAGTTCGACCCCTTGAGTGAGGTTCTCTCCGATGAGCGATTGTTGGAGGGTTTGTGAATAAGCCATCACATGCGCTGCCCACGCAACGTCGGAACTGTTTGATGACAATCGAGCGATGAATCGACCGTCCTCCTCCGCCGTCCACCAGGCTGATTTCGGAGGCTCACCCGAGAGTTCACTGAACGCTTCTGGAACATGGTGGTGTTGCGGTAGAAGGACTTCTTCGGTCACTGTTTGGTGGTAAAATTCAACGTTGATTTCATGGGTCGCGGCCAACCATTGCCATTCGATGGTATCGCCTTCAAGGACGTCAAAAACGACGTATTCATCGTTGGATGTATCCAACAAACCGGACAGCAAATACGCCTGGTCGTCATGCGGCTGAATTCGTGCAGCCAGCGTACCAGCATCGGTGTTGATGCAGTCGGTGATGGGTGAACAGAAGGACAGGTCGGTTGCTGCAAAGACTTCCCCGGGCGCTGGTCTGCGTGAAGGATGGTCGAGCGTGAGATCGGATACAACCATCACGGAGACCGCTTCTTCGGCATCGGTGCTGAAATGGAGGGTCGCTGTTGTGGCTGCTGAGGCGTGAATACGAAGGGTCTGCCCTTGGTGTTGGAAAATTTCGAGGTCGGCACCGTCGACATCAACTTGGCACGCATTGCACGACCAAGCCACGAGTGCGTGACTGGAATCGGCAAGGTCAACCTGCAGGCTTTGGTTTGCCTCAGGAGCGACGGAGAAGGTCGTGATGCGCTGGGTACCCGTGTCGGTCACTTCTGCCTGCACCTGCGGCAACGGGACGGCCATCACCATCAAGGCGACAACCAAGGCTACCACCGTTGCAGGTTGGGCGCGCCATCCCATGACTTGGCGAGGGTGCGGAGTCTTTCAAATCCACCCTCGTTCGGTGTTCAAACCTTTCAAGAAGCGGAGGCAACAGCCGGCACCATGGCCGGTGTTCTCGCAAGGACGGTTCTTCACCGGCAGCGCTATGCCCGAGTATGGGGTCTTGGCGACAGGAAAGCCCCCAGTGCGCAGACGCCGGGGGTTGTGCTCATGGAAGACGACCCTGCGCTCCCCGTTGAATACGCACCGTTTCAAGCCGCCACGAATGCTTCTCTTCCAGCCACCCTCAGCCTCACCTCGCGAGCGGCCTTCCAACCTCCCGAATTCGTGACCAACGGCCCCACCTATCAGGTCGAGTTGGGGCATGTGCTTCCGCCTTCACTTGATGACGCCAATGCAGGAGAACAACAGGGCACTTCGACACTCTTGCCCGTTTCTTGGCAGCGAATGCATCACGATGCTGAATTGATGGACGAATCCATTCAACCGGAAATCGTCGTTCTCACCGATGCTGTGCAACTTGCCAGCCAACCTGGAAAGTTGCCACGTGCCCTCCACACGCTCAAACATCGCTTTCCCGGAGCCTTGTTGTGGACGCCTGGTCTGGGCGGTCCGGACAATGTTGGTGCGCTTGCCTTGATGGGGGTTGACCTGATTGACCTTGCACGATGCAGGGAAGCCTCGGCCAGCGGTGTTTTGTTGACGCACCAAGGCCCCCGTGCGCCCTTAGCTCACGAATCCACCACCGTTGAGGCACAGGTGTACCATCTCATCAAAGCCCTTGACGAAGCACGAGCAGCCATCGCTCAGAACACCATTGAATCGCTTGCCTTCCGATCTTCTTTTTCCAGCCCTCGCCTCGTTGAGCACTTGCGTCATCACCAACAGATCATGAGCGACAGCCATGGCCTGCTGTCTTCTCACGTGTCGGCAGATACGGTGTTCGAATGTTATGCACCTCAGCGTCTCAACGACCCGCTGGTGGAGGATTGGGAGCGCTTCATGACGCAAGAATACGTTGCCCCTCAACCCGTTCGGACGGTCATGGTCCTGTTGCCCTGCTCGGCGCGAAAGCCCTACAGACTTTCAAAATCGCACAGCCAGTTCCTCAATGCCATGGGCTCTACCGCTTGTCATGAGGTGATGATGACATCGCCACTCGGTCTTGTTCCCCGGGACTTGGAAGACGTTTGGCCTGCTGCCCATTACGACGTGCCCGTCACAGGAGATTGGGGCGAAGATGAACTCAAACGCGTCCGACGCATGCTGACCTCGTTGGTCGAACGCACAGGATATCAGCGAATCATCAATCACACCAACATGGACCTGTCGTTCCTCGGCGTTGAGGTGGTGGACACCCGTCACGAGGATGGAGCAACACAACACGATTCGTTGCAACGGTTGAAGGCAGCCGTCGGTGATGCAGTGAAGGCGTTTGGACTTCGGAACCAAAAAAACAACCTTCGCTTGTTGGAACACTTCAAGAGCATTGCTCGCAAATCCACCGGAACCGATGCTTGGTTGGAGAAGTTGGTCGTCAAAGGCAAACTGCCTCGATGGCGACTGGAAGAAAACGGGGTTCAAATGGCGGTATGGTCCATCGATCGGAACGGCTTCTCGTTTTCAAAAGCGTCCATTGACCTGCTTCATGAGCATCAGGCCTTGAGAGAAATCCACCTTCACGGTGATGTGGATTGGAAAGGCGATGTGTTTGCTCAACACGTCGCTACGGCTGACCCACGAATCAGAGCGGGTGATGATCTCCGAGTGATCCAAAACGGAGCATGCATCGGGCTTGCCCGTGCTGTTGCTCCCGGATGGGAATGGAATGGCACGCCGGGGACGCTCGCGAAATCCCATCAACGCAAGAAAAAGAAGTGAACAAGGCCTTCGGCGTGGCTTGCGGAGTGGTTAAGAAGGGGAGATAAGTCGGAAGGCCGCTTGGTGGTGTGAATATGGCACGTATGTACAAGTCCCGACGAGGTCAAAGCGGCTCTTCTCGCCCGCATGTGGGCGAAGCTCCCGAGTGGTCCAACACCGACAAAGAGGCCATTGTGGGCATCATTTTGGATCTCGCCAAATCCGGACACTCCTCCGCAGAAATTGGAACGGTGCTCCGAGACAAGCATGCCGTGCCAAATGCCCGACTCGTGCTCGGCAAGCGCATCTCGCAGGTCTTGGCCGAGAACGAGATGACCGGTTCGTATCCTGAAGACATGATGAACCTCATGCGACAAGCCGTCGGCATCATCAATCACCTCGGCTCCGGAAACCACAAAGATTTGCACAACAAGCGTGCCTTGGAAATCACGGAAGCCAAAATTCGTAAACTCGCCAACTACTACAAGGGAGAAAAGCGCCTTCCTGCTGACTGGCGATACAAGCGAGACGAACTCCGCCTGATGGTTGAGTGAACCTCCTCGTTGCCCGAGGACACCTTCTTGAGGTGGCCCATGTTGCCAACAACGGTCTGCCATGCGTGAACTGTTGACAACACCCCTTTTCGAACCGGTTTCGGGGTTGCTGAACCAGCAATTAACTCGCCTTCAAGAAGCCGATATGGTTCATCTCAATGCACCAGCCACCTTGGAAGGTGTGCTCGCGTTGGGCCAACTCGAAGCAGCGTGTTTGGACAGCAAGATTCGATACAGCCGACGATTGACCCCGGCACGTCACCATGTCCCTCGAGACGCAACAAACGTACCCGAGCCGGCCGAACAAGGCCTCACCGTTTTCTGCAACGTGGAAGAAGAAACCTGGGAGGTTGCCGATGTGCCACAAGAAGGGGTACTCAACCTCGTTCCTGTCCAAACCCACGTCATGCTCGGCGCACAGAACCGCCGTCATACCGGTGCCCTCGATCCAGTGGTTCAAGCCGGTGCGCTCGCCGCCCACCTCTCGCCGAACGGGCCACGGGTTCGAACACTCCGTCCGTTTCTTGCTCTCGGGTTGTGGTTACGTGGGGCCCTCGACACAACCTATGACCCCATTCATACGGCGATCATCGCCCACCTTCAGGACGAAGGAAGCGTGCGCACCTTGCCCCTCCCCGAAATTCAGGAACCGGTCATAGAAATGATGCCGGGCCTGTCTGCTCGTCAACTGAAAAGACTCACCAAGACTTGGCCTTCGATGGATGTGGACCAGCGAACGCTGGCATTGAGCGAGCTTGCCCTGCCTTGCTTGGCCCACGCTCAACTCTCCACCCCTCGCCTGGAGGAATTGCTCTGGCACCGTTTGGTAATTCGTGACCAATCGTTGGATTTGGTTAGCCAAGCGCATCTGGCGCAGAGGTCTTGGCCGTCGGATGTCGACGGCGCACGGGTCCATGCCTCAAAGCTCCTCGACCAATGGTTGACAACCGGTCATCTCGCACTGAAAGAGCAAGCGACGGATTGAAGCCTGTGAGTGCACTCGGCGTGGCATGGCGATTGAGCGATTGTTGACGGGAAGCATCCAAAATCAACTTCAGGAGTTGATGTCAACCGAGGACTTGGTGATTGAAGCCTTCCGTGATTTGGTTAAAGACGAACTGAAGGCTCACATTCGTGCCAAAGTTGACGAGGATCCCGAACTCAAGGCTGAAATCAAAGAAGCCGTGGCCTACTATTTCCATTCAAAAGCAAGAAGCATCTACGCAGAATTGAAGGCCACGCGAGCCGCAACTCGACTTGGACTTCGTTTGCTCCCCGACGAATTGCAGGGCGAGGTTGGCGAAGCCTTGGTGACCCTGTTTGAGAAAGAACTTGGCGCCCTCCTTGAGAAGGCACTTTGAGCCAATTTCTCCGCAGTCAAGCGTTCATGTTATGAGGCAGGGGCGCTTGGCAAGGGCGAGAACTGATGCGTCAAGCCTTGCTTCTAAGCCTGCTTCTTGTAGCCGTCACCCTGTCTCCGGTGCTTGCACCTGCACAGGCAGCAGGCTCGGACGACCTTTTGGTCTGTTGTGATGCAAGCCCGGTGGAGTTGTATCTCCTTGGCAGCGACAGCAACAAGAAACTCACGCCCTTTGCATCGGAACTTGGCGAGGAGCCGCAACGAGTCTCACTTGAGACCTCCATCTCCTCCCAAGAAAGCATCGGGCGTTGGGTGCTCCCTGACACGTGGGGCGGCGACATTCCTGAATCGACGTGGACCTTCTCGTTGAACTACGAAGTTTCCAACGCCGCTGGTGTTCAAATCAACGCCACGGCCACGGTGAACATCGGCTCCAAGAGTTTCTCCGCCCAAACGGACCCGGGTTCGTTCCTTGCCCAAGGAACCGGCTCCATGACCTTTGAAATTGAGGTGGAAGCCATGACCACTTCAGGTTCCTCGAACATCGAACTGGAGATGACGGCTCAAGCCGTTGTCTTCAGTGTCCCAGGCGCCGATGCAAAGCTCGAATTTCTCTGGGGAAGTGAAGACGACGCTTCCTCTTTGGAAGCAACGATTCCTGTCATGGACATTCTGATGGTTGAACCCGAGGTCGAAGGCTCCGATGTGTACCTTGCCGTTCGTTTGGATTCACCATGGGGCCTGTCAACCCTTGCGATGGCCGAGTCCATCAGTCTCAAAGTCAATGGAAGAGAGGTGACCGGCGATCCCATTGAAACAGCGTCCGGCGATATGGTTCGAGTCACATGGACATGGTCCGAGGCCGCAGGGGGTACAGAAGTCATCAATGTTGAAATCGACCTGTTGTTCCAACAAGGAAAACCCTCGCTGAAGGGCTCTGCGACCTTCGAAATTGAGACCTTTGATGGAGGCGGCGGAACCGGAACCTACTATCCACCGGACGAACCTCTTCGAACCGACGGTGATGGAAGTGGCTTGGTGCTTGACATTGACATCACCTTGAGCAATGACGGCAACGGGTTGTTGCTCGAGCGCGTGACCACCATGGAAATTAGCGATGAACTGGCGTTTTGGATGCGTTGGGGCATGGACCACATTGGGGACGATAACCCTGCATTGTCCTCGACGCTTCGTGCCTTTTCAGCGGGTGCCGTGACGGACGAAGACCGCGTAAGCCGATTTGTTGAGGAAGTGGAACTCGCAGAATTTGAACGGCAATTGGTCACCCTTGGACCGATGTACATGAACGCAGGGCTCGGTCTCGACACCGAAGAGTTGCTTGGTGATTTCCGGTCGTTCAACGAACTCAAGGTTGAAGTGGATTTGAACGGGAAAAATGCCGTCATCAACCATCCTGTAACGTTGCGTTTTTCCACCACGCAACTGATTTCAGACGGTGAGCGCTTTGACCTTCTTCGCAATTTTGTTGTTGTCCAACCCGCCCCGCTTTGGAGCGACATGACGATTGAACTCACCGCTCGCTCAAGCGCCCTTACGGCATTGAGCAGCAGCATACTTCGAGAATCCGAGGCATTTGACTTCTCTGTTTCTCGTCTTCCTTGGGGCGATTCGATTCGCCTGAGTGGAACGGACATTGACCAAAACGAGAAGTTCACACTGGCTACCTTGCCAACCACTTCGCTGGTCTATGCGCCGTTGTCCCTGACTGCTCTCACCCTTGTTGGTCTGCTTGGAGCCTTTTTGGTTGGGTTAAGCTTGACCAAAGAACGTCGTCGGACCTCGCTCTATGTTGAAATGGTCTTGGTCCCAGTGGTGCTGTTCATCACCGTGCTCGGCTATCCGCCCCTGTTCATCGGCATTGCGCTTGGTGCAACGGCGATGATTTGGTGGGTGACCGGTGTTGCGAGCCCTCGTTTGGTGGGTACTGCCCAACGACGTTCCCCCACCGTGCCGACCATTCCTTGCCCCGCTTGCCAAACTCCCAACGCCGTCACGACGGCTGAGCGCCCCCATCGATTCAGCTGCAAAGGGTGCCAGCGAGTGATCAAATTGGTTGCCTGATCAGAGGTTCAAGTCTTTCAAATTCTTGACCAGCGTAACGGCTTCTTGATAGTCGCCGGGGGAGAAGTAACCCACGAACTCATCCTCGTCGTTCACCGCCACAACGGCTTGAGGGCTGCGAAGTTGGATCTCGCTGAGAACGCTTTTCAAATCATCACTTAACTGAACCTTCATGAAATCCATTTCCATGTGTTCGTGGCACTGGTCTTTCGACGCATCCACGCCCTCACTCAGGGCTTTCACCATTTGGCGTTGGCCGAGGACACCTTTGACACCGTTGTTGTCGTCCAAGACGACCAAAATGCCTCCAGGGACGCTCAACAAACGTTTGGCCGCTTCCTGAAGCGTATCGCTGCTGCCAACGGTCATGTGTTCATCGTCAAGGGTGAGGTCGTTCACGGTTTTGCCCATGCCCCAACCACAACGGTTGGACCCTTTGTAACTTGCCGCTTAGGGTTCTTGACCTTCCTCGTGACACAAAATCAAGGTGTCCTCGGAGAGAAGAAGTGCGTAACCGACGCGTTCCAGTTGGACAATGGTGCCTACGGGGTAGCGATGATGTTCCAACTGCCCTGCGATGTGGACCATCCGATCGTTCTTTGTTTCAATCAAGGTTGCTGACTTGGCGTGTTGGACGGGGAGCCAATGCACGACCGGTCGGTTGTCTTGACGGTCAATCGATTCGATCTCTGCGATTTGGTCGTGCAGCGCCACGTCTGCGAATTCCTTGAGTCGGATGTCCATTTTCTCCAAATCTTCGCCTTCCAGCCAGATGCTGCCCTTCAACGACCATGCACGCTTACCCATGGATGCGTCGTTGGGATGAACATCCAATTCGATGGCAGGGGGGTGTTCCCCTTCCAAATCGTATGCGATGGGATGGCGGACAAAAGACAAGCGGGGGGCGGTGGCGTCAATCGCCTTGGTGTTGTGGGAGTAGAGCGTAGCAAGCGGCACCGAGATGTCCTTTTGCGTGATGCCCAACTCCAACCAAAAATTACGAAGGGCCTCGGCTTGAATCCCGCGTTTCCTCAATCCGTCCAAAGTTGGTAATCGGGGGTCGCCCCACCCATCATACCGCCCCTCTTCGATGTCGGTGCGCATTTGAGAGGTGGAAAAACCACCCCATTCGTGGACTTTGACCCGACCCCAGTACAATGTTTCGGGATATGTCCATCCAAAATGTTCGTAGAGGAGGGTTTGTTTTCTCGTGGAATCCATCAAATCCTTGCCACGGATGATGTGTGTGACTCCTTGGAGGTGATCTTCGACAGCGCTTTGAAAGTCCAACAACGGCCAGACGACGTACTTCGAACCAATTTCCGGACGTGGGTGCGGGTGAGTTTTGGTGTCTTGAATGCGCAAGGCCGGCCAGTCTCGCAAGGCTGGATTCTTCAGCGTCATGTCGGTTTTCACCCGGACAACCGCATCTCCCGGCTTGTACTTTCCTTTCAACATCATCGACCAGAGCGTGGTGTTGTCTTCGATTGATTGGTCTCGACATGGGCAGTTGGTCTTGGCCACGCGATGCTCTTTGAAAGCGTCGGCTGAACATCGGCAGACATAGCCGTAACCTTCCTTTAGCATCGTTGTTGCGTGTTCGTAATACTCCGCTATGCGGTCGGAGGCAAGAATCACCCTGTCAGGAGCTCGCCCTGTGAGCCATTCGGTTTCTTCCTGAATCCGCGCGTAGGCTTCAAGCATCGGCGGTTTGACTTTTGTATCGGTGTCATCAAAACGAAGGATGAATTCACCTTCGTACATCTCTCTGTAGGAGCTGTTGATCACCAGTCCGCGTGCATGGCCAAACGACAACGGCCCGTTGGGGTTGGGTGCAAATCTCAAAACCACCTTGCCTTTGGTCGCCTTTTCAAGGTCCGGTAATCCCTCTCGTCGTGCTTTGGTTTCTCGCTTTTCGAGCAAGTGAGGGGCTTCCTTTTCGAGAATGGAACGGACCGCATCAAGACCTTGGTCCGATGCCAATTCGTTGGCGTTCATGACCTCGTTGGCAACGATGCTCGTGACGGCCTTTCCGTGCTGTTTGAGGTCCTCTCGCATGGCCATGATGCGACCAATGACCGAGCCGGCAGCTGCTTTTCCTTCGTACTCCAAGGCGTTTTGCAATGCGACATGACGAATCATAGCCAGGGTTTCCTCGTCCGGATTCCATGTCATGGTCTTCACCCGTGCGTCACCTCGCTCCTTCAAGAAATGCGCGGACCTTCTTCACGAAACAGCGTCTGTTGAACGGTGCGTTGTTGGCCTCGAACGGGTACATCCCCTTCCCGGTGTTCAGACCAAAACCGCTGAACGGTGGCCCATCCCCACCGAACATCCGGATCGATGCCCTCTTGTGGGCAGAGGATGGTCAACGCTTGCTGGGTCGCAGGGTCACTGGGGTAACCCGATCCCAACGGGATCTGGTAACGCTGCTGGATAGCATCCATTTCCCGTTCCCGTTGTTCCTTAGCAAGGATGCTCGCCATGGCGACGACGGGGTGGTTTTGGTCAGCCTTGTGTTCCGATACCATGGTGCTTGATGGCCAAGGCCAGCCCACCAATCCCGCGGTGATGCGACGGGTAAATCGCTCCGCGTTCACATCACAAGCGTCGGCGACAATGTCGACCTGCTGGTGCGTGGGCAATGTTTCGAGTGCCTCTCGAAAACCAAGCACTTCCAGCACGTTCAGCCCTTCGTTCTGGAGTGCGATGTCAATGCGCTCAGCATGATAGGTGATCGTGCAGCCGAACCAACCTCGCGTTTTTTGCTGTTCAGTGAACCATTCCTCCAGTGCCTTTCGCTTCTTTGGACTCAAATCCTTTGAGTCGCGAACCCCCTGTTCGTTCAACAGATGAACATCGGTTGAAGGAACGGAACATACGCCGAACACCAGAGGACCCAAAACGGGCCCTCGTCCGGCTTCGTCGAGACCTACGTGGTGGTTCATACCTCAAAACTCCAAGTCGTCATCGGCTGCATGCAAGGGAGTGTCTTTGTTCAGGTCCTGAACGAGGGGTGGAGTCTCGGATTGAAGGGTGGCTGCCCGAGCCGCATCCAACTTCATGTACTCTGGTTGAATTGATGCCAGCAGTTCATCGGCTTTGGTTCGACTGATGTCTTCTGTTCGTTTGTCGATGACCAAGTTGGCGGCCTCCACGAGCGTGGTTTCGACGGGCGTGTTGGGAACCGAAGCCTCGCCGTGCGTGTGTCTGAACATGGCTTCGTAGGTTTCCCTTGGCACCGGTTCGAGTGGTGCTTGAACTGGCTCGGGCATTTCCGGCTCGGGCTCTTTCCGGTATTGTTGGAGCCAATCATCAGCGGAAGATTGTTCTTGGTAAGGCAACACATGTTCGGTTTCCAGACGCCTCTCTCGGTCAATCACCGCCTTGTAAATGATGACTCCTGCCACCAAGATGGCGAAGAGCACACCTGACCACGCCTTGAGGTAAAGGACGGCCGTGCTGGCCAACCCGCCCCAATCAACCCCCTCGTCAACGACCTCTTGTGGCTGCCATTGTTTCCCGAGATAGTCACCGGTTGAGGTGTAAACAAAGGGTGTTTCCGGTGCCAATCGTGATCGGATGGTGGTGTTGATGTACACCGTTCCGTTGTTCGCTTGATCCATTGGCAGTTGAACCCATGCACGGATGGTGAAGTTGGAATTCAAGGGAATTTCGTTGATTTCGAATGAACGAGGAAATTCAACCCCTTCTTCGAAAACGGCTTGTTCCGGAGGGATGAAGCCCATATCGACGACATGACTTGATTGCAACTGGACGATCAATCCGTCCACGGCATTTCCTTCGTTGCGAACCTCCATCGCAAAGGTCATCCGGCCTCGAGCGTTCACTTGCTCCTCGACGTTTCGAAATGTCCATTTGATTTCGGGTGCAACTTTGAGGGGAATGGTGACAGCCGCCATGACCTCCCCGGTGTCCCCAAGCACTTCGATGGTGGCGTTTCCAAGCAAGAACGCTACGGTGTTCGCATCCGCCTGAATCTGTAGGAAAGCAAACGACTTCGCTTGATTTGCTTGAACCAGCAACCCTTCGCCCGGAATGACGACATCAAAACCATCGGTGATTTCACCGAGTCGTAGAACATAGGTGTCGTAGGCATTTCCGGTGTTGATGACGGTCAGGGAAGCCTCACAGGTTTGGTTGGGGAGGATGCTTTGACACCCCTCCTGCGAATAGGTGAGTTCTGCCGAGGCGACTCGTTCAATGCGAGCCATGACGTCCGCGGTTTTCACTTCCGCCGCACCGCCGCTTGGAAACACGTAAAGGCGAACAGAGAGTTCCCCGGAGAATTCGTTGGGTGATTGGAACCCGATTTCGATGGTTCGAGATTCGTTGGGTTGCAGGGTCACATCTTCCAATCCACCAAACAACGCAACCACCCACCCGCTGCTGTTGAAACGGTCAGCGGGTGGTGAGTTTTCTGCAGGTTCCCCGTCTTCGTCAAGGGCTTGGAGCGTGATGTTGAGCGTGTTGGGTGAATTGCCGACATTGCGCACCACTGCAGAGAGGCGTCCGTCTTGATTTGGAGCCACCACGAGTTCAGTCTGAACATCGTCGATGCTCGCATTCTTTTTTTCGTTCATCAACAGGTCAACGCTCCATTGTGTGCTGCGTTTATCCAAACCAGAAACAGCGGAGAGAACGAAGCGTGGCCCGGTTTCAACAAGAGGAGCACCATTTTCAACAGCAGGGATGTCAACCCAGAAGTAGACGTAGATCAGTTGGCCTGGATTGATGATGGAATACGACGTCTCACCGCTCGTGTACGGCATGTTCCAACCCCATGACCACCCTGAAGCAGAGTAGAGTGAAAACGTGACGTTGTCTGCATAGCTCCCGTTGTTTGAGATGTTCACGGCGACCGCTGTTCGTATTTTTTCATCCACGGTCAGCGTTGCAAAATCATCCACTCCAAAATTGAGGTTTGACCACTGAGCGATCACGATGTTCATCTCAACGGTTTGGTTGACGGTTCCGTCGAGGTCTGTGCTCACCATGAACGACACGGTGACATTTTGGTAACTTGCGGATGCGTTGGCTTTGATGTTGAAAACCATCTGACGTAGATGGTTGGGGACCAACAATTCGGTCAGCGGCAAGCCCAGCACTTCAACCACAGAAGGGACGGAAAGCGGCGTGATGGTGAGGGCTTGGTTTTCGCCAGCTTTGTTGTGAACGGTGATGTAGGTGCTCACGGTCTCGTTTGGATGTACCACGACTTCCATAGGGGCGACCACGGCGAACAATTCACCTTGCCGACTGGATGCTGGGGTGGTTGCATCTGCGAAGGGCATGCCGTAGGGTGCGATGAACAGGAGCAAGAGGAGTGCCCACCGCATGGCATTGGCTGTTCTTCGCCCTCTATGAATGGCACCCATGCTTGAACACCAGCAGAACGCAGGTTTCTTGAACAGGATTCCACTCGGGAAATCATGGCTCCTCTTTGGCCGTTCAAGAAGAAAGAAGCTGTGGCTGTCCTCGATGAGGAGCCCCCTGCGCCAATGGTGTACAAACGCGGCGAAGACCCAAACGCCCGACCAGAGGTAACTTCGGACCAAGCAGCCTACAAAGATGCGCTTGCCTTGTTCGGGGGTGGCTCTCAAACCGTTGAGGCAGCCAGCGACCAGTCCGCTCTTTACGACGGTGTGACGGCTGAATCGGCTTCGGTTTCAGAGCCATCAAATCCCGTAGCCGAAGAACCCGTTGCTCCAACGAAGGACGATGCACCCTCGTTTACATGGGTTCACCACACGGACGGTTACCACTACAAAAAGAACGCAGACGGTTCGTTTGAGCCAACACCTCACGTTCGTCAGGCAGACGGAACCTATGCGCCATACTCTTGATCAAACAAGGTTCGAAGCGGCTCAATGAGTCCTCTGTGGTTGGTGGTTGGCCGATTGACATCGCGTGACACGGGATGGCGGTCGATACGAAAAGACGATTCAAGTTCAGGAAGCTCCCCCTCGGTCAACCATGCACCCAGGTTGTTTTCTGTGAGAAGAACCGGCATTCGGTGGTGCACCTCACGGCAATCTTCGTTGGCTTCCTGAGTGAGCATGACGCAGGATTCGAGATAGGCTCCGTCGGTTATCCACCGGTCCCAAATCACGGGGAATAAACACATGCTTCCGTCCATTGGATAGTGATACCATGGAACTTTTCCGCTGGGTGTGGTCATCCACTCGTACCAGCCATCGGCGGGGAGCACCCCTCTGCGCCGTTGGAACGATGTGCGAAACATTGGCT
>JAYQAK010000012.1:0-26748 GCA_038136695.1 Candidatus Poseidonia sp.
GTGTACACCATTCGGTTCGCATACGGAGGTAGGATGAGAAGAAGGTTGCGAAGACCATCACTTCGGACATGATGAACACCCAAAGGCCAGCCTTACGGATGTGTTCGCCTGCAAACCATTCGTCGGTTTCGGTAGCGATTTGTTCATGGTTACCGATGAACGGCAGGTCCTCTCGCCACCAGTTCGCCACGCCTGCAACGACGAGCATCAGGCCGAGCATGCTCATCCCAAGGTCGCCAAGGCTCGCATCCACACCGGACAGCATGTTGCCGAGAGAGGCTTGGAAGGAGGGGAAGCCCATGAGGAAGAACATGATACCCAAGGCAAACACGATGGGGGAGCCTGAACCGTGGTGCTCGTGGTCGTCACCGCCGTAGTGGTGGTCGTCGTGTCCACTGTCCTCGGGGAAGATTGAATTGAGGAACCCGCCAACACCAATAAACGAGGCGTAGGTGATGCACATCAGCAAGATGGTGATGCCTGCTGTTCGCCACGTCAAGTAGGAAAGGTGTGCTTCAATCTCGTGATGATGAGCCTCGTCCTTCTTTTCCTTGAGGGCCTTGATCTCGCTCTCGCTGGCGTTGTTCGCCTTGGCTTCTTCGTATTCGTACTTGGCATCCTCGTAGTCGTGAATGGCGTCCTCGTAGGTCTGATGCTTCATGCTGGCCACGCCAACACCCATGGTGGCAAAGGCGAGGATACCGATGGTGAGGAACAGTCCTCCCATCAAGACGGCGCGCATCCATATGCTGTTCTCAACGTGAGCTTCTCCGCCGCTCATTCTTCTCCCTCCAGTGAACCAACCGCCACGCCTTTCGGTTCGGCTTTCAGCAATTTGTCAACCAACGAGGGGGACTCCTTGTGGTGTCCGAATTCCACGTTCATATCCCTCTGGACAGGAATGTCGTGGAACGAAGGCGTTGGGGGCGGTGAGGTCGTGGACCACTCAAGGGACCAGCCGCCCCACGGGTCTTTGCCCACCGGCTCGCCTCGGCGAGCCGAGTAAATGATGTTCCAGACCAGGAGCAACTGGCTGATACCGAAGATGAACGCAAAGGTGGACACCGCCATGTTGTACTCGGCGAATCCGGATTCGATGGTGTAGGTATGGGTTCGCCGCGGCATGCCCATGATGCCCAAGGCGTGCATCGGCCAGAAGGCTGCGTTGTAGGAGGCAAAGCCGATGAGGAAGTGCCACAGGCCCAGCGTCTCGTTCAACTTTCGACCCGTGGCCTTCGGGTACCAGTAATACACGGCGGAGAACAAAGCAAAGACCGTCCCGCCGATGAACACGTAGTGGAAGTGAGCAACCACGAAGTAGGAATCGTGGAAGTGGATGTCAAGCCCGGCAACGGGGAAGAACATACCCGAAATTCCACCGAGGGTGAAGGTCACGAGGAAGCCAAGCGACCACAGCGTGTGGGTCTTCATGACCAACGAGCCGCCCCAAAGCGTGGCCAGCCAGTTGAAGATTTTCGCACCGGTGGGGATGGCCACCAGCATCGTGGTGATCATGAAGGCGGCACGCCAGAACGGGTCCATACCTGAGGTCAGCATGTGGTGGCCCCAAACGATGAAACCGACAATGCCGATGCCGGCCATGGCGATGACCATCGACTTGTAACCGAAAATGGACCGGCGGGCGGACGTGGCCAACACTTCGGAAACGATACCGAAGGCAGGCACGATCACGACGTACACTTCAGGATGGCCGAAGAACCAGAACAGGTGTTGGAACAGCAAAGGATCGCCCCCTGCGACGAAGAATTGGGTTCCAATCGTGTGGTCAAACAGCAGGAAGGCCACGCCGATGATGAGGGCGGGCAAGGACATGAAGAGCATGAACACGCTGATGAACACCGACCAGCTGAACAAGGGCATCTTCATCCAAGTCACACCGGGTGCGCGCATGGTGAACACCGTGGTGATGAAGTTCACACCACCCAACGTCGACGAGGCACCGAGCATCAGCATGCCGGAAATGAACGCCGTGGTTCCAGCGTTCGAGCCGTAGTCGGCCAACGTTGAACCGAGGTTTGCTTCGGTCAACGAGGAATACGGCGGGTACATGACCCAGGTGATGTCGGCGCCTTGTCCAGACCAAATGCCGCTGAAGATGAGCGGGGCGGAGAACACCAGCAGCCACAAGCCCATGGCGTTGATGCGCGGGAAGGCCAAGTCCTTGGCTCCGATTTGCAACGGCAGCACGTAATTCATGAAACCAGCGATCATCGGCATGGCGGCAAGGAAAATCATGGTCGTACCGTGGAGGGTGAAGAACGAGTTGTATTCGTCGTAGGTAAGGAAATCGTTCTCCGGAAGCGCCAGTTGGATACGGAACAACAGGGCCAACAGGCCGCCGACAAGGAAGAAGAAGAACCCGAAGAGGAAGTACATGATACCGACTTCCTTGTGGTCGGTGGTGGTCAACCAGGGCTTCAAGAAACTCCAGAAGCGCTCCATGGTGAAGGTCTCGGGCGAGCGTCGGTAGAACACCCAGAGGACACCGACGAAGATGAGACCGGCGGCCAGACCGATGGAGGTGAGGAAGATGATGAGGGCGCTTGCACTCGGGGCAAGGGCTCCAGCGTTGATGCCGGCGATGGCCACGGTGGCGACGTTCCAATGGTCACCGCTCGACCCACCGTTACCGGTGTTTCCGTTCACGGCGTTCCCGTAAACCGTCATTTCGACGTTGAGGTCGTCAGCGGCAGGAGCCGTCCACTCAAAGGTCCACGAGCGTACGTTGTTGGCCTCGGAAGTGTGGGTCAGACCGTCGTCCAAGATTTGGCCGAGGGTTTCAGGAACGGCAGTCACTTCACCGTGGGAGACCAAAATTCGGTAACCACCGTAGGGGACGGTTCGTGCGCCGTCGGTAACGATGCCGTCACCAGCAAGTTCCATGGCGTCGTTTTCAAGCGTCACGGTGAACGTGTAGGTTTCGCTGGCGTTGTAGGTAGAGGGCAAACCATCGACCAACACCGTGGTGTCAGGAGAGGCACCACCGTGACAGCTGCACCCTTGGTCTCCGGCAGACCCAATCCCGCTGGGAATAGCGGTGAATTGTGGCGCTGCAACCAGAGACAGCAGCAAGACGCTCAGCAGAAGCGTGATTCGGAGGCGCATCAGTAGTCACCTCCACTTGACCCATCGGTCGTTTTCTTCACGCCCGTATCGGTCTTGCAGTCCATGCCTTCAGCCGCAACGATGGTCACTTGGCCGTACATCATGGAGTGTTGGTTGCCGCAGTATTCAGCGCACCGAATCGGGAACGTGCCGGGGTCGTCGGCCATGATGGACATGTAAGTGCCCGTTTCGAGTCCGGGAACCAGGTCCTCCTTGACGCCCCACTCGGGCAACCAGAAGGAGTGTTGGACGCCGATGTAGTTCGGATTGGAATCATCGGAAGGCTTGGAGTGCATCTCAAACACGACCTCAACGTCGCAAGGCAGAATCATGTCTTCGCCCGCAGCCGATGAGAAAATGTGGTCCTTTGGAATGTGCATCCATGTGTGAATGACCTCGCCGTCAATGTCGGTGACTTCAACGGTGGAGAGGAGGAACGGGTTGAAGGTGATTTCAACCATGGCTTCACCGAAATTGATGGCTTGTTCTCCTTCGTCGACACCCTTGCTGAAGTTGACGTTCACAGCGGCGTCATTGGTGCTCGTGACAGCGAGGGTTGTACCGCTCCACGTCACGTCGATGTTGGTGGTGGATGGGTCGTCTTCCCAGGTCAGGCTGTCGGAGTACTTGTATTCCCAGAACCATTGTTTTCCGATGATTTCCATGTTGTGCACATCTTCGTCTTCGGGGTCGATTTGCCACACCGCCGTGTTGGAGGCGAGAGCGAGCACGACCAACCAGGTCACGATCAAGGTCGGCAGGACATAGAACATCACCTCAAGCGGCGTGTTGTGGCGGTCAACGGGAAACGACCCGACTTCGATGTGGTCAATGTGTGTGGTGTCGGGCTCGACGCCTTCTCGGTAGCGGAGCATGGCCAAAAACATCCAGCCGAAGGTGAAGATGCCGACGAGAATGGACCAAAACATGAACTTATCATAGAGAACAGTAAATACCGTGTCTTCTGCTACCATGCAACCACCCTGTTTGACCGGCCGCATAGCCCCTCCTTAAGCGTTTGTTGGGGGGGGTTAGAACCGTGGTGCGTTTCCCTATTCAACCCTGCATGCAGGCCCGTCTTCGTTTTGCATTTGAATTGATATGAAAACCCCCCGAGACCGTACAAAAATCCACGTTGATTTGGTGGCTTTGGGATGCTACTTGAACCCCCGCCGACTCGAGTTCAACATGGGTCCGAGCACCTGCCTCACGCGCACCCTCGACGGGGCGCTCGTGATGACCATCGAGGTCCAGCCCGGAGCCCACCGACAAGGCATCGTTGGGTTCAACACTTGGCGAGACCGACTTTCGGTGGCGGTACGTGCTCCTGCCAAGGACGGCCAAGCGAACCGTGCGGTGCTGCACGTGCTTTCGAACCAACTCAACATCGACGAAGCATCGATGTCCATTGTGGCAGGCCAAACATCGAGAATGAAAACGGTTCGTCTGACGAACCTGTCCATGCAGGACATCCTCGAAAAAGTCGAACAGGCGTTGGGGGACGCATCATGACCTCCTACCACGGCCCCGGTAGGGGTTCATCCAACGCTGAGGAGCGCTGGCACAAAGCGGCCCAAGCCCTCGCATCGGCTCGGCAGCGAAACCGAGAGGCCCACGCCGCCGTATTGGTGGAAGGACGTCGTGACCGCTTGGCTTTGGAACGGTTGGGGTTCACCGGCCCGATTGAAGTGTTGAATCGGGGCTGGCCGGTGGACGACGTGTTGGTGTATGTCCTCGAGCAATACGGCCGTGCCAGTCAGGTCGACCAGGGCCCAAGCATCGTGTTGTTGATGGATTGGGACCGAACAGGAGGACGCCTCCAGGTACAATGCCGCAGGAATCTGGAATCGCTCGATGTTCGGTTCGATGAAAGCCTTCGCTCCATGCTCACCGTGTGCTTGAAGCCGGAAACGCGTGTGGTTGAGGGGTTGTCGGGGTTGATTGAAGTCCTGTTGCCGCTGGTCGATATGTACGACGAGGCTGAGTTCAAGGGTTCGTCTCAGGGGACGGAAACGCCTCCTCTTTGACGGTGTTCAACACCACATGGGTGTAGGAACGAGCCACACCATCGAGGGTAAACACGGTCTTTGTGAGGTTGTCCAAGTCGTTTCGGTCACGGACTCGAGCCAACACGATGGAATCCCAGTCACCGGTCACGTCGTACACGGCAAACACCCTGGGGTCGGCCGCAATTTTTTGCTGGACGTCGATCATCCGGCCTTTCACGATTCTCAATCCTGCCATGATGGTCATGGTCCAACCCAACTGCTGTGGGTCGAGAACGGCGCTGTAACCTTTGATGACGCCTTCTTCTTCGAGGCGCCGCAATCGGTTGGTCACCGTCCCTTGGGCCAACCCAAGGGTGCGTGCGAGTTGGCGATGGCTTGCCCGAGCATCCTCACTCAGCAAACGAAGCAACGCACGGTCCGTGTCATCGAGGTCCATGAACGAAGACGGGCGGTTCATGGATTTCAAGCCTTCATTCTTCCTCGTTGGCCAAGGAGGTGGCCTGAGGGGCAGCGAGCCACACGTGCTGTTTCCATCCACCCAACCCGTCGATATCCACCGAGGTTTCAATGTGACATTCTTCCTCGTGCGTGTGGCGGAACGACACGACAAGATCGGCCTGTTCGTGAGGTTTGAACGAACGCCTTGGAGGGCGACCTTTGAACAACCAAGGCGGCTGTACACTCCATTTCGTCACGGTGAATGCTGCAGAACCGGCCTGCACACTCAGGACCAATTGGTCACTGCGTTCATTGCTCCATGTCGCTCGCAACGATGGTATGGCCTGCTCTCGCGTTCGCATGGAGGCGACAATCGCCACCAACACCACAAGGGCGAGAATGGAGAGCATGATGGGCGTCCACCCTTGACGGGACGATGCGTGCTGGGAAGGGGAGGGCAAACGATCGTGCTTGAGCACCAACAACTCACTGTCCTCAGCGCCATCAACACCTCCGAACACCGCGATGCTGTATGACCAACCGTTCGGTTGTTGTGTGAGGTCCACTCCTGCGGCTGACAAATGGTCGGCCGAAAGCAACGCCGTCATCGACGTCGTGTTGTTGGTTTGGAGCGAAAACGCCACCTCCGGCCTCAATTCCCTTACGAGGTTGACCGTGGTTCGAAGGTGCTGGTCAACCGCCCTGTCTTCGGACAAGACCAGGTACATGAGGGTTTGATTGGACAAGGGCACCAACGGGGTCACGTCGAGGTCAAACGCCACAAATCTCAGGTTCTGGTCCGCCGCGACGACTTTGACCTCGCCCTCGATGGAGATAAGGCTGGGTTCTGGGGCCACATGACGTATCACGGCGCCCTTGTCTTCGCTGGTGTTGAGGTCGAGCGTTGACCGTCGGTACAGCGCATCGTCGTCGGGCCACGATGACCCGGTCTCGTCGCTCCAAGACCACCACGTCCATGTGACGGGTCCCTCGCTGTTTTCGGTATCCGGGCGAGTGGTGGTCACCGAAAGAAAGACCTCTTCCAAAGCGACCATGTCGTGCTCGGGAATGGGGGCACGGGCGTGAATGTTCCATGTTTCTTCGGTAGCGAGGGCAGGCGAGATCAACATCAAGAGCACGACACCCATCACAACCAGTCGTCTCATGCTTCGTCCTCCCGCCACGGCAAGCCGAGTTTACGGCGCAGAATGTTTTGCTCGTTGAGGTCGATCATCAAGGTCACCCGTGCACCGATCCAAACCGAGAGAATCTCGGGACCCCAAGGCATGGTTGCTCGAAGCAGGTAGGCTCCGCTCGGTAAGGATTGAAGCCCGGTCGCCTCGGTGAAGTCGTCAAGAAGGGGCGCCCATCCGGTGAGCAACTGAACAAAATGCTCCGAGGAGAGGTCGGCGATGTTTGCGCTGAACCGATGTCCGAAAGCGTAGGTGGCTTCTTGCCGAGAGCGCCACGAGTCCTTCTTCAGGGTAAAAGCGGGCAGACCCACGTGGACCACCCGCATGGGATGAAACGTCCCGCCCGGCCAAACATCACCTTTGTTCGTCGGTGCTTCGGGCTCAAACAATCGGTCCTTCACGAGCGGTGGCGCAAGGTTCAGTCGCTTCCCTCGTTGCCAAACAGAGTAGGGTGAGAAGTCCATGCCGTACATCGTTGAAACGGTTTCAACGAGTTCATCAGAAGCGTGAACGACCGAATTCGCCGTGACGGGCGGAGGTTGTTTGTACGCTGGTGACCAATGTTGCGAGGTTCGGGTGGCTCTGCTCGAGCGGTAGGTTTGGGCCAACCCTTCTGGCGATGCTTCGGGTCGGTGGCGAAACTTCGCCACAAAGAACCCACCCGTGTCGTGGTCGCTGTGCCATAGCCGCCCACACAACGGAAGAAGTTCCTGGATGCGTTGTTCATCTTCAGTCGACCCCTTGCCCAGAGCGAGTCGGTCCTGCGGGCCGAGATGACGTGAATCAAAGGACGGCAACGTGGCGACTTCGTCGAGAGACACCGTTTTGCCTTCCTCATCGAGCATGGGCCAGGAGGTCAGGCCGGGGTGGAGGGTTAACCCCTCAACCTCAACGGGAAGCAGCTCAAGGTAGGGGCAACGACGGAGCAGTTCAGCCACGACGGCTTCGTTTTCGACCGGATCCAGACTGCATGTCGAATAGATGAGCGTCCCGTTCGGTACGAGCAAGGCCGCACCGCGCTGTGCAATTTCAACCTGCATTGAGAACATTCGTCGGCCTTGCTTTGGTGACCAATCCCACCACACGTCGGGATTTTTGCGGGTCGTGGCACTGCCGGTGCAGGGCACATCCGCAACGACGAGGTCAAATCCGGGAGGCGGCAATCGGGCGAAATGCCGACCGTCGTGCTGGGTGACGACGATGTTGGCCAAGCCCAAGCGGCTGCGGTTGCTCACCAGCATGTTCAGGCGGCCCGAGACGGGTTCGTTGGCCACGACCACACCGTTGGGGTGCAAGTGCTCTCCCAATTGGGTTGTTTTTGAGCCCGGAGCAGCGCACATATCCAGCGCCAGCACGCTGCCGACCTCTTCGACCAGACGAACCGGTACCATGCTGGCGGCTTCCTGTCGTGTGATCCGGCCTGTTTCGTGAAGCAACGCCATCATGCGTTGCGCATCCCCTGTTGCCTTGCCACGAGCGAACGGCATCACAAAGGCTGACTCATCGGGCATCCAAGACAAGGGTTTGGCCCCAAGCGCCTTGACCTGCTCGACCGTCCATGCTCGGTCTTCTCGGTGAAGACTGACACGAAAGGTTTCAGGAAGTGGTGAAAGGGCTGCATCAAGCCACGCATTGGCGTCTCGACCAAGGTGGCGAACCAAAGCGGTGAGCGAGGATTGTTGGGCGTACGCCCGCCGCTCATCACCATCATCGCGTGGGCCCCTCACGGCTCGTGGTCGGGAACGGCCTCTTTTGGTCTTCCGCCATGATGAAAGGATGCTTCGTAGTGTTTGACCACATGCTGGTGGAGGCGGCCCCTTGGTACCTTCCTCTGTTGTTCGTCACCACGTTGGCGTGGGTTGGTGCCTGGTTGCTTGAACCGAGCCTCCGGGCACGGTGGTTCCTGTATCGATGTTATCTCTTGACGCCACCGTTGCTGGCCTTGGGCTTGCTCGCCGTTCGAGCGCTCGCCGTGTTGTCGTTGGACCAAGACCACAACGAAGTCCGTCTGGTTTTGGGGGACGAGGCGAGCATGGTTGAACGCTTGCAACTGTTGTTTACGGGGTACGGCGCATTGGAAGGTGGCGTGGCTGCGCTTCTTTTGTTCGGGTTGTTGGCCCCGCTGCTTCCCAGTCTGAGGGGCACCAGCGAGGACACCAAGCAGTTCGTACGAAGTCGCATGATGGTTCACAGCGGCGTGTGGGCCTTGCTGTCAATGCTCATGCTGTTCCCGCTTGAGGCTCATGCTTCGTTGCAAACCTTCCCAGACTCACCCACCGTGAGCCAGTACCCCTGGGCTCATTTTGCAGCAGTGGTCGTGTTCACGTTGCTGGTGATGATGGCCGGTGAGTTGCTGGTCGCCAGCACTCACATTGCGCAAAACAACGATACGAGGACCTTGGCCCAGCGCGCCGTCATCAAATCGGTCGTTGCGGGAAGCGTCGCGTGGTGGGCCATTGGCCAAACGGCGGTGTTTTCGCAAACATGGTGGTCACGTCCCTTCCACGACCCCCTTCCCACCTTTGGGCTGTTGTGCCTCGTGTACGCAACCCTCGTCGTTGCTTACCACAGTTCGGCGACCGTGACCGAAGCTCGCTTTCATCAACATCCGCATCAAAGCCGAACACTGACCGCCACGCTGGTCGGTTCAGCCTTGGTGCTTGGCTTCGTGACGTGGAAGGCGGCCCACCTCGTCGAGGTGTTCGGTGACGGTGAAGCCGCTGCCTCAACGGCGTGGAGTTTGGCGGCACTCACGATGGTTGTAGCGGGTGGCTTGATGCTTCTGCCTTCGCTTGGTTTTGATGCTGTCCATCGCCCTGAGTCTTGGTGGTGGCGCACATCGCTTCTGATGATGCTTTGTGGCGGCGTCTTGGTTTCCCAGATTGCCTGGTTGCTGTTGCCTGGTTTGCTGTTGGTGGGGGCGTTCGCGCTACATGTACCGTGGCTGCTCGAAGGGGCAACTGGTCAACACCGTTTGTGGGGCGCCGGCGTGTTCGGCGTTGGCACCGTGGCCGTGCTTGCAGTGAGTGATGCGCGAACCATGCTCGCCTTGGCGTTGGTCACGTTGGCCTTGAGCAGTTTCTTGGAGCATGAGCAAGGGCGACAGTGGGAGCGAAGCCAACCCGCCCAAACAGCGTCCTTGGACTGATGCATCATCGCGTCCTTTAAGTGTGCAAGAACGAAGCGGGAACTGAAATCTTCGGATTTCAGGGATGGGACCCATATGGCACGAGCTTTTCGCGCAGGCGTTGACGACGAACGGAAATTGAAGATGCCAATTCGACGGCGCCTCTGGCAACCGGTGAGAGACCTTGCTTCATTGACGACGCGTGCCGAGCGCACCGTGCAACAAATGGGTCCTCTCGTTGACGTCCCAGTTCTTGTTCGAATCGAGAACGAGCACTGGGTCTTTGAGCGAATTGAAGCCTCAACCCTTTCCTCACTGACGCATCGTCTGGTGCTTCAAACAGAGACCGGCGAAGAAGTCCTCGGCGTCACCGAGGATTTCTCAACGGCGTTGGAAGTGGCTCGTTGCATGGCTGAAAACGATCAGCGTGTGGTGCTTATCCAAGCGTTGTGAACCTCAAAAGAGGTTCCAAATGGCTTGAACAACGCCCTGGTTAACCAGATAGAAAAAGCCGCCGAGGAGAATGCAGGCGAAGTAAACTTGGGCTGGCGTGATTTTCCAGGAATCCTCGGATTCTTCATCGAAGTAGCGAATCAAACCAGCGGCTTGTTGGATGCCGCTGCCATCGTTTTTCTTCTTTGCCGCCATGTGGACCGTTTGTGGCGAGAGACCTCCCCCTTATGAACGCGACGCGAGAATCATTCTTCTTCGCGTCTCGGGTCTGGGGATGACAGATCAACAAACGGGACCCCGTCTTCTTCGAGGAGGGCCGATGCAGACACAACCTCTTCTTGGAACGTTTGGGACGCGGGCGTTGTTGTCGAAGAAAAGCGCCCGCCTTGAAACGCTTCAGAAGGAGTCTCCAAGGCCGGGTCGAGGTGAATGATGGCCGCCTCCATTCGGGCGAGGGCTCGCTCAATTCCAGGGGCGTTGTCCTCTGCGTGTGCTTTCCAAGCCATCTGAAGATCGTCTTCAAGGGCCTCAAGCCAAGCCCCTTGTTCTTCGTTCATCTCCAAGGAAGAACGCAAGGCCTCCAGCCGTTGCGTCGTTTGTTCAATGGCTTCCTTCAGGATGGACCGTCCTGCGTTTCGGAGGTTGTTCCACAGCCGCTCATTGTCCTTGAGATTGAGGCCGGAGGAATGCTTGGTGAGAAACCGATCTGCAGAACGGACATGGGCCATCTCCCAAGGCGACTGGCCGAGCGAACTGATGATGTCGAGGACCAGGCGCGACCGAGCCTGCAACGGCCCTCGCAACGTGATGATGTTCAGGTAACCGGTCGTGAACAAGCCAAACCCCCAATAAGGGTGCGATTCAATGCGAACCTGCAGTTCGCTGCTGGTGGTTTCCATCACCCAACGCTGTTCGTTGTAACCGGGCGGCGAAGGAAAGGTGGGTGTTTCCGGATGGGCAAGGTGAGCAAGAAGCGCTTTTGCTACATCACCAAGGTAGACCACGGTCGAGGGTCCTTGGTGGTGCTTTCCACGAAGGAGGTGCGTGGTGGTGTCCATTTTGTGCGATGCCTCGGCTTTCCGCACTTGTGCGACCAGAACGCATTCGTTCGCGTCCAACACCGTATCCATCACAATCCCTCTTCTCCAATCCGCAACCGACCAACCACTTCCTCCCATTCAATGGATTGAGAGTGGCACGAATTGTGTGCGTTGATGTTTTCGCCAACGATCCATGCGTCGTTTGCTTTGTCAGGGCCCAAGCGACGCCTCGGTCGTGCCCCGTCCGGTAACAGCCCCTCCATGGTCAGCGCAGGGTGTCTTTTCTCATGAAGAAACCGATATGGAGGTCCAACCTCTTGATGAGGAAGGTTCAAGTTAGGGCAGAGACAACACACATCCGGTGAACACATGGCAGGAAAAGACAAGCCCAGCGAACTCACATCCCTTCCCGGCGTTGGTGCCGCAACGGCAAAGAAGTTGGTTTCGGCAAAATACAACACGGTAGCCAAAGTGGCCAAAGCCAGCGTCAAGGACCTCCAAAGCGCCGGCTTGTCGGCCGCTGTGGCCAAGAAAGTCCATGCAGCCGCAAAAGGCGCTTCCGCCACCACCTCTGCCGCCAAGAGTGCTGCTGCCAAGGGTGCAAGCGCTGCGAAGAAAACCGCTTCAAAGGCAACAAAAGCGGCGAAGAGCGCCGGCTCAAAAGCGAAGAAAGGTGCCTCAAAGGCCGCTTCCAAGACCAAAGCCGGTGCTGTGAAAGCCGTCGAGAAAGGCCAAGACATTGCGGAAGACGTGGTGGAGAAGACCAAAGCCGCCCCCTCAGCCCTCAAAACCAAGAAGGAAGACAATCGAAAGGGTGCCACCATCAAGGTCCCCCGCTCGGTCAAGGACATGCCTTGGTTCAAGAAGGGCTGAATTGAACCGCTAGAATTGAAAGCCGCCTCCCGAAATGGTCCGCCATGCCTCGGCGAAAGTACGGCCGGCTTCGCAAAACGGTGGAACAACCACCCAGAGGCAACTGTTCCCGTTGCCGTTCTGGAAAGCACTGTCCAATCGAGGGTCATCAAGGAAGAACCGTTCATCCTCATCGAGAATGGAGCGGGCCAGAACAGGTTGCTAAGCGCAAGAAATCGGTTTCATGAGTCAAGGACACCCAAACTGCTGGTCGAGGGTGTGCTCTCTTCAACGGGTTCGGCTTCGTGAGGTGTTTCGTCCATGTCTTCTCGAAGGGCTTGAGCACGGTGGTAAACCTCACGCAAGGTTTGGTCGGAGATCTCGAGATAGACACGGGTGGTCGCAATCGTTGCATGGCCCATCAGGCGCTGAATCGTCACCAAATCTGCACCCCGTTCAAGCAACCCTGTGGCGAAGTTATGGCGCAGAACGTGCGGTGTCAACTTGCCCTTTGGAAGGCCGGCCTGTTGTTCCAATGCATCCATCATTCGCTGGACACCTCGCGGTTGCAACCGTCGACCACGACGGTTGACGAAACAGGCCTCTTCGTCTTCGTCGCAAAGTCGTTCGCGAATGGGTATCCATGCCTCCAGCCCGGCGATGGTTCGTTTTGTGAACAACACCAAACGGTCTTTGTCGCCCTTTCCGCCGAGAATCAGCGCCGAACCATCGTCAAAATCAATCTCTTCAAGATTCAAGCCACAGATTTCACTGACTCGCATGCCGGTGTCCAACATCATGGTGACCACCAAGGCGACCGCTGGGTCTTCGCTTTGACTGGCTGCCTCCAGTACTTGGGTGAGCTCACGGCGCGTCAACGTCCGCGGAAGGCGTTTCCCTGTGCGAGCCCGTTGGAGATGGTCCGGCCAAATCCATCCGAGCCACTTGATAAAATGGCGAGCCGCAGCGATGCGTGCGTTGTAGGTGGTGGGGCGCAGTCCAGCGATGCTGTGAGCCCATAGGTCCAAACGTCCGTTCATTGGCTCCATTCGCAGCGCAAGGAATTCGACACTCATTTGTTCAAAGGCCGTTTCATCGAGGACATCCTCCCCTGGCAGCAGCGTTTCGATGAGCGGCCGCAGGCCGTAGAAGTAGGATTTTTGTGTGTTCTCGGATTTGTTCTCTGCGCGAAGTTGGCGTTCATAGATCTCTTTCCAAGGAAGATGACGCAAATGCACCAAACGGGCTGGGAGTTGGAGATCGTCGTCCTCGACCAATCGGCGTTGGCTTGGCCGCCTCGCCTTAGGTTGTGGCGTTCGCATCTCTCGTTTTTCCATCTGGCGTCACCGCCTCCCGCCGAAGCGGGTGTGCATCCCGTGTCCCTGAGGACAACTGGACATACAAGGCCGTGTTTATCAACTCATCGTCAACAAGAGGGGTTTGAAGTGAAAGGACCCCAACCACACCTTGGCATGGGTGGGGGCGTTGTACAACTCAGAGAGCTGGATGAAGATCACGAAGTGGCGGCACTCAGAGGTGCTCGATGCCGGTCTTCTTGACGTTGGCCTTCTTGATCTTGTCTGGGAGCCAAGCAGGGCCGCCAGCAGGCTTGTCAACCATCGAGATGCTGCCCGTGAAGCAGTGGACACGCTTGGTGCCACGCTCTCGTAGGCGGATGGTCGTGTGTCCGCGGGTTGCGGCCTTCAAGGCTGCACCGCGGGGTTGCTTGCTCGCAAATACCTGGCTCGTGTCTTTTCCGTTCTCCATGAGAACGAAGTATTTCTTTCCGTCTGACATATGGATTACCTCCGGTGCCACGTTACACAGCCGAGCATATAATGTTTTTCCCGAAAAAAGGCATTACTGCGCCCCATATGTCGCTCAGTACCCCTTTCCGAACAGCATTTTTTAGCGTGTTTAAGCGCAGTCGTGCGGTTTGAACTCAGTCCAAATCTGCCCCAGCAAGGGTTTTTGTGTTGATGACGCCATCAACCGACCGAATGTTCTCAACAACTGCTTTGGCGATGGTGGCCAAATCGTCGGCTTCCAACTTGACAATAAGGTCGTGATCGCCAAACAAGATGGTTGCGTCGCACACATAAGGGAGCGACTTCACATCGTTGTACACTTGCTGTTCCGTACCGGGTTGAACATTGATGAGGACGTAGCCGATTGCCATGCGTATCAGTCCTTCCAATGCGTGGTTCCACATCACCCTTGCGCTTCTTGTCGATGCTGTTCAAGCGCCGTGCGATGTTCGTCGACATAGGTGGACCATTGCTCTTCAGTCCATCCTTCAGGCAACGGTCCCTCAAGCCACTGTTCGTAGACCTCAACGGTCCATCCTTCAGGGATGAAATCGGGTTGGTTTGCTTCTTGTGCGGGTTCAAACGAGGTTTGGGTGCTGTCTTGGTCAAACAAATTTTCCAGAGAAGCAAGGGTCAATGCGTCGCCCGCCCCCCATTCCGTCTCAGCATCTTCTCGCACCCGCATTCGAAGAACAACGGCACTTAGCACCACGATCAAACCCGCCACCACCGCACTGACCAGGAGAATGGTTGAACGTTGGTTGGTCGTTTCCACTGGGTTTTGCTTGACATCTGAATCGTTGGTGCATGTTAAACAGACAGATGCAGGACCGACCACGACCTCTTCGGCTGCCGAAAAGACCTGTTGAATATCGTCGATGCAGGTGATGTTAACGAGCATGGACGTGTTTGCGAGCGAGCGCGGAACAGGGTAGGTCCAGGCAAGCATGTTGGTGAACACATCTTCCGGTCCAGCCATCACGGCCGATTGGCTGAGAAGGGCACCGTCTTCATGGAGAAGGGTGTAGGTACAAATCACGCTGTCCAATCCATCCATATCGGTGATGGTGAGGTTGGTGAACATGTCTTGTTCCGGCAAGGGCGGTGATGTTTCGAACAACACGAACTCGGTCGGGGCGTGTTGGAACACCAAATCCAGCGATGTGGATTTGACCAATCCATCCAAATCCGTCACGGAAAAGACCGCTTTTCCGGCACCATCAACCATGGAATTGTCCAACTTGAGCCGGAACATCAACCATTCAACATCGCCTGAATCGTAGGCACTGATGTTGCAGGCTTCAGGGGGCGATTGGAGGTTCCAGAGTACCGTTTCAGTGGCGGGCGCGTTAATGGCCCAACCGAGTTGCATCAGTTGTGCGCTGGTTGTTTCGAGCGGGCGGTCGCTTGCTACACCAACGAGCAAGATGGCCGTTTGCCCAAAGGTCATCGATTCGACCGAACCTCGCTCATCGCAGGCTTCGAAAAGAACAATTTCAGGGGGGGTCAACAAAAACGGCACGTTGAGTTGCGCCAAGGTGGAGCCACCGTTTTGACCGATCCCTGAGGCTTCGATGAAGACATCACCTCCTTCCAAGGGCACCATGAGTTGGCTAAGATTGATGACGACGCTCTCGGTGCCGGCGGGAATGTCAAGCGGCCATTGAATCGCTTCTCCACCTGGCCATTGGACGGTGATGTCGCCGACGAAGGAGGTGTTGGGGTCGTCGACATCCATCACACTGACCACCACACGCTCCTTGCCGTTTCCAACAACCCTGTCAAGCACTTCGCCAGCGGTGGTTTCAATCTCAAGTTGGAGTTGGGGTGGCATGTCCGCCACACGAATGGTTCGTTGCAACAGCAAGGAACCTTCCTTGGAACGGAGTTCAAATTCAACATCGTCCAGGGAACTGCCCAAGGTGAGGGAAAAGGGTGCGGTGTAACAGTAGAGGTGGGTTTCAGCTTGCGGCATGTAGGTGATGTTTCCAAGGATACCCCGGGAGGCGAGGAAAAACGGTTCTTCGTCCTCAACTCGGTAATCGGCATCGGAAACACAGGCGGTGAGGCTGGACTCCAGGTGACGATACAGGCCAATGGCGGGCTTGTTGGGTAAGGATGAGGCGTTGTTCCATCCGTTTGCATCCACGCCCTTTACATGGGGGCCGAACCACGTCGGTGGCGAATCCACCACCCGTGAGACGTTGTTGAACACCACGCTATGCGCCATGTTGTTTGCGTCGTAGGCGGTGGCGCGCATGACGATCCAGCCCAGCGAAGCGTTGGCGGGAACAACCAAGGCCGATTCCCACCTATCGTCGTTGATTTTCCCCAGCGAAACGATGGTCCAGTGAGGTTCACTCCAAGTTTCGTTCTCCTCGAGGATTTGCCATTCAATGGTGGCACGGGTCACGTTGACATCGTCCGAGGCTTCCACGGAACAAATGGTGTAGGCACCACGTGAGATGGCCGAAGCACTGCAGTATGCGTCGTTGACCGTTGGCGGGGCGTTCACGATGACGCTGAACGGGAGGATGTTGTTGGCAAAATTTCGCTCGTGCGAGATGTTGTCGTATCGAATTCGGAGGTCCAAGTAGCCGCTTGAGGTTGGCATTACGGTGAGGTTTACCAGCGTCCGACTCCCCGGTTCGTTGCCTGCTGGAAGAACCAAATTGGTTTGGTTGAGAACCGTGTTCCCGAGAACGGTTTGAACGAGGAGCGTGCCGTTCGAGGCTGACATGCCTGTGTTTTCAACGAGAATTTGCACGGTTGCCGGTTGCCCTTGATTCATGTTGCCCAAGACCCTCACGTCAACGATGTTGATGTCGTGGAACATGTCGGCATACGGGGCCATCTTGGGGTCACCCACCACCACCCCCATCCATCCCGACAATCGGTTGGCTGCAGCATGGCTTTCTGCGAGGTTGTAGCCCGATGCATACATGGGAAGGTACATGCTTGGAAGTCCCACGGCCGTGAGGTAAGGTTCGTAGACGTAACCCTTGACACCTGATACGCCGTCTTCGAGCAGATCTGCCACCAGCGATTGGCCGTAACTTGTCCCCCAATTGAAGGAACGTCCTCCGGTTGACACGGCGGTATCGGCGATGGAACCGTTGACCCAATTCATGTGGGGGCGGATGGCCCGAATGAGCACCGTGTCGATGTACATGGATCCTGAGGTTGACATGGAAGCGATGTCAATGGGAATTCGCACATGGAATTGGGTGGCCCCGGCATCGGGGCGGAAGCGCATGAACTGTGACGCCCAACTCGTGGTGAAGGTCCGCATGTTGGAGGTGTTGGTTGACAGAACGGTCCCGTTGCTGTCCATCGCCGTGATCTCGATTCCGAATTTACCGTCCACCTCCCCTGCACGTTTCCCGTACACATAGGCCATCCATGCATGGCCGGGAAGGTCTTCGGGCAGCGTGAATGTCGTCTCAAGGTGAGCCACATCCGAGCCGGCGCCGGTGTACGAACTGCAGTTGTCGACGATGGTTCGGCGAAGCGAGGTGATGTCCTGGTCGTCGAGGGCGGTGTTCCACACCATGACTTCGTCGATTTGTCCCTCAAAGTAGGAGCTGCCAGCCCGATTGACGCCCAATTTGTACACGTCAATGTTGGTGAACGAACCGTTTGGATAGGTGTTGGTGTTGACCAAAACCCCGTCCATGTACTGGCGAATATCACCGTCGTCAAACACGCTCACGAGATGCGTCCATCGTTGCGCTGTGACATCGCCAAAGGCTTGGGTGGCGTTGTTGTGCAGCATCCATTTTTGGCCGGAGACCATGTGCTGGAAGGAGAGGTTGGACCCTGCCTGGTCGTCGATGGCAAAGGTTGAGGCGTAGGTCGTCTGGTTGGTGGTGTTGGCCCAAACCCACTGACTTACGGTTAAGTTTCCAGCCCAGTCGTTGACGTTGACTTTGGCCTGATCGTTCACACCATCAAACCACAAACAGGAACCATCAACACAGGATTGCCAATTGCTGTTGTCCATGCCGAAGAGCGTGAGGTTGGCACTTCCGTTGACGCTGTCGTTGGCAACCGTTCCCGAACCGTCTTCAAAGGACCAATGGTGGATCAGGCGGCTCGCTTGAGGAACCACATCGCCTGCAACGTAAAACGCAGATGGAGGGATGGCTGCTTTGCTGGTGTTGGGCCCTTGCCATGAGAAGATGAGACCGTGTGGGCCACCGCCTTGGAAGAATTCAATGCGGAATTCATGAAGACCTGCTGTCAAGTTCAGGTATCCAGAATACTCCCTCATGCCGTGTGAGCCGTAGTTTTGCACCAGACTCGCCCCGTCAATCCAGAGTTCGGACCCGTCATCGGAATTGAGGAAAAAAGTCCAGTTCCCCGTGTAGGGGACGTCGATGAGCCCGCTGAACCTGGCGCCCCAATGTTGCTTGAAACGGTCGTCCAAACCGGTGTAAGCGTTGTTTGAGGCACCGTGGTTGAGGTTTGGCTCAATTTGGATTCGGTCGGGGTTGCGGTCGATGAGGGTGGGCATGGTGGCCGTGTTGAAGGAGACCCCGTCGTTGTCAAAATATTCGCCGTAGATGCCCTGCATCATATGCCCGGGGTCTTGTTCACATGCCGTTTGGATATTGATGGCAAAAGCGCCCGCACCACCTTGCTTTTGGTCGGTTTGGTAGGCCCATTCAAAGTCGTCTTCGGGGGCCACGAGCGGGCCAGAGTGGTTCCAATAGCGTGAGCCACTTTGCCAAGAAGCGTCCCTGGTATCGAACCCGGCGTTGGGGAGGAAATTCTGATTCCAATTTCCATCGTTGCTTCCCCATGAAGCGTACCCCATGACGTTTGAGACATTGGTGACAAATCCAGTTTCTTCATCGAACACGACGGGTAATCCCATGCTGTCGTTGAGCGTCGTGTTGGCCGTGTACAAGTCATCGTTCCAGAATTTGTACCCTGAGTTGTTCCTGTTGGTGGCGAGATCCAAAACAAAGGTTCCTCGCTGCCCCAGGCTTTGGTTGGCTCGCTCGATGAGTTCCAACGCCGTGTCCACGGTGTAGCCCGTCAATCGGGTGACGAGGAAGAATCCGTACTTGCTGCGAGTGAACGGTTCCATGGCTTTGCCCGCCAGCGGTCCGTAGTCGTGGTTGAACCAATAATTCGAACCGATGGAACTGTTGTAGGCTCCACCCAGCAACGCCAGTTCTTGGTCAAAACTCGCTTTGTCGTTTCCTCCGGACACACGCAGGGGAATCCCCTTTGTGGTGACCAGATAGTTCAGTTGATTCGAGGAGGACCGGTTTTGCAGCATTTCGAGGAACGGAAGGGCGAAGTATGTGTTGAACTGGTTTCGATTGACGGTTTCTCCGGTCGGAGTGCCTGATTGATTGAACAGAAACACACGGTCCAAGGAAATGTTTCGAGCCGCCACAAAGGCCCAACCAATGGTTCGGCTCTCTTCAGAGAGGTTGTTGATCAGCACCCCAACGTCACTGTAATCGATGAGATTCCCGTAAGAAAACCCGTCTGGAACGGCCACGTTCGGCCACGGCGTTTCGTTCCAAACATCGTCAGCTCCCCCGACCAAGAAACCGTTGAACAGGTCATGTGTTGACGAGAGCGTCACCGACGCCTCCGTTCCAGCGTCGGGCGTGGAGAGGGGAAGAAGGGAGGCCAAAAGAAGGACCACGAAAGCGATACTGCTTCGCTTCGTGGACATGGTTTACGCACGGTCGGTATCGCTTTAGCCGTATCGCTTTCAGGCCCGCAAAAAATCGATGCATTCCGTCCAAGCAAACCCCGAAAACAGGCCGTTTCATGCTTTTCCTACGCAGATAATATGTAGGGTGGCCTCTCTTGGGGAAACGATGGCCGAACTCTACATGGCGAGAACATGCAAGCACGGCGTCCTCCGCGTGATGGGCGGAGAAGTCTGGGATCATTCCGGTGATGTGCTGATCACACCTGCTAACAACCGCCTGTCAGGTCGGGAAGGATTGGATGCCATGATTCACCAAAAAGCAGGGGCTGAGTTAACGCAGGTCACGAGAAACATCTGTCTCGACATGCGCAAAATCAACGCCCCTCCGTGTGCAGTGACGCAGAATGTCGTCACAGAACCCTTTGCGCTGGGCGAGAACTTCACCCACATCATCCATGCTGTCGGCCCAGACTGCCGAAGGCCCAATCAAGACGAAGCTCGCCGCGAATTGTTGGCTGAGACCTATCAGAACCTGTTTGCAACGATTGAGGAGATGGGTGGCATCGAATCCGTTGTTGCACCACCGATCTCCATGGGTGTCTTTGCCTACCCCCATCGAGAAGGGGCTCGCTTGACCCTTCAGGTGTTGTTGGAAATGTTGGACGGTGAGAAGGATTTCGGGATTCGCAACTACACCATTGTGGTCAAGGAACGGAACTTCATCAGCAACATGCGAACAGTGTATCGAGAAGGCGAGGATCAATTCCCTGGTGTTGACACCACCATGGAAGACTCAGTCCGCTAATCGACCTTCAATTCGCTCCACTCGCGTGTCGAGCAAACCGATTTCATCGGTCACGCCTCCGAGACCAGCACTTTCCAAATTACGTTCTACGGAGAGTTTCATTCGTTTGATTTCATTGAGTCGCTGAACGCGATCCTTCGGGCGATTGACGGCGCTTCTCATCCCCATGAGCCATTCCTCGAGAAGGGCAGCACCCCACTCCGGCACCCGGAGTTCACTGGAAAGGTGAATCGAATGGCGTCGATGCAAAAACCGAGTCGCCCCTTCTTTGGTCCGCATGCCTTGGACGGAACCCGGGTTCCATGTCTCAAGAGGAATGTGAAGGTGTTGTTGAATCTCCAAGCGACCGTCCGCTTCCACGGAGAAATCAGCGATCAACACGCTTGATGAGAGGCGTAAGAACACCTGAACGGTTTCGTCGTGCGTGGCCCAATCCGAAATGCGGGATGGCCGTTCACCCCACGTCTCTTCACACCAGGTTTCAATGGCTGCGTGGTGCGGGTGCATGCCAAGGAACCACGGTCAACCCATCATGAAGGTTTGTCCTCATGGAGGTCCTCAAAGCAATATCAACGTTCAAGGCAGGACGGGTCGTCCCCCTGCCATGGTGGGCTCGTGGGGTTCGGTTCAAGCCGATTGGACCTTGCTGCTCGTGTTGCTCATCGGTTGGTATGTGCTCATCAAAACTTGGGAGCGAAACGGGACCTTGGATCGCTGGAACGCCACGAGAGCCTTGGGCATCGTTCTGATGATTCGCACACAACGCGGTCAGAAATTGCTGGACCGGATGGCCAAACCCCGTCGGTTTTGGCGAGCCTACGGGGAAGTGTCACTTTGGGTGTGCTCTGTTTCGATGTTCGTTGTTGCCTTTGTGGTGTTGCTTGCCTTTGTCACCTCGTTGCTTAATCCGCCGACGGCTGCTCCGCCGTCTGCCAGTGAATTGGTGGCCGTTCCCGGCATCAATCCCGTGATTCCGCTCGGTTGGGGGGCCCTTGCGTTTGTCGTATCGTTGGTGATTCACGAATTTGGTCACGGGCTTTTGGCTCGGGGTCACGGCATGCGGGTTCGCTCCTTTGGATTGCTTCAGCTCGGCCCTCTTCCGCTGGGCGCGTTTGCCGAACCGCAAAGCGATGAGTTGATGCGCGCTCCACGCCGTGAACGGCTGCGTATGTTCGCAGCTGGACCGGCGACGAACTTGTTTGCAGCCTTTGTGATGCTCTTGCTCCTTGGAGGCGTTGCGACCCAAATCACCGCCAAAGAGGATTACATTCACGTTCAAGGCATCATCAAGGACGAGGGAGCAGATTTGGCGGGAATGCAACCTTGGGACACGCTTGTTTCCATCAACGGTGAACCGGTTCACACCACCGAGGACTTCCGAACCATTCTGGGTGCGTATTCAGCCAACGATGTCGTCGACCTTGTTGTGATTCACCAAGGCGGTGAACGGGTCACCCTCTCTGCCACGTTGGGTGACAAACACGCCTACTATCAGTCCCTCGGGTGGAGCAGTGAACTGCTTGAAAACATGGAGGTACGGCCGGGAGATCCGTTTTTGGGTGTCGAAGGGTTGTCCGAAGGGACCTCCGGCATCGATCGTCTTGCCGGCCCCTTGTCTCCTCGATGGGAAGGGACGTTGGCTCAGCGTGCCTTGTCCGTCCCCTTCCACATCTTGACCATTCTTCTGATTCCCTTCGACCTCAACGGTGTGGCCATTCACCCCTTTGAAGAGTCACTGCTCACCGCCGGCGACGGTTTGGGAGCCTCGCTGATGGGCACCGATGCACTGCTCTTTTTGGCCCATCTCTGTTTTTGGCTGATGTGGGTCAACATCTTGCTTGGATTTACCAACCTCATTCCGATCGTGCCGTTTGACGGTGGTCACATGCTACGGGACATGCTCCACGCCTTCCTCAGCGGCTTGAAACGGCTTGGAAGGAAATTGAAATTATGGGATCTCCATCCCATGTGGGTGGATCATGTTTCATCAAAAGCGTCGAGTTATTCTTCGCTGGTCCTCGCTGTGATGTTGGTTTTCACCATGGTGGTTCCGTATCTGTGAGCCATGGCGTGCCCACCGAACGCTTTCGCTCCAATTCCGCCAGCACATCGACCACCTCTTTTTTCCTTCGCAGTGCGGTCTTTTTCGGGACGGGTAGCCGTTCTGTACGCTCCTGCAGTGCACCCAGCGTCGCATCCTGCGTTGGTTTCGTGCACATGAGTGCCATGAATTCGTTCAACGGCATGCCTTGTTCCCAGTCGATGAAGGGTGAACCGTTACGGGTTAAGGGCAAGGCCGGAATGGACGATTCGAGCGCCTTCAGCGGCTCGGTCAGTCCCTTGGTTTCAACACGAAACATTCGCCATGAATCGCCCCGGACACCTTTGCGTCGATGGGCATAAAGCGGCATCAAACCACAACGTTCGCCCTCCCGAATCATGGCGTTGAGCTGATCTTTGGTTCGACCAGAAAAGTAGATCTTGTCCGTTTTGGTCGTTTTGACTTCGATGGGAAAGGAGCAATCACCGCGCAGCGCCACCAAATCACCGCTTCCTTCCATGCCCGAACCAGCGGCTCTGACCACCATGAACGGGTGAAAAATCACCGAGCGCATGCGTTCTTGTTCCTCAGGTGTGCAACTTTTGATCGCACCTTCAACACCTTTGGGCGAACCCGAGAGAATTTCCCTCAGTTCACGCTCGTAAGCGCCTGTCATGGCCACCCATCAATGTCCATCGTTCTTGATGACTTCGGTGTGAAAACGGCATCAAGCGTTGACTTCGCCCCTCTGTCAAAACAGCGAACCGATAGATTAGAACACCACGGGGCCCAACAAGCCAACGTGCAACCGGTCTATGTTCGGACGGATGATTTCCGCCTTGCTCACCGTTTGCTCCGCGAATTGGAACGCCAAGGCTTCGCACCAACCTTACTTTCCATCGACGAATCGTTGCCTCAACCGGAGGCGTGGTGGTTTGGTTTGCCCCGGGACGTTGAACGTCTGGGCGGCAACGGCGTCGGCTTGACCCTCGAGGACGTGGAGGAAGTGTTGGCCATCTGGGCTTCGGCCCGTCAAGGCGACACACCACCCAAACAACTGGTCATCGGCTTTGACCCCGGGCCTCGTCCGGGATGTGCCTACCTCAGCGACGGGACGCTCTTGGGAAAACGGGTGATGGAGTCCCCGAAAGAAGCGTTGAATTTTGCTGAGGGACTGATTCAACGCATGAACCCTGAGACGGTGCTGGTGAGGATTGGTGACGGTTCACCGAACCACCGAGACCAACTGATCAACATGGTCCTTGCTCGAGGCTATCATGTCGAGGAAGTCAATGAGGAGCGCACCAGTCTCGGAAGTTCTCGTCACGCGCACGGCTCTTCCGCCCTGAAAATTGCGACAATGGCAGGAAAACCGGTCCATGAACAGCGTGACCTCCAGGCCTCGATGGGCGAATTGAGGAACCTTCAACGAATCAGTCGGCAACAATCCAAGGGTCGACTGACCATCTCCTTGGACACGGCGCGCCAAGTCAGCCAAGGCATCCTCACGATGGAGCAAGCCCTCTCCCAGGCAGGTTACGATGCCTCTTCGTAGGGGTCGTCTTTGACCACTTCGGTTTGGAATTCGGGGGCTCTTGCCAACCACCCTTTGAACACCGATTCCGAGGTGGCCGGCAGCATCAGCACCACGGCCAGAATGGTGAACAAGGCGAAGAACGAAGAGGAGGGGACATCGCCGGTTCCGTAAGAAGTCGGTCCGCCAAACATCAGTTTGACCGTACCAAGCCAAGGCAACTCGCCGCCTGCAACGCCCAGTACCCATTGGTCACGAATCGGTCCCACAACGCCCGATGGGCTGTGTACCCCAGCCGACCCGTTGTTGGCTTGACCGCCCTGATCGACCGAACACTTGTTGTTGTCACCAAGCGTCAACATGCCTTCGTGTTGAGGTTGCCACTGCCAAATCACCAGATGGCCTTCGACGTTGCCGTGGGCCGGACGTTTGCAGTCGTAATAGCCGGCCTGTACCCCATCGAACACGACCGTGACGTTCGCGACGTTCTTGACCGTGGTGCCGGGGACGTCCCACGAAAGGATACACGTTCCAGCAAGACCGTCTTCTGCGATGCGGAGCGCATCGTAGGTTCCTCCATCTGGGCAAAGCGGTCCACCTGTCCGGTCGGGAACAGCCGTCTGCGAGGCCACCACGCGCAGGATGGCTCGGTGGATGATGGGGGTCCCTCCCTCTCCGTTTTTGTCGTAGATGATCACGTCACCTTCCATTCCGTGCTGCTCGTATCCGAACGACGGGTGGTTGGGGTCGGTTGCCTCGGCAAACGTGACGATGGTGTCAACCGGTTGCTGGTGGACAAGAATCAAATCGCCGGCATCGATGCTGCCAATTTCGCCGTTTTCATCGTGAACCATGGACGCCGATTCCACCACGACCAACGGGGGCATTGAACCGGTGTGGATGAACATCGCACCGATGAGGCATGCAATCATGCCAACCGCCAACGCCAGTTCAAGCACCAGCGAGCGCAACGGATTGTGGGTGGGCATGCTGGAGCCTCTTGATTAACGGCGAAGGCCGCGGGATTCGAGGAACGCGTTCCATTGTTCGAGATGCCCTGCGCCCAACGCCTCTGCAGCGAGAATACCGTCGGCTTTTCGTCGACGCAATTCGGAGGTTGACTGAATCTCTTTGATTTCTTCCAGCGTGGCGACGTGGCCTTTGAATCGAAGGAATTCAGGGAAGGAGACCAAGAACAACACGAGCGTGATGACGGTTCCCGTGATGGCCATGCCCGTGTATTCCTGCCAGTCGGGATGGTCGGACAGGAAGGCCAATTGATAGACGCACGCCAGGAGCAAAACACCGCTGGCACCGGATGTGACGGCTGTGATGGCGTATTGACGCCCATGCTGTTTTGCCCACCATCGACCGAAAAATGAACCTCCGTCGCTCATATGCTCACCGGTACCAGCCATCACTCGCTTCAACTTCAATGCTCGCCTTTCCTGCGGCGCTGGGGTTGAACGGTCACAGCCCTGTAAGGGCATCATTCAAATGGGATGTGAACGCTCCGGAACACATCCTCGGGTGGCTTGTATGCAGCGTGCTGTTTTCCTCGTTCTGATTTTCCTGTGTTCTCTTGCCGCTCCGCTGGCCGGTGCTGCCACTACGGAAACGCAATTCAAGGACGGGACGACCTCGTACTCTCACACCTTTTCGCAAAAGGGCGAAGGGGCTGCGGGCGTCGTGACCATTCCGTACGGGGCCGAGGTGACGTCGGCCAGTTTCAACCTCCGCGGCGAAGCCAGTCAAACCAGTTGGACCAATTGGACCACCAACAGTCACTACGGTGGCTCAGGCGACGGCCGTGTGCAAGGTTCCAGTGGGCTGGCCCCGTCACCGTTCCAAACGACCTACCGCGACAACCTCGACGTCAGCAGTCAAACGATGTATCTCAAAGGAAACCCCACCGAGGTCATGCCGGGCTTTGCATCAACCGGTTCGGTCAGTTCGCTCGGCAACGCCCACCTCAACACCACGGGCGAATTCGTCGCTCTCAGCGACCAAGGCTACGTGAGCCCGACCAAGAAATACACCGACCTATCGGTCAGCAGTTCGGCGCCTTGGTCCTACACCGGTGTGGTCGTGCCCATCAATTCCTCTGAAATGCACATCATGCGCTACACCAGTTCTTCAACGTCTGCCACGCCAACCATTCTCCGCATCAACCCGAGCACGGGCGCTTACCTTGGAACCGCTTCCTACAGCACGGGGTCGTGCGGTTCAAGTGCGATTTACAGCATTCACGATGCCGATGTTTACAACGGCTACGTCTACACCGCTCACTGGTCTCGCTACACCCTGAACAAGTGGAGCGTTGACTGGAACTCGGCGGGTACCGCCGTGATTTGGTCGTGCCAGAGCAGTTGGAACTATCAGTATCCAAATTACATTTCAGGCGTTGATTTTGACGACAACACCGGAAAGATGTACGTGGGCGTTTACGACCGCAACGCCCAGAACCACTACCTGCGGGAAGTCAACCCTGCCTCGCCCACGGTGGTCAACCAAACGTGGCTCATGACCTCAACCACGTACTACAATGATTACGGCGCTGGCCTTTCGGTCAGCATGCCCACGGTGATGTACAACATCTACTACTGGCAAACCGACTACAAGAGCGTCCACTACCACTACTC
>JAYQAK010000013.1:0-24705 GCA_038136695.1 Candidatus Poseidonia sp.
GGGCTGCTTTGAGCAACTCGAACTCACCGATGACACCTTCGTCGCTTTCACCACCGAACCCTTGCCGTGTCAAACCTGGCACCCAGTTGGGCTGAGGAATGTTCACTTCACGGGTTGATTCAATGGATACAATCTTCATTTGCCAAGGAATGAAAATGCACATGGCGTTAAGCGTCGTGGTCTTTCCAGATGCCGTACCGCCGACGAACAGCATGGGGACTTCGTTTTGGAACGCAATCCAGAGGTAGGCCACCATCAGCGAGGACATGGTGCGGAACGCCACGATGTCAGCGGGTGAAAACGGGTCGTCCTTGAAACGTCGAATACAGAACGCAGAACCTCGAGTGGAAATTTCATGACCCAACTTCATGACGATACGCGAACCGTCCATCAGCGTTGCGTCAAGCAGCGGATCGGCAACGGAAATGTGCTTGCCACAACGCTGGGCGAGTTTGATAACATAGGACTCCAGTTCATCGTCGGTTTCCCAAACACAGGTCGTTTCCACCGATTCAAATTTGCGATGGTAAGCAAAGATAGGGACGTTGGTGCCGTCGAGGGAAATGTCTTCAACGTTGACGTCGTTCATCAACACGTCCATCTTGCCGTAACCGATGAGATCACGTCGCAGATAATAGAAAATCTTGGATTTCGATTTCTTGTTGATTTTCATGCTGTATGCTTTGATGACCTTGTCCATCGCCGTGCGAACGTAGGAATCGGGATTGGAATCAATTTCTTCGATGTTGGCGGTCAGCGAGCGAATGAAAATGTCCATGATTTCGTCCCGTTGCTCCTGTTCTTTTTTGGTCAGTGGGGGCTCGATGATTTGGTAGATGATGTTGAGCGTGGTTTTGTCACGGACAATCCTCGCAAAAGCGTGAGGAGGCATCACGGGGTACTTGTCCAATTCATCGTACTGGGCTCGTTGTTTGGCGCGTTGTCGTCCACCGCCGCCACCGCCTTTTTTTCTTGCCATGGTCACCGACACCCCCGAATGCATTTTGCTACAACATCTCCCCGACTATAACACTTGGGTGAAAATCACCACCAAAACGGCTTGCTGTGGCAAACTTCCGGCGGTCGGTCACGGGCGGATTTATTCGCTGGTTTTCCGGTCCAACCAGGCGTTGCACAACGCGTGGAACGTGGCCAAATCCCCATCGTTGGACAACGCATCCGTGGCTTGGTGAATCAGCACATCAAGACCCCAACCAATTTCGCGTGCGTTCCTCGCTTCAAAGGCGGCACGGTCGCCGTCTTCGGAACGGCCTCGGCCCTGAATGCGTTGGAACCGCATTTCTGCGTCCGCAACGATGGCGACCGTTTGGTAAGCATGCCCCCAACGCTGCGAAAAGACCCGGTCTTCAGCGGTTCCACGAAGCCCTTCAATGAGCACCAAATCGTGTTCGGCCAACAATTCATCGACGCGGTCGCACAAGCGGGTCGCCAACACATCTTCGCCGTGAGCGGCACGCAACGACGCTGCCACTTCACCGAAGACATGAGGTGCTTCTTCGAGCCCTCGCTGGCGAACCTCGGCTCGAATCATATCGCCCATGGACACGATTGGAATCCCTGCGTGGGCGAGAACGGAAGCGAATTCGCCCTTTCCAGACCCGGGCATGCCGCAAACCGCAACCACCTGAGCCATGTTGGGTTGGCCATGACGGTTGCTCAAGAAGATACCTGCTCAAACGAGAAAACCGTTCAGTTTGAAAACTCGGCTCGCCCCCACCGGCGGTCCATCAACTTCCACAACACGGCAGAGGCGAAAATCAACCCGGTGGAGATGGCAATCATGCCCATGTACCCTTGCTGAACCATCGTCTCGTCGTACATTTGGGCCGTTGCAGCCAGGCCGTCTTGACTGGCTCGCTCCCACCAATTCCCGTACAGACTGACATCGCCTTGCGTGAACGACAGCAAGAACAAACCGAGGAGTGGCAGCACGGTGCCAATCCAAAACCACACCATGATCGAGGCGTCAAAAATCGCCTTGTTGGGCCTCAGGCCCATCAAAAAGGCGGTCAAGGCCACGATGTAAACGGAATTGGCAAACATGACGATGATGCTCGTTGGCAGCGACGCCCATTCGTCCAACCGCCACGCCATGAGCACGATGAAAATCAATGAAATCCACGAGGTTGCAAGGAAATAGACCACCACTTTGGCTCGAATCAAATCCGGCACCTTGAGCGGCAAGCCGTTCATGAATTCCGGCGAATCGAGGATGGTCAACCAAGAATAGAAGTTGAAGCCGAAGAAGCCCAAGAACGGGGCATAGGAGAGAAGGTTGATCGGTATGGGGGCCTCAGCAAAATCAACCAACCACGCCATGCCCAAAAGCACAAGCAAAGGAATAGCGTAGGAAACGGTCATTTTCTTGATGGCCCCCGAACGAAACAAATCAACGAATTCTTTGGCGACGATCAGTCGAATATGGCCTCGGCCCAAGAACCGCAGTCGTCCATACATCGGGGTTAGGAGGTCTCCTCGCTCAACGACACTCACGTCGAAGTCATCCAGAATCAACAAGGAAGCAATCAATCCGATGCTCAAGGACAAGACCAATCCAAGCACAATCGCAAGCCCGCTTTGGCTTGCTTGGGCTGCCAACCCCCAAAGCAACAGGTCGGCGGGGAGCAGGCCAAGACCGACCGCCACGCCCAGCGCCACCACGAGCACGGGGCCAACCACCGTGAACGGCCGACCACGCAACCACAGCGAAGAGGCCAGGAACGAGAGGGCCAGGCCCTGACCCAACGTCGTGGCCATGGCCAGCCAGGTCCACGGCAACGAGCTCCAAAGCAAAGGTGTTCGAATTCCGGCCACGCCGTCGAGGAGAATGCCCAGCGCCATACCGCTGATGATGGGTGTTAAAATGAGCAGGACATAGAACAACAAGTCCTTGACGAAATAGGCGAAGTGGGCCATGGAATTGGGCAGCGGTTGCAATGCCGGGGCCGCCAGAAGGTAGTTTTTGGTGCCGGTTCGCCGAACGATGGCATCCCGCCCCATGAACGCAAAGGTGCCCATGCCCAAGGAGAACATGAACATCGGAAGGTGGAGAGCAAACCTGAGTTCTTGCCAGGTGAACGTTTTGGAATCGATGTCCGATGTTTGGGCGGTCGAATCACCAACGAGAAATTGCAACCCGATGGTGGAGATGGCGGTAACGAGGGTCAACAAAAGCGGAAACAGAACCATCTGCCGTTTTTTTGCGAATTCGACGCTCTTTCGAGCCTCTTCAACAAACATCACCCGGAAGGTTGCGGAAAAGGATGCCCATCCGCGCAACGGTTCGTTGAGGGAGGTCCCATGGGCGGTGGTACCCAGCGACGATGCATCATCGAAAACATCGTCCGTCCAAGGACGAGATTCAATGAAGGATTCGCCCATGCTCATTCCTCCGAATCGTCCACCACGCCTTCATCGCTAAGCCGTTCAACGTCTTCAATGGACCGACCTACAAGGCGAATAAACACGTCCTCGAGCGTCTCGTCCGGCGATTGTTTCAGACCTTTGACCGTTCCTGCGGCGAGCACCTTGCCATCGTTGATGATGGCCATACGGTTGCACATGCGTTCGGCCATCTCGAGCACGTGCGAACAGAGGAAAATGGTCCCTCCTCCCGCCACGTGGTCGAGCAGCCATTCCCTGCACTTTCGCTGATAGATAGGGTCCAAATTCGCAAAAGGTTCGTCCAAAAACAGCAGTTTTGGTTTGTGAATAAACGCACTGGCGAGCATCACTTTTTGCCGCTGGCCCTTTGAGAGATCTTTGCACATCGTGTCTCGCTTTTCCTGCAGACCAAACCATTCCAGCCAGTGTTCAACCTTGGCGTTCATGTCTTCGACGCCGCGAAGTCGCGCCACGAATTCGAGGAACTCAACCGGTGTGAGAAACGAAGGAGGAGATTCCGATTCGGGGACAATACCGATGTTCGCCTTGACCTTTTGTGGGTCGTCCACGGCGTTGACACCCAGGACCTCAATGCGGCCTTTGCTGGGTCGAAGTTGACCCGTGAGGAGTTTGATGAAGGTCGATTTTCCTGCACCGTTGGGCCCAAACACACCGAAAAATTCCCCGGCATGAACTTCAACGTTCAACGGATGAAGGGCGATGAAATCACCGTATTTTTTTGCCATGTCCTTGGCGCTGACCATCGGCCCTTGTTCGCCAGTCATGGGGTGATGAGGTGGCTGGTTGATTTGATACCTTGCTTCACCCTCATTGGCGACGGGCGATGAGATGAAGAAGAGGGACCCGTTCAGTCGGTGCATGAACCCACCGCAAAGCGACGTGACCACCGTTGAACTCCATCCGATCAGCGAGGAGGACGACCTCGGTTCATTTGCTTGCTTTACCATCAACCGGCCCGATAAATTGAACGCATTGAACGCTGAGGTGATGGATGCGCTCAAGGCCGTTTGTGCTTGGATGGAAACCGCCGATGATGTTCGCGTGTTGGTGGTGACCGGGGCGCCGCCCAACCCGCCTCCGGAGGGGAAGCGAGCCAAGCCTCACGCCTTTGTGGCGGGGGCGGACATCACAGAATTTGCCGGCGCTGGCAGCGAGGAAATTCGAGTCAAATTCAGCGACAACGCCGTTGAGGCTCTTTGGAACCTCAGCAAACCAACCATCGCTATGGTGGACGGCTTTGCCCTCGGCGGAGGGTGTGAAGTGGCGTGCTCATGCGATGTTCGAATCGCCAGTGACCGTTCCACCTTTGGCACGCCCGAAATCAACCTCGGCTTGATTCCAGGGTACGGCGCCACCCAGCGTTTGGAACGTTTGGTCGGCTACGGCAAGGCCCACGAGATGATCATGACCGGCGACATGGTGCCTGCGGAGGAAGCACACCGCATTGGTTTGGTCAATCACGTCGTGGCGCCCGAGGAGTTGGAAGCCACCGTCTTCAGCATGGCACGCCGAATCGGGAGCAAGTCATCCCACGCTTTGCGCGTGGGCAAACAGACCGTTCGAGCAGCCCTTGACGAAGGTTTGACCGATGGTGTGGCCATCGAAGCCGACGCCTTTGCCAATCTCTTCGACAGCGAAGACAAGGAAATTGGCGTCCAGGCCTTCATCAACCGTGAGACGGCGCATTGGAAGCATCGTTGACCCCGTTTCGGCCTCAAAACATCTCGAGCCTGTCGGCCGAGGTGAGGGGGCGCCACTGCCCCCCTCTTGTCCGGAAGTGTGTCCGGCCACGGTCTTGGGTGAGCATCAAACCTCAACGAAACGAATCTTTTCCTCCCTTAGGAAGGACCGGAAATGTCGCATGTGCCGAGCATGCTTTCGTCGAAAGCGCCGATTGATGACCAAGACAGTGTATCTTTCTGTCTCTTCATCGTATGCTCGCTCTTCCCTTTTCAGATCCTCGAGAATCTCCGCATTGCTCAATTCAACATCAATTCCCTCACAGACGCACGGTCTGAAGGTTGGTGTTTGCTTTGAGGGAATGAATCCCTTTGCGGGGTGATTCTTCCGCTTTAATTCACGAAGTTCGCCGGGAGTCAACGCTTTGTTGACCGGTTGTTCCTTCTTTTCTGCTGGTTGCTTGCGTTGACTTTTTCCTTGGAATTTCTCTAATTTTCCTGTTTGGGGGTTGCGTCGCCATTGCTTGTTGGGTCCAATGTTTTTCCTTCTTTGTTTCCGATTACTCATACTTCTCCACCTGTTTTTGCCTCTCTACCGTAGCAGAAACGCTCTGTGCGGTGTATACCGCAGGCGCTTCCGCAATGCAGGCGTGCTCAATCCGAGGCAGGTGGGTAGGTATCGGGGGGCATGTTTGGTTCCTCCAACGACTGAATATTACTGGCCACCCTATATGAAGGGCGTATAGGGGTTCCCGTTCAACGGGTGTTCAGTTGTTCATTTCTTCTCGCAGAGCCGAGAGTGCCGAGCTGGCAGCGGGAAGCGGAGGAAGAGCCATCGGGAGACCGTCCGGGCCAATCAGCGGCGGGAGTTCTTTACCGTCTGGGCCGATGAGCACGGGGACCTCAGGTTGTTTTGGCCCAACCGTTTCAAAGCCAACATCAAGAGGCAGGCGGAGCTTGAGAATGCGGCCTTCATCGATGCGAACGAACGTGGCACCGTACACGTGGCCGGGTGCAGGGTGTTCCGGTTCATCCAGGACCGTGTGACCGTGCCCGGGGGTCTGAAGCAAAGCGACGAGGTCTTCGCCCGAAGCGTGTTCTTCCCACATGCGGGCGGTGGAGGCGCGAATATCGGCAAGTTGGCCCATGCGGCGACGCTTGATGCGCTCTCGAATGGCCTCATGACGCTCGCGTCGGTCGCTGACGGTCAGTTCGATATCAGCGTCCTCAACCGATTCCGGGCTCACGTCCACCACGTATTCACCGGCGACATGCACGTCTTCAATCTCCACCTCCACCTCGACTTCGACGTCGTCGGCCATGGCCTCGGCTTGTGCAGCCTCAGCAGCGGCGATCTTGGCCAATTTTCGTTCACGGAGCGTTGCACCATCCAGCGAATTTGCCGTCACCGGTGCTGGAAGGTCTTCCTCTTCTTCCTCTGGTTCTGCGTCCTCGGTTTCAACGGCAGCAACGGCCTGAGTTGGGGACGGGCGAGCGCGGCGTGGTCGAGACGGTTGCGCAGTGGAACCAAGATTGACCCACAAAAAGGCAAGAAGCCCCATCGCAGCGACGAAACCCCATTTGGCTTCCTCGGTCAATTGGCCCACGGTGAGCAGATAGAACCCAAGGGTGCTGACGAAAAGCAAACCCACGGCGGTCCTTGCAAAACCCATGGCACTCGTGCATTCCAATCGTTGATGCTTTATGACGGTGATGGAGAACCGAGGATTAGGCTTGCTCCGAACGGTTTGGCAATTGTGCCAGCAGGTCTTCAAGGGCTCTCCGTCGGTGACTGAACCGATGCTTGGTGGCGACATCAACTTGACCGAACGTCTTCCCGTGGGTGCTGAGTTCACCCATTTCCCCCGGCGAGCATGCGTTTCCAGCGGCATCCAAATCAGCAGGGATAAACACCGGGTCGTAGCCAAACCCCGCCTCGCCTCGAACCTCCTCAGCGATGGAACCAGGGCATGCTCCAACACCAGTCACGACGTCCTTTCCGTCCCACATGACAGCGACGGCCTTGAAGGAAGCAGAACGCAAGCGCTTTGCCTGAACGGGGTCTTCACTTTGCAGATGGGAAAGCAAACGCAGCACGCCTAGGCATCCGATGGTTTCGTGGACGTAGGATGAATACACGCCGGGAAACCCGTTGAGCGCATCAATAAACAAGCCAGCATCCTCAACCAGCAGCATTGACGACGGACTGGGAGCGTGGTGTTTGGCCTGTTCAATTTTCGCTAACGCAACGGCGTGAAGACCGCTGGCCTGAGGTTCAACCACTTCGCCACCATCCACCTTCAACTGACGTACTTCGTATCCAAACGGCGCAAAATGGTGGGTTGCTTCCTCCACCTTTCCTGCGTTGCCGGTCAAGAACCAAACGATGTTGTCCATGGCAACTGGACATGAACGAGGCATATGACCATGCCCCCAAATATCCGCAGGCGACTTGGTTTCGTGAAGTACCTTCAAAACAAACCATCCACAGCCTGCACCATGGTCTCTGACGTGGTGCTGGTTGCCGTTGGCGGTGCCGTAGGGGCTGTACTTCGCTGGTACGTGGCTGGGTCGATGGCATCGGAAGCATTCCCCTGGGCCACGTTGATGGTGAATCTTGTCGGCTCGGTCTTGCTCGGCGCATCCACCGCCTTGCTGGCAGCCAACGTCTTGACCGAACAACAGGCGTTGCTTCTCGGTGTTGGCGTGCTGGGTGGATTCACCACGCTGTCCACGTTTTCGTTGGAGACCGCTCTCTTGATTGACGAAGGTCGCTGGGGGACGGTCGCCACGTACATCGGCTTGACCGGTATCGCCGCGCCCCTCTTGGCGTTGCTCAGTTGGAAGGGGACTGCCCAGCTGCTGTCGTGAATCACTTTGGAATGGCCAACATTCGGTTCAAGGCCAACAGGGAACCGGCTTGCACCTCCTCTGGGACGATGATTTGGTTCGGAATTTCGCCATCGACCAACCGTTCCAGCACGTCCATCAGGTAGGCTGGATGAATCATGTACATCGTTGAGCACGGACAAATTTCGTCATCGAGGCACTCGATGTGCTTGTCTTCGTGCTCCCGTGCCAGCCGAGCAACCATGTTGATCTCGGTTCCAATTGCCACGCTTGAACCGGCCGGCAGGTCTTGAACAAAATTCCGAATGTATTGCGTTGAACCGTAGGCATCGGCCAACTCAAGCGTTTGCTTCGGGCATTCGGGGTGGACGACAACGATACCGTCAGGGTGTTCGGCTCGGAACGCTTCAATTTGGGCGGGCGTGAACCGCTTGTGAACCGAACAAAAGCCGTGCCAGAGAACGATGCGAGCGCCTTTCAACTCGCCCAACGCGCCGATACCGGGCGTCCATGTGGGCATGCGTTCCTCATCAATCCCCATGGCGATACCGGTGTTTCGACCGAGGTGCTGGTCTGGGAAGAAGAGCACCGCACCGTTCTCACCTGCGCGCTCAAAAGCCCAATTGAGCACCCCCTCAGCGTTGGACGACGTGCAGACAACCCCTCCATGACGACCGACGAAATCCTTCAGGTCTGCGCTGGAATTCATGTAGGTCACGGGCACCAAGTAGGCAGCGCCGTCCTCGGCAGGTTGTTCAGGATTCGGACGATGGATGGGGTCCTTCAAGCCGGACTGCGTGAGAATCTCCTCCCAAGCAACTTCAACTTCGCTCAAGGTGGCCATGTCGGCCATGGAGCAACCTGCACGCAGATTGGGGAGGATGACATGCTGGTCCTTCGAAGTCAAAATATCGGCGGATTCAGCCATGAAATGCACGCCACAGAACACGATGTATTTGGCTGAAGAAGCCGCTGCTTGTTGGCTGAGCATGAACGAGTCTCCAAGAAAATCCGCATGCATCACGATGCTGTCTCGCTGGTAGTGATGGCCGAGGATGAGCAAGCGGTCACCGAGTTGCGCTTTCAACTCTTGAATGCGGTCAGCGATGGCTTGTTCTTCCACGGACAGCGTCGTGTCCATGAAGTTGACCGAGCACATGGGAAGAGTGACGCTCATGGGCCTCATACCTTCCAAGCATCAACCCTTTTTCAAAGAACGGATAGGGATGAAGTTTCAAAAAGAGCCCCACACTGGCGCGAACAATGGTGTTCACCCCTGCTGAGCGCTTGCATTTGGGCGCTGAGGCCGAAGTCTGGAAAGGCACATGGTTCGGGAAACAGGCCGTCCGCAAACAGCGTCGACCCCGGTCTTGGCGACATCCAGATCTCGACCATCGCCTTGGTGTGCGCCGAATGATCAGCGAGGCTCGCTTGTTGGTTCGCAGCCGGAAAGCAGGGCTTTCTGTCCCCGCTGTGTTGGATTTGGATTACGAAGGGGGCCAACTCATCATCGAACATCTTGACGGCAAACCGTTGATTGAAGTGCTGAACGCACCAAATGCAAGCGGCGAGGACATCAAAGCAACGCTGTGGCGAGTGGGTGAAGCCGTTCGATTGTTGCATCGAGAAGCCATGACCCACGGCGATTTATCGAGCAACAACGTTCTGGTCGAGGACGAACGCATTCACCTCATCGACTTCGGCCTCGCTTCCATCGAGTACGATGTCGAACGCTTTGGCATCGACCTCCACGTGCTCGACGAAATCCTCGGTGCGTCGCATCCTCAGTGGCCGGGAGCCATCGATTGGGTGATTGAAGGCTACCTTGAGACTGAAGAGCGGCTTGGTCCTTCCCCGGTGCTTCAAGGTGGGACCGTACCCAACGCACGAGAAGTTCACGCCCGACTCGAAGATATCCGAACACGAGTCCGGTATCACGGTTGACGACGCACACGGCGTTCGCTTTGTCGCTGCCACATGTTCCATCCAACCACCAAGAACACCAACAACACACCGGCTTGCAAGACAACGCTGGAGTAGGTGCTCAGTTCAGGCTCCCAAGAGTGGATTTCGATGGTGCGGACTTCGTCATCGAGTTGGAAGTAAACCAAATGATGCTCCAAGACTTGCGGCCCCCACTGATCGTTCGTGTCCGAAGTCAAGACGTGGGTGGTGTTGGTGGTGAGGTTCGTGAAGTAGATTTCACGGTCAAGGTACTTGGTTTGAGGGGTCAAGGGATTGAGATGGTCCCGAACGGCCCACGCCAGCAAACCGTGGTTGAGAGACGGATCTGAAACGCTGTATTTCGGGTTGCTCGCCAACCATTGCACCGCAGAGGACCGGTTGTAGAGCACCAACCGGTCGGTGGCGCTGACGTTGACCGTGACGGCCAAATGTTCCCTGTTGAAGGTGATATCTCGGATGCTGGCGTTCTCCATGTCAACCGGGGTCCCCCAACTCGCCAGCACGTCGTCTTCCTCGAGGGGAGCCGTGGCGTTGATGTCGTAGCCGACCTGACCGCTGACCCCCAACTGAAGGATCTTCACACTCAACGGCTCGACCTCCGTCACGTAGGCGATTTCAGAACCTGAACACTCCAGCATCTCCACGTCCGTCGCCGAGGAGTGAGAACCGGACACTTCGTTGCCGACAAGGTCGCGCACGACGATGGAACCGTCGGACACATACACCAACAACGTTGACTGTGCTCGCTCACACAACGACAACTGTTGTGGATTGGCTATCGGAATGGACGAACGTGGCGACGTCGGGTCGTTGACATTGTAGACATGAAGCATGGTCGGAGTGCTCACCGCCAATGTTTCACTGGACAAGGCATAGATTGAATTCACGGTTAAGCCGGGGACATCGAAGTAAATCGGTTCGTTTTGGTCGGCGGAGAGGTTGTGCAACAGCAATGCAGGGCCGTCGCTTTGGTTATCCAACGTCACGAGCCAACCGTCAACCGCCGCAGCCGCCTCCGGTGCCTCGACACCACCTGCCGGCAGGGAACGATGGGTCAAATCCCAGGTGATGACAGCCACGACGACCAGCAGAATTGCCAGCGCCATGCGTCCTGTCTCTCGACTCGTTGGGCTTCGGTATTGTTCCCAAAAGGCGAGTAAACGGCCCTTGACCCACGACCAAGCTTTGCCTGGCCGAGTCAACACCGTCACGATACGAGCGTTCATCGTGCGCTCGTCAAAGAATTTCCACCAGGTGTTGGAGGTTCGGTCTGCCATGGAGACTGCGGCACCAGCCACCAACATACCGCCAATAATGTCGACAAACCAGTGGATGCCGAGATAGATGATGGTAAAGGCCGTTAGAAGGGTGTAGGCGAAGACCGTGTAGCGGTAACGGTTCCAACGTCGGTCGTCGTCAAACCGCGTGAGGCACAGCCACACAGCGAACGGGATGCCGATGTGCAGGGAGGGCATCCCGTTGGTGAACGGATCAATTCGACGGAACCAATCCGCGATCTCTGGCGTGAGGGTGTACGCCAACGTTTCCATTTCGGGTATGGTGTCACCGGTAACGCGGACGTTGAAAAACAGGTAAAATGGAACGGCCAGAATGTACACCCATGCAATGGACAAGGTGACACGGTCGGCCAGCCAGCGGTCGTCAAAATAGGCGAAATAAAACACCGAAACATAGCAGATGAACATGAACCCTGCAACGTAGAAATGCGTGAGGGTGACGGTCAGCCAGTCGGCCTCGAACGTCTGTTGGACCCACAACACGAGGTTGCCTTCGACCGCCCAAATGTACGGGGTCATGTCCAGACCGGTGCTGGCCATCAACAACCGGTCGATTTGATCGAGACCGTCTTTCAAATTGTAAATCGAAAACACGATCAAAATGTGGACCCAATAACGCCGAAAGAAATCAACGAAAGGCGGCAGCGAAAGTTTGGCCCATGGTGGTTTGAAGACCGGAAGCAGAAGGACGCCCAACGCCAATGCGCTGATCATCCACGTCAGGTAGACACTCTGCATGTTGGACCGCCTTAACATGAAGGCCGTGGCTGTGCTTCATGAAACCGTCGTCAATCCGGATGAGGAACGGGCGTTCTTCACCAGGCGCCGTGGACGTACGGACGGCCGCGATCAGGGTCTCGCCGTTGGGCCAAGTCGTAGATTCGCTCAAACCGATAGATGCCGCTCGAGCATCCTTGTTGCCATTCGAAGGAAAGAGCGTATTTTCCAACGGTCCGAACCGTTGGTTTTTCTGCAGGTAGAGCTTCGATTTGTCGACGAAGGGTTCGGCTCGTGTCGTCTTCGTTTCGCATCGGGGAACATTTTGCACAAGGGCAGGCATGGCGCAGGTCATCGTACGCAACGGTGTAGGTGGCCTCGTCTTCGTAGGTAAGCACCATGTCGTTTGCTCGACGCTCGAGTCGCTTGAGGGTGGGAAGCACCTCGGTCATCCTTTCACCTCAAACGATTTCCAATCCACCATCCGAGCCGTCGGAAAGTTGGTCTTGGATGGCAGCAACCACCTTGGCAAAGGCGTGGGCAGAGGGGCCCTCCGGCTCAGAAACGATCCGGTGCACGCCGTCATCGCCGCCTCGCACAAACCCAGGGTCAAAGGGGAGCGCACCCAAAAACGGCACCCCAAACTCTTCGGCCGTTGCTTTACCGCCGCCTTCCTTGAAAATGTCCAACGTGACGGAGAAACGACCCTCATCATCGGCCGTGGCCGTCAAGGTTTTTCCGCCCGGGGCTGCAATGTTGAGCGAGGTGCCCGGAGCCGCCGTCCCGTTGACGGTGAAGCCGCTCATGTTCTCAACGATGCCGAGCACGGGCACCTTCAACGATTCAGAAAACGTAATCGATTTACGACTGTCCAGCAAGGCCACTTGTTGAGGGGTGGTGACGATGACCATTCCGTCAATGTCCGGCAAGGATTGAGCCACCGTCAACGGCTCGTCAGAGGTACCTGGAGGGAAGTCGATGATCAGGTAGTCAAGCTCGCCCCACTCCACGTCGCCGATGAACTGCTGAATGGCACCGAGCTTGATCGGACCACGCCACACCACCGGGGTGTCCTCGTCTTCAAGCAGGAAGGCCATGCTGATGACCTTCACGCCCAAGTGACCTTGAGCGGGATGAATGCGCTTGTTTTCAACGTGCAACCGTCGGCCGTCAAGTCCCATCATCTTCGGGACGTTCGGGCCGGTGATGTCGATGTCGAGAATACCGACGGTATGGCCTTGTTGAGCCAACGAGAGCGCCAAACCGGTCGAGACGGTTGACTTTCCGACACCACCTTTTCCGGAAAGCACCATGATTTTGTGCTTGATTTTTCGACCGATTTCTTCCATCGCCATTTTGCGCTTCATCTGCGCATAGGCCTGTTCCATCTGCTTTTGTTCCTGAGGAGAGGGGGCTGCTGGTGCCTCGTTTGAATCCCCGGGCGTGTTGATGGTCACGGGCGAATCGGACATGAACCTTCCACCGGCTAGGCCTACTTCAACCTTCATTCCGGGGTTGTGCCCGCCAACATATCGGTGTTTTGCGCGCCTTGCGCTCTGGTGATGATGATTCGAGCAACGGCGTGGGTGGTCGTCGTGATCAGCAAGGCCATCACCATCGCTCTCGGCTCAACCACCATCTCTGTGGAGGCGTAGGCAATGCCTGAAGACAACGGAAGACTGAGCAAGAACCCCGTGGTGAAGAGGCGGTTTGAATCCACCTCCGTGCCTGGTGTATGCTCGTTGCTCAGCCTCTCGATAGCCAACAACACGGGTCCACACAAAAAGGTCAATCCCACCAAGAGCAACGCCACCAATGCGAAGAGCAGGTCGAGGTGTTGAGCGGCAAAAACGATGTGAAGCAAAAACAGGCCGAGATACGCTCCCGCAAAGACAACAACCGATCTCACGGGCACACCTTCGATGGTAAACTACGGAGTGAACATTGATAAATCACATCCTCAAAGGTAGACCATGCGATTGTTCTTTGTCTGCGTTGGCAATTCCTGTCGTTCTCAAATGGCCGAGGGGTTGGCCCGGGCGATGGGTCTTGAAGCGTCTTCTGCCGGCACACATCCAGCCGGGGCCGTTGCAGAACACGCCTTGACGTTGCTCGCCTCGCGTGGCATCGACACGACGGGAATGCACCCTCAATCGATTGATGAATTTGACCACACGCAGTTCGATAAAATCATCTCCATGGGGTGTGGGGTGCACTGCCCCAACCTCCCCATCGATGAGGACTGGGGACTTGAGGACCCGGTTGGAGGCCCCTACGAGCAATACGAACAAACCGCAGCAGAAATCGAGCGCCGACTCAAGGCGTTGATTCAATCCGATTGAGCAGGAACGTCCCCGACGCCCTCCAAATCGATGCGGAGGACACTGACCGTTCGCACGCCATCATCGCCTTGTATTTCTTCGGAGCCGCACGAGACGTGCTGGATGGTGACCGTTTCGGGAAGCCCTTGTGCGATGTGGCCGTTTCGACGGCGGCACACTTCAGCGACATCAACGGCGCGTGAAATGGTTGCTCCTCTGGCCACCAACTGGATGGACCGATCGCCTTCCCCCATCGCCATCACGACGGCGCGAACGTAGGCATGCAACGGTTTTTTTCCAACAAAGATGACTCGGCGTTCCGTCATGGCTCTCCCCTTTTGAATGGAAGTCTGCCATCAAATAAACTTGGTGAAAACAACACAAAATCAAGAGCAGTGGTGCGAGCGCCGGGACTCGAACCCGGGTTCAGGCGTTGGCAACGCCCGGTGATAACCACTACACTACGCTCGCTTGCATCCCTCGCATCTTGCAGGGGTTTAAACCATTGTCGGCGGAGGGCGTTGCGTCCCTCTATGCGAATCAATGAAGGGGCGAGGGCACCACTCATTCGAATCCAAATCGGTCTTGCTGCCCACCGTTTCCTTCTTGGCGGCGCCACATCAACACCAGCACCACTCCGGCGGCAAGCAACACCCCTCCACCCAAAGCGAGCATCACCGAAGTATCAACGCCGCCGGTACCGGTCGGTTGCTCAGACTCCACCAGGTTGATGACCGTGGAAGAGGTGTTTTCTTCACCATAGAGGTCCACACTTCGCAAGAACACTTCGTGGGTTCCGAGTGGCGTACCGTCACGAATGGAAAGGATCACCGAGTACACGCCGTCGCCAGCCTGCTCGTCCCCACCGTTCACCCCATCGTCGTGCATGGTCACCCATCCCGTGACACCAACGGGCGCATAGACGCCAAGGTTGATTTGAACGCGCTCGATACCGTCGGGGTCAGAAGCCGCCACCGTAAACACAACCGGCGTTTCCAATTGCTTCTCAACGTTCAATGGGAGGGTCTCGAGCCGGGGACGATCGTTGAGAATCTCAACTTCAATCGGTTGCAGGTCAACGATGGTGACGTGGTGAGGGCCAAACACAGCGTCGCCGGTGCTTCCTTCAGGCATGGGAGCCGTCCGGTACTGCTCGACAGCGCCCAGTTCATCAATGGCCACAACCAGTAAGGAACGGTCACCTGGCGACATACCAACCGGCATTTCAATCATCCCAGCCCAAACATCACCGCTCAGAGAAAGATTGACCATGTTGCCGCCGTATTCCCTGAGGTCGAGTTGCACCTGAGCCACACCATGACCGTCGTAGGCCTTGACATTGATGACCAAGGATTGACCCCGCTCCAATGCTTCCGGGGCGAGGTCTACGTTAAGTAGGCGAGGGCCTTGGTTGACAATGACCATTGAACCGTTCAGGCTTGAGGATGCACCAAAACGGTCGACAGCAACGACGCTCACGGGAATGCTTCCCGTTTCAAGGCCGGCCACACGCACGGTCGACGTGTAGACATCGTCACCAACCGCTTGGTCGCCGTTGAGGCCACGGTCGTTGAGTTCAATCGTCCCGAGGCCAACACCGCTGAGGTCGGCCGTGACCTGCACAACGTTCCATTCGCTGTCCGTCACGGTGACTTGGAAGTGGGCCTGACCGCCGCCTTCTCCGACCACCAACCCTTCCCTCAATCCGAGCTGCGTGAGCGACGGCGGTGTGTTTTGATCCTCGCCCACAATGTCGGGCGACAGCACGCGCTCGAGAAGTTGGGTTTCGCGGAGGAGAACGGTTTCGTTGTCTTCCCCAAAGGGAACGGTCAGTTGACGTTGGACGTTGGAGAGAAGGCCGGAGAGTGGCCCAACCGAAACGATAGCGCCGCTGGCGTTGCCGGATTCGCCTTGCTGACCGTAGAACCCAGTCCATTCAACCACGGTCAGGTTTTTTCCATCTCGGTTGTCCAATGCAGAGGACCCTGCGGTCACGGTCAATTGGATTCCTTCCTGTCCTGCGAGGCGGAATCGGTCGTCGGATTGCAAAGGAATGGGCATCAAGCCTGTTTCTCGCCCAACGGTGAGATCGCCGAGGCCTTCTTCTGATTCGGGCGGCGTTGCATTCCGTTCAACAGGGCTGTGCTCGGGGAACTCTTCACCCTCTGAAGCATCGGGTCCTGTTTCGCGCCAGACCAAACGAACGGTTCGATTGTCCCAATCCGAGTTGACGACCTGATAGTCCCACGTTTCATTGTGCGTTGCGCCGACGCCTGCGCCATCGAAGAAATTGCCACCGTTGATACCGGTGATGTTGAACCACGATTCTTGGAAGATGACGTTAACGAGGAAGGCCTGCCCTGTTGCGTTGGTTTGCATGCCCGTGGTTTCGATAGCCCGCACGACGCCAAACGAGCCTTGGACATCACCGGTCAGCACGCCGTCAACGTGCAAATCATCGATCACCGTCGTGCCGTTCTCAACCTTGGTGTGCAAATCAAGGATGGTGCCGTTGACCTGAACGGAGGCGTTCTCTTCTGCGTCCGCAAACCCAAACGTGCCGCCTCCGTACAATTCCTCAAGATGCTCGGTGCGGACTCCATCCTCCCATCGCTCCAATGACGAGAACCCGTCCAAGGACACATCGAGGCGTGAGCCGTCATCGATGAGGACAAAATCCGCCATGGCTTCGAATTGGGTGTGTTGCAACACGCGGACGCCGTCGATGTCGTGATACTCAAAGAAAAACACAGCAAGGTCGCCGTCGATGTTCAACGAATCGTTTTCGGCACCGTCCTCGCTCACATTCAGCGTGCCTGTCGCCTCGAGCAACAACCGTTCTCCAATCACCCCTTGGGCGAAAGACCTGTTCAGTTGAGCCTGTGAGACATCGGCATGAATCACCGTTTCGGTAGCGCCGTCAATGACCACCGTCTGAAGGTCACCAAATCCACGAGCGTCAAACACCTGATGAGTGAGAACACCCCCGACAATGGTCTCGTTCTTCCACACTTGGGTCAAGACCAAGTCGAGGTCGGTCTGCCCGTCTGCGGTCGTTTCCAGGGTTTGGAAGGTGCCGTTGCCCAATTCCCATGAGGACAACACCGCGCCTACCCGTTCTTGCCATCCCTGACCGGTGAACGCGAGGGAAAAGCGCTGGTCGCCCAAGCCGTCGTTGTACTCCTGTTCGAGCGACCATGTGCTGGAGACCATCACTTCGTGGTCGTCCATGGGCTGATTCCAAACGCCAACCACGAAAGAACGGTCTTGTTGAACGTCAACGGGTTCCCCATCATGAGCGGTGATGTTGACCGTCAGGGTGATTTCGTCACCCCATTCCAAGCCAGAATCAAAGGTCACCAGAGCGGTGCGTTGGTCGTCCGCTGATCCCCACGCCGTTGAAGAGGATGAAGGGAGCAACGTTCCGTTGCGACGATGGTCAAGGTGCGTTTCAAACGTGTACGTGCCGTTGTCTGAAAACGTGAGAAGGTAGGCATGCGCATTGGCATCATCGCCCACGCCAAGCCAGTGCACCGTGATGTCAACATGCGGCGGGGTGGAGGCATGGGCGTGGGCGGGAAGAAGCGAAACCAACAGCAGCAGACTCAGCCACAACGAGCGGCCCCGACGTTCGGGTTTCATGGTCTCCATGTGGAAGGGCTCCCCTTCAAGACTTTGGGTAGCGTGCCTCATCAAGCGTCCAAAACAAAACCAAAGATGAGCGGCAAGACGATGCTTGCATCGCTTTGGATGTTGAAACGAGGCGTGGATGGACCCAGCTTCCCCCACGTGATTTTTTCATTCGGTGGTGCGCCGGAGTAGCCACCGTACGAAGCGGTTGCATCCGTGATTTGAGCAAACCATGACCACAAGGGGATGTGCGTTTCCTCCAAGTCTTGGTGCAGCAGGGGCACGACACAGATGGGAAAATCACCGGCGATGCCTCCACCAACCTGAAGGAATGCCAAGGGGGCGGTGTGCCCGCGATAAAACTCCATCAGCGCCGTCATGTAGTGAACACCACCCAACACGGCGGACGGCTTGACGATGCCTTGTGAACATCGGGCGGCAAAGATGTTGCCGAGGGTCGAGTCTTCCCATCCGGGGACGAAGAGAGGCAAGTCGACTTCGGCAGCAGCCAGCAACCAGGAGTTGGATGGGTCGGCTTGGTAGGCACCTTCGAGTTGGCCCGAGCGCAGAAGGCGGTAGAGGAATTCATGCGGCAAATGGGAGGTCCCGTTGTCCGACGCTTCCTTCCATGCTTCCAGAACATGGGCTTCAATGGCCCGAATGGCTTCTTCCTCGGGAATGCAGGTGTCCGTCACTCGGTTGAGGTGCCGGTTGAGCAGATCCGCTTCATCTTGAGGACCAAGGTCTTCGTAGTTGGGAATTTTTTCGTAATGGTGGTGGGCCACGAGATTGAACACGTCCTCCTCAAGGTTGGCGCCGGTGCAGGAGATGGCAGCGATGTGCCCTGCACGAATCATGTCGGCCAGACTGCGCCCGATTTCTGCCGTGCTCATGGCGCCGGCGAGCGTCAGGAACACCTTGCCGCCCTCTTCGAGCACCTGCGTGAGGGAAACGCTCGCTCGTTGCAGCGTTCCGGCGTTGAAGTGACGGTAGTGTTCGTTGACAAAGTCACGAACACCCATGGAATCACGCTCCCGTGAGGAAACGGTTGACTCGGTCCCGTCGTACGAGGTGCAATTGAGGCGCACCGAGCGTTAACTGCTCGTGGATAAAATCAGCAATTTGCCCGGGGTCGGTGTCACCGCAGGTGAAACAGTCAAGGGCCAACATGCCTCGGTCGGCATAGTGATGAGCCGTGATGTGGCTCTCATCAATGAGAACCACAGCCGCAAACCCGGGAGGGGAAGTGGACCCGTCAAAAGGAACGACATGCGAATGCACCTCCGTTGCTGGGCTCTGCGCTACGGCATCTCGCATGATGGAGAGGACCCACGCATGAGCATCGTCCATTTCGAAAAACGCACCCGTGTAGTCAACGAAGACATGCGCACCCTTGATCTGGTGTGTCGACATGGTTCCACCCTGCGCTCCGCCGGAAACTTTCGCTTAAGAATATGCCGAAAAAACGGCTCCTCAAGCATTCAAAAAATAGGTGCACTGCGAACTATCGGATGACAAAACCGTTGATTTTGTCCAACGCCCTTCTTTGCGTGCCAGAAGGTGGGCTGCGACAATTTTTGCCGCCAAACAAGCAGCGGTAAATTGGGTCAATGGAGAATCGTGTTGCGCAACAATTTCGTTCACATCGGCGCTGATGACCGTCGCCTTGGGGTTGGCAAAGAGCGTCTCAATGGTCTCTACGGCTTGCCAGTAACTCAAACCGCCTGGAACCGGCGTGCCGGTCGCTGGAACCAATGTACCGTCCAGCCCGTCGATGTCCAATGTCAGGTGGACTGGCCCCTCGATGGAAGCCAGGGTATCCAACCAAGCACGCCATGCCTGTGCGCCGTGGTGTGGATGCTGGGTCTCACGGGCAAAGAACGTCGTGATGCGAGCATCGGTTTGAATCCGTTCCGCTTCCTCCTGGCTGTAGGCACGAATACCAGCCTGATACAACCGACCGATACCCACGTCCAAACTTCGAGAAGCAGCACAGGCGTGGGAGTACACCTCGCCGTCGAGTTCTGAGCGGAGATCGGCGTGAGCGTCCAACTGAACGACCGTCAAGCGCTGGAGGTCGTTGGCCACCAGCGGGTGCCGATTCGCAGCGTGCATGATGGGAGGAAGAATGCCGTGCTCACCGCCCAAGAAAAGAGGAAACACGGTGCCGTCGTACCACGGGAGAGCGTGATCGACCAGTTCATCCAATTGACCTCGAAGGGTGGGCGCAGAACCGTCCCAAACCGGGAGCGTCTTGAGCGTGGCATCACCCGGGATGTCCTCGCCGAGGAGGTCGTCAAACAATTCCACTTGGCCGCTGGCTTCGATGCAAGCCTGAGGGCCATCGCACGCCCCCGAACCGTAGGAGGTGGTGAGTTCGTAGGCCAAGGGAACCACGACGACGTCGGGTTGACCGTCCGTTTGGGGAATGCCGAGGAATTGCCCCTCCTCAAACGCCTCGTTCATGGTGGTTCACGGAGGTTGACCCCTTCATCATCCTGCCGATTTTGGAAACCCGTCCGGATGTCGTACTGAAAGGGCCCGTTTCAAGAAATCACATGGAACAGTTAATATGGGTCGGAGTCCAATAAGAAATAGCAACGAGGACCAAAAATTGCGGTTCTCGGGCTGATGGGGGAACACACATGGGCATGACACTTGCAGAATTGACACGAGCTATTCAACAACACATTGACTTGGACATGGATGCGGAGGTCGCACAGGGCATGGCCGAGCATGCGTTGGGCTTTTTCGGATTTTACAACCGCATCATCGACAATGCCCTTGAACCCACCGACAGAAACCTGTTTTACATGTTCCAAGACTACGACTTGCTGACCACCGAATCCGAGGAAACCACCTTGTGGGACGGACGTGAGTGGCGCATTCACTACTGGAAATTCAAGCCAGACCTCCGAGAACGCGTCGAAGCCTACATGCAACGCAACCTCCAGGAAGAGGAAGTCGATCCCTTTGCGGACATTTACGCCGGCGATGGGGCCAGCATTTGGACCCGTGAAGGAGAAAAAGTTGCCAACCCCAACGCCTTCACGTCGGATTGGTGAACACCCGGCATGCAAGTGTTTTTGTTTTGCAGGACCGAGGGGGGTCCATGCGAGTAGCCATCAGTCTGGTTGTTTGCATGTTGCTTGGGTCATTGCCACCAGCAGCAGCCCAATACGACCCGGCCCAGACCCCAGTGTGGCCCGGAGAACCCATCGACAGCTACGTGCACCTGACGTGGGCCACCCTCACGATGGAGGTGAACGAGTGGGCCAACGACCATCCTGACATCGTTGACCTCACCAGTGCGGGTGAATCCGAACTGGGCAAAACGCTCTGGGTCGTTCGCCTCTCGGACTGGTCCATGGAGACCAAAGCCAACGGTTCAGCAAAAGAAATCGTCTACATCGATGGTGGACACCACGGCAACGAATACCTCGGCACGGCGCTGGCTTGGTTGACGGCGAAATGGTACATCAACGCCTGGAACGAAGGCAACGAAGAGGCCATCCAAGTCCTTCAGAACACCGAATTGCACGTCCTCATCATGCTCAACCCTGACGGCAACGACATCGACACCCGATGGAACATCAATCAGGTAGACCTGAATCGAAACTACGACCATTACTGGAACACCTGCCCGACCACACAACCCGGAAGCAGTGCGTTCAGCGAATCCGAGACCGCATCCAACTCAGCCTACATGAACACCTACGTTACGGACGCCGACCTCTACGTGACCATGCACACCGGTGTGTGGATCATGCTCTATCCGTGGGGGAAATGGCCCGAACAACCGCCCGACTGGGAGTTGTTTTGGCGTATTCGCGAAGATGTCCAAGCCAACGTCACCGACATTCCCATCCAGAACGCCAACCAAGGGCTCTACCCGAATTGCGGGACCAGCCGCGACTACGGTTACGGTATCATGGGCTTCCCCACCTTCACCTTCGAAACCGACGATGAGCAATTCGTGCCCGGTAGTTTCGAGAATCTGAACGAGCGTTTGGATGAAGAAATGGATGTCATGCGCTACCTCATCACCAACATTTGGTATTGGCGAGCACGCCTTGATGTTCAATCCATCACCGTTGAGCAAGATGCGCTCACGCTGGACATCGTCAACCACGGAAGGGCTTCAACCGCCAACGCCAGCCTGGAATACCGCAGCGGGGAAGGCGAAGTCCTGTGGGCTTCGCCCTTGTTTGGTGTGAACGCCAGCAACGTCACCAAGGCCACCTTCGATGTCAACAGCAACGTGTTCAACCCCGACGGGTATTGGAATCTCAACTACCAAAAGCGCGTGATCAACGCCGCCATTTGGGTCAACGAAACCGTGGACAGCAACACCACCGTCCTCGTGGTGGAAGAAGAGGGAGCCTTCCTTGTCGGTTACGGGTTGTTCAACCCTCTTTCAAGCCTCCTTGGCATCATCGGCCTCTGTGTCTTCATCCAACCACGAACCCTACGAATGGCTGAAGGCGAGAAGGAAGGACAAAATTCTCCCTGCGAGGTTTGAAGTGGGAGGAAGGGCTCGCACGCAGCGGCGATAACATGCAAGTGACCATCAGTTCAGGAAACAACATCAACGGCACCCTCGTATTACCTCTTTTCCAAGGCGAGGAAGCCCTCCCCGAAATCGTTGAAGGCATCCCCGCAACCCTTCGGGTGCAGATTGATCGTGTCTTGGCTGATGGCGATTTCAAGGCCAAGGCAAATGCCACCATGACCCTCTTGGGAACCGAGGGCGGAAAGGCGATGCTCATTGGACTCGGCAAGGAAGCCAAGGCCGACGTTCACACCTACCGAGAAGCCGGCGCTACCGTCGTTGCCTCCTGCAAGAAGGTCCACGGCGACGAGTTGACCGTTGTCTTCCACAACGCCGACCTCGCATCCATGGCCTCCTTCGCCGAGGGCATGATGCTGCGAGACTACAGTTACGACCTTTACAAAATGAAGAACGAAGACGATGAGGAAACCACCCTTTCCGCCCGTATCAACTGCAATGAAGGCGATGCAACGGCCCTTTCCGCTGCCATCGACCGAGCCGCCTCCATCGTCAGCGGTGTCCATCTCTCCCGAGACCTCGGCAACTGCCCACCCAACGACATGTACCCCATGGCGTTTGCAGAAAAGGCCGAACTCTGGGCCAAGGAATACGACAACGTCAAGGTGGAAGTCATCGATTACGAAGCAGCCAAGCGACACGGCATGGGCGGCTTGGTGGCCGTCGGGATGGGCTCCTCTCGCAAACCGTGCATGGTCATCTTCACGCTGAACGGTGACCAGAAAGGCCGTCACCCCGTTCTCGTCGGCAAAGGCATCACGTTTGACACGGGCGGTATTTCGCTCAAGCCAGGTGCCAACATGGACGAAATGAAGTACGACATGGGCGGTTCCGCCACGGTGTTTGGCACCATGCAAGCCCTCGCATCCAGCGGGTACGCTGGCAAAGTGGTCGGCATCACCTGCATGGCCGAAAACATGCCGGCCGCCAACGCCCAACGCCCTGGCGATGTCATCACCACGCTCTCTGGAAAAACCATCGAAGTGCTCAACACCGATGCCGAGGGCCGATTGGTGCTTTCCGACGGACTGTGGAAGGCTGGAACCGACTTCGACCCAGAATACATTGTGGACTTTGCGACCCTCACCGGAGCGTGTGTGGTCGCCCTCGGCCACGAAGCCACCGGTCTTTGGTCCAACGACGACGATTTCCGCTCCCGCATCCACGAAGCGGGCAACGACGTTGGAGAACTCGCCTGGCCCATGCCGCTTCTACCCGCCTTTGAGAAGGAAATGACCGATTCGAAGATCGCCGACACGCGAAACTTGGGAGCCGGGCGCTGGGGAGGTGCCAACACCGCCGCTGCCTTCCTCAAGCAGTTCGTGCCAAACCGTGGCGAAGGTGACGATGCAGAACAAATCACCTGGGCCCACATGGACATCGCAGGGACCTACTGGGGTGCAAAGACCAACAAGATGGTCGGCCACGGTGCCACGGGTATCCACGTCCGCACCATGGTTCGCCTCATCACCGGCGAGTGATCTCCTCCATTTTTCGCAGGATATTTCCAGACCAGCCGCTAGGGCTTGGATGGAATGTTCTCAAGAGCAAGACCGTTTTTTCCAATCGTGTTCTGCGCTGTCAGCCGTTTTGCTTAGATTTATATGGGGTCGCTCCTTCGCCACTATACAACCGATGGTTTAGTAGTGGTGAATCCGATGGCCGATGACTCTTGGGAAGACGAATTTCTGGACAAATTGGAAGCCATGCTACGAAACATGGGCATGCCCATTTCCCGAGATCAACTCAAAGGCTTCCTCAACCAGTTCAAAGACCAATTCGACGCCATGGGCATCGACCCGGAAAAGATTGCCAAGGGCGGTGTCAATTTCAATTTCGACATATCGGAACTCGCAAAAATGTTCAATTCTGGTTCCTCCATCGAAGACTTGTTCAAGAATTTGGGCATGGACGTGAAGGTTGACGTAGCCCCCGTTGAGATGGACCCCTCGGCGCTCGAGGAATCCGACGACAAAACGGTGACGCTGCCGGCCGAAGACGTGTACCTCGATGGTTGGAACATGTCCATTACCCTCGATTTCGCTTTGAAGGGCGACATTGAAACCGACCAGTTGGAAATCGAACTCATCAAGAACGGCTCGCAAATCGAAATCATGCGGACCACGCAAGTCAAACCAATCGCCTTGGTGGAATTGCCCCACCCGTGTGACAACGTGGTTGATTGGACCCTCAACAACGGCATTCTCGACATCACCCTGAAGCTGACCCCCCAAGGGAAAGCCCTCGAA
>JAYQAK010000014.1:0-23495 GCA_038136695.1 Candidatus Poseidonia sp.
CGGCCTTCTGGTTGCAAACCAGACGCTCTTCCAACTGAGCTAAGCGCCCTTGTAATCCGAGCGGTGAGCCACTCCCTTTTGAGCCTTCACCTGCCTAAACCAGCCTGCGAGTGGGCGGGCGGGCATCAAACACAGTCAATGGTAGCATCACGGTCCGGCCCGACCCCCACGCTCGTGCAGGGAACGCCAACCAGGGTCTCGAGTTTGGCGATGTAGTGCTGGGCTGCCATGGGAAGCACGGAAATGCCCTTGCCCGACTCGTTGGCGTGAACCGCCATCGCCAACCACTCCGAAAGGGAAAGCGCCGGGAAACCGGGCATGGTGATGTAGATGGGTTTGCACCGTGCGAGGGCCGAGGCCGTGGAGGGCAGTTCGGTGATCTCCTTCCCGTCCAGTTCGTAGGCCACGCAAATCTTCAGTTCGTCCAGACCACCCAAGACGTCCAACTTGGTGAGCGCAAGGCCGGTGAAGCCGTTGATGCGCTGAGCGTGGCGCATGACCACCGCGTCAAACCATCCGCAGCGTCGCTTGCGACCGGTGGTGGTTCCGAATTCATGGCCCACCGTCCCCATGTGTTCGCCGGCTTCGTCGTCAAGTTCCGTCGGCATGGCGCCGTGACCCACGCGGGTGATGTAGGCCTTGGTGATACCGATGACGTCCTCGACGTGACCCGGGTGAATGCCGGCCCCATGGGTGGCGTTGCCTCGGGAGGTGACCGACGAGGTGACGAAGGGGAAGGTCCCCTGGTCGATGTCCAACAAGCAGCCTTGGGCGCCTTCGAGAATGACGTGTTCGCCCAGTTTCAAGGCGTTGTCCAGCATCAGGCCGGTGTTGCCGATGGAAGTGGCGTAGGTGCCGTGAATCCAAGCAATGTCTGATGCAAGGCCTTCCTCGGTGACCCGGTCACTCGAACCCGCAGCCTCCAGGGAGGCGTTCATGCGAGCCACGGTGGAGGCGGTCCACGCTTGGTCACCCAACACTTCGGCAACATCACCAAATCGCAAGCCAACCCGGTTGATCTTGTCGGCGTACGTTGGACCGATGCCTCGGCCGGTGGTTCCAATCTTGGTGTCAAGGGAATCCATGAAGCGATGATAGGGCAGAATGATGTGGGCTCGCTCGCTGATGAACAACCGCTCACCACGGGGGTCTTCGCCCGAGGATTCCATCCACCCGGTCAGTTCCTTGTCAAGGACCCAAGGGTCGATGACCATCCCGTCGCCGAGGACCAGATGGCATTCTTTGCGAGTGATACCGGAAGGCAGGAGGTGAAATTTGAGCACTTGGTCACCCAAAACCACCGTGTGGCCGGCGTTGTTTCCGCCTTGGAAACGGGCCACCCACGTCGCCTGTTCAGCCAAGCGGTCAACGAGTTTTCCCTTTCCTTCGTCGCCCCATTGCGCTCCCAAAATCACCGTGGCTGGCATGATGCTCCTCATTTCCCTGGCACCGCAGACCGTCTTTGAACCCTGTGTTAGAGGATATTGCAAACTTCGGCCGAGCAGAACGAACAACGGGGTCTGCCGAGGAACGACCGTTTATAACAAGACAAGCGAAATTACCACCGGAGGCAACCGTATCCATTTCGTTAGAAATGCTACCATGAAAGGTATCAAGTGTGTTCAAGACAACCACGCCTTTAAGTATGATGCGACACCACTACTAAACAAGGAGTTGAGAAGATGAAGCAAGAAAACACGTCCACTGGAACAACCAACTCACCCGCTCCAAAGGCACGCCCTGGCTTCGGTGCTGAGCGACCGTCACGCCGCGTGCTCGAGGGCCATACCCGCCCCTGCGAAGATTGTGGGGCCGTCAACTGGGATTTTGACATCACCCGAGGCGAGATCACGTGCGAAGACTGCGGTTTGGTCGTTGAGGAGAACGTTCCCGACCCCGGCGCAGAATGGACCAACCGTGACAACGGGGAAGACCGTAGTCGCGTGGGCCGGCCGATGACGTACACCCTGTCCGATAAAGGACTCAACACCACCATCGATGTTCGAGACCTGAACACGGGCATCGCCTCCCGTCACGGCATGAGTTCGCAAGCTCGTCGAGACTGGCGACGACGCCGAGTCATCGACGAACGCTCAAAGACGCGGAAGAGCCGAGAGCGTAACCTGGTCAAGGCCAATCAATTCATTCGCGACCGTTCTGGTCTTCCAGCACCTCTCCAAGAAGAGGCGGCTCGCCTTTACCGGCGTCTTTCGAGCGAGGGCTTCGTCACCGGGCGTTCCATCGCTGGCGTCACCGCAGCCTGCACCTACCTCGTGGCCCGTCAAGAAGAACTGCCACGACAAATTCCAGAAATCGCCACTGCCTTCGACATCACGGAGAAAGACCTCTCGCGTTTGATTCGCCAGGTCTCCCGTCGTTTGAACATGCACAAGATCACCGGCCCTGATGAGTACTTTGACAAATTCATCTCCGACCTCGGCCTTGAGCCAAGCATTCGTGGACCCCTTGATGCGTTGTGGACGACCATTCAACCCCACGACGATGTCTGGCAAGGAAAGAAACCGATGGGTGTCGCTGCTGCGCTGATCTACAAGGCGTGCAGCGAGGCGGATACACCTCGAACCCAATCTGAAGTGTGCGCCGTTGCCAACGTTTCGGAAGTCACCCTGCGCGGCTTGCTTCGGCTGTTTGATGATCTGCTGCAAAAAATTGAGCAGTACAAAAACCTCCAGTGAGCGACCCAACCTTGATGAACAACCCGTGTGAGGGTATGGCCATGGGGTTCAAAGCAAAGGCCCGAAAGCACCGCAAAGACGCCGGTGAAGAGGAAACGACGAAGACCAAGACCGTCAAGGAAGGCGAACTGCCTTGCGGCGTTCGGGATTGTGACAACTTCGCTGACAAATCCATGGGTGGCCGCTCCTTGTCCATCGACGACGCCATTGACATGTGGGGTGAAAGTGGTTACGAGGCCAGAAAAGGCCGGGTGCGTGTCTGTAAATCCTGCTACCGCAAGTGGAAGAAGGAAAGCAAAACCGACGAGATGTACTGAGGTTCACTTTCACCTTTCGTGCGAAGGGTGTTGGCAAGGATAGACTACCCCCTGCTCACCTCCTGCATCATGAACGAACGAACCATTGTCAGGAGCCTGACCACCAACGAAGGTGTGCTGGTCGCCATGAACGACGGAGTGCTTGCTTGGAAACCAACCGATGGGCGCCCAACAAGAACCCACTTGGAAGGTTTGCCCACCGTGCTTCTCGCCATGCGAGGTCCCATGGGTTGCGTCGACACGGTGGCTGTCGGTACCGCAGACGGTCATGTTCTGGTCCTGACCCTGCCCCGATTGGAAACGGTGACGAAATTTACCTTGGAGGCTGGAAGCATCCGTGCGCTCACCCTTGTGGGCGAGGGTGCGATGACGTTCCTTGCAGGCACCCAGTTGGGCCATGTGTTTCTTTTGGACGATGCTGCTCAAGTGCGTACTGAACTGGCCTTTAGCATCGAAGGTCCCGTCTCAAGCTTGCACCTGGAGAGCGAATCGGTCCATGTTCGAAGCGGTTGGATCCACCATGTGCGCTCATGGGATGGAACCCACCACCGAACGGACAACACGGCCGACCACTTGCGTACGACGCGCTACAAGCGACTGGACAGAAGTTACCTTCTCCCGAATGCCGTTTAGACCTGCTCTTTTTCTTCCAGTGGCCATGGCGTGATGGGCGTCAACCAAAGGGCCGTTGGTGCCGGGCGATGCCAAGACGAGGGTGGTTTGCCATCGTTGGCTATCGCCTCTTCAAAGAACGCAAGGTGCCGTTCAAGCACCTCCTGAACGTGTTCCTTTCCGCGTATGGCCGGGCCTTGGAGAGGAACAATTGCCCGTAGGTTCAGCCGTTTGATGCTTTGCAAACTCGCCACGACCTCCATCAACGACCCACCCGGCAAGTCCCAACGCGTCGGGCGGTCTGCCCGGGGAATCAATGCGCCCACAATCAAGGTCGATGCACTAGGTACGAGGTAACCCATGCCATCGGGAGCGTGCCCGGGCAGCGCGATGGCCTGAACCTCTCCCTCACCCAACGGAAACACGTCCTGGTCGTTCACCGGTTGGGTTGGCGTCCGGGGCATGTCCGAATCGTATCGGTTCGCCCAAGTGGTGAAAAAATCGCCGTTCTCGAGCGCTCCTTGCCCGTCCGGGTGGATGTGAATGGGAGCGTTTCGAAAGGCTTCGGAGAGGTGAAGCGCACCTCCTGAAACGGGAAACCGGCGGGAGGTGAGGAGAATTCGGTCCAGCACCTCCTCGGGCAATTGACCGAGCAGGCGTTCAACCTGCAGCGATTGGTACCATGAGGTACCCGCATCGATGAGAACGTGGCCCAACGTTCCAGAAACGAGCACGACGTTGCCGTCGTGATGAATGCCCGGAAGTCGCGTCACCTTCACACTTCACCGAGGAAGGCCTCGTCCTTGAAGATACCCAAATGGGGCGGTTGCGATTAAATAGGGGGATTCGGTCGCCCGTTCCATGGCACGATTCCCTGAAGCAGAAGCCCGCATGCTTCGCCGCAAAATCTGCATGCGCTGCAACGCCCGCAATGCGGTCCGCGCCGTGCGCTGCCGCAAGTGCAGTTACAAGGGCTTGCGCCCCAAGAACATCGAGCGAAAGGGCAACTGATCGTTCTAACTCATCCAAACCAACAGCAACGTGGTTGGATCACCAATCAGCACGAGCGGAAGCACGGCTGGGAACAAGAACACGAGCAGTGGCATCTTGTAACTGACCCAAACGCGTTCAATGCCGGCGTTTCGAAGACGCTCCAAATGATCGTCGAGGGCCGCTTCTGTGGGCGTGTGCCGCGGAGCTCGTGCATGGTGGACGGGCATGATTCTTCCATCGGGCATCTCCATGACATCGGTCAACAACCACACATGGCGTTGTTTGACATCCGCCACCGGCATCACCGAGGCATGCCATGCAAGCTTCATGTCACGAAGGGAACGCAGGCTGCCTCGCTTGATGTTCAAGGCGAGCATGAAAATGGGAATCAACAGGAACGCCAAACCACCCCAGATGAGCAATGCGACGCTCACCGGAAGGGCGACCACCGATGGCTCGCCCACATCACTCAACGGGAGAGGGACCGTGGCCCACGAAGGGAACATCAACGTGACCCACATCAAGGCCTTCGCATCGGCCCCACCGTGCAGCAAACGAAGTCGCCAAGCAAGGTCGATGAACACGATGACGAAGAACACCGCTGCTGTTTTCCACCACAAGATGCCAAGCGGGTCACCTTCGTTGAGAAGCACATCCATGGGCGTTGTGGACTGGTATCGCAAAGCCCCGGCGACGGCCCCAGCGGCAGCCGAAATGTACCAGAACAGAAAGACTCGATCCATCCATGATCCGGCGGCAGCCTCCTTCAATGTTGGCCGACCGAACACCGAGACGCTGGCATAAGCCACCACACCAGCTGCGGTGAGGTAGATCGTCCAGTCAGCGCCAAGAACCATCAATTCCAACGCCCAGATGAAAATTGCAGGCTTGGCCCAAACAATCCAGTGCTCGTTTGGGACACGCCGATCCTTGTGGTCCATCCAGGCGGCCCACCCCATACCGAGAAGCAACACCGCCACTCGGGTCCACCCGAGAATGGCTTCGTTGGTTGCCTCCATGCGTTAACCATGGCGGCCATCAACTTAAAGACGGTCACCGTTTAGCCCGAAATGCGTGCTTCCGGGTGATGAACATGAACATCGAAGAACGACTCGAACAAGTGGCCACCGTCATCAATCAAATCGATGACCCAAAGGTGCCTCGAAACATTCGCCGACAAGCCAAAGAAGCCTGCGAAAACTGGCTGTTGAACAAAGGCAAGAAGTTGGACGTTCGCATTGCGATGGCCCAATCAAAGTTGGAGGAACTTTACGAAGACCCCAACATCCCACCCGAGTTTGGCACCTTGATTTTGACCATCAACACCGAACTTGAGCGGATTCTAACGGAAGTTCTCTGATCACTCTTCCTCGGTGAAATCAAGAGCGAACACGAGTTTTCCGAGGAACAAGCGTTCTTTCACGCTCAGTTTTCCTTCGGTGACAATGTCCTCGAACTGGTCGCTCCACTTGTTTTTGTCCGGCATTGAATTGATCCCGATGCGAACCAACGAAATTTGGTCGAGGCTGAGACGCCCTCGGCGAAGTGCATATTCGGCAGCGATGCGAGCTGAAATCAGTTTCACTTCATCATCGGAATATCCGAGAACGGTTTGCAAATCATTGAGCATCCGTTCTTCATACGCCGTGATGCGTCCGTCTTTGATGGCTTCACGCCATGCTTCTTCCAACGTCGGAGCACGCTCTGATAGGAGAATGGCCAAGGGGCGAGTTGCGTCGATGTTCTCGAGCACAATTTTCAAAATCACCACCAGCGGGATGGAGAGAATCATACCAACAATGCCCCAAACCCAGAAGGAGAAGGCCGTGACAACCAACAACAAGACCGGTGAAATGTCGAGCGCTCGTCCAGCCCAGCGTGTTTCAATGATGTTCCCCCACAGTTGTTGGTTCGTGAGCAACAAGACCGAGAGGAAGATGAGCAGGGCTGGGTCAAGCAAAATGAACCCGAGAATCAGTGGCGGAATCGTGGCCAGCAATGAACCGATGTAAGGGACGTAATTGAGCAGGAACGTCAGCAAGGCCCACGTGAACCAGAGGTCAATGCCAAAAGCCAACATGATGATTCCGGCACAGACACCGGTTCCAAACCCAACGCCGGTCTTGACCACCACGTAGGTGTTGACACTGGCTTCGATTTGGTCCCGAATCATGTGAACCCGTTCACTCGCCCCGCCGGGATAGGCTCGCTCGATGCGCCCCGGCAACAAGCTCGCTTCAAAAATGATGAAGAGCAAGAAAAACAGAACCGTTACACCGGTGACGAAGAACATCCCAACGCTGGAGAGAAGCGAACCGATGGCATCGGTTAGTCCTGAACCTTCGGAGAGCACACCCATGTTGCCAAGATCTTCATCCAAGGTTCCGTTGGGCTCTGCTCCGGCATCCAAGATGCTCTTCCCAATCAGCGGCATGCCTTTGACATCCATCCACCGATCGTTCATTTTGTCCGTGTATTCGTTCATGCGGTCCTCATCGTCAAGGAAATTCGCCGTTTGCTGATAGGCGAAGAAACCGGCGCTGAGCACGATCAAAATGGCCAGCATCAACATGGTGATGTAGGAAAGCATCAGCGGGAACCCCTTCTTTGAGAGGAAATCTGCACCGGGTTTCAACACAAAATAGGTCCCCAGAGCGATGAACAGCGGCTGGAGAACATCGACCAGTTGAATGAGCCAAATCGTCACCAACGTCATGATGATGGCCGCGTGAGAAAGCACCGTCAACCGGTTGCGAAACTGTTGACTGTTCCACATCGCGGTGTCTTCCATGGACCGTTGAATCTTGATGACCACTTCAAGACTTCTGCCCGGCCTGAGGGGTTGCAGATTCGGGGTTCAGGTCGGGCAGATTGGGAAGACGAAGGGTCAACGCGGCGGAAATCACCATGAGCAATCCACACAGATGGAAGGCCGTGTGGTAATCAAAGGGATAGGTTCCGCCGATGGTGAGTTCCCACACCAGGCCACCGGAAAGCGGGCCGAGGATACGTGCAAAGGCGCTCAGCGATTCTTGAGCACCCATCACCACCCCGAGGTCGTACCCTTCCTCGCGGGCCATTCGGGTCAGGTAGGTGCTTGAAGAAGGCTGGAACAACCCGTTTCCAATGGCAATGAAGGAGCAGACCACCAACATTTGCAACCACACCAACGAGTTGGTGGTGTAGGGCAAGAGGGTGAGTCCAAGTCCCGTGATGAAGATGGACATTGGAATCAATCGCCGCGTTCCAAAACGGCGGGTTAACGGGCCGATGAGCGCCCCTTGAGTGAGGATGCCCAACAGGCCGATCATGGCAAAAATGCGTCCATTGTCCTGTTCAGAGAAGCCCAACCCTCCGTCAGCGACGTTCATTTCGGTGTACAAGATGAACACGGCGTGCATCACGGTGAAGCCGAAAATGAACAACATGGACACCCAAATCATAGCACCAATGCCTGAGGTACGAAGCATGGCCGATGAATTTGACATGATGGAAACCATTTGGCTGCTCCACGAGCGTCGTTCCATCGTGGTAGCCTTTGCGGTCATGTCCACCGATTCGGGGAGTTTGAAGTAGGCGAGAATCAACGAACCTGTCGACAACACGCTTGCAATCACACACGGTAACAAGTAAGGATAGGTGTCAAAGACGGTTCCCACGAACACGTCCCATCGCTCAGCAGGACTGGAAAACTCACCGCCCAGGAAGGGGCCAATGGTGAAGCCGAGGCCAAAGGCTGCCCCGATGAGACCCATTCGGGTGGCGAGTTGTTGCGGCGTGCTCACGTCGCCAATGTAGGCTCGTGCAACGGCGATGTTGCCGTTGAACACACCGGCGAGGAAGCGCATGGCGAGCGCAAACAGCAGGGTGTTCGAAAAGCCAAACGCCGTGAAAAAGACGGTGTTGCCGACCAAGCCAATCATCAAAATCGGTCGTCGCCCGATGCGGTCGGACAACGCCCCCCAGAAAGGTGAAAACAGAAATTGGGCCGCTGAGTACGACGTCATCAACAAACCTACCCAAAGACCGACTTGGACCACGCCTTCAGCGGAAGCCAAGTCCTTGACCAAGTAGGTCAGAAAGGGAATGATGATGCCGAAACCAATCATGTCGATCATGGTGACCATGAACAGGACGAGAAGGGCGCCTTTGCTGGCGTCCGTAACTCTGTTGGTATCTTCGGTCACTGGTTGGGCGGTTCGCTCTCGCCTTTTTCTAATCAACCACGATAAGGTGCGAAGTTGGCCTCGTTTTCAGGGCCGTCAGACAAGCGAAATCTTGCTTTGGACGTCGGGCGTGAGCCGGTCAATCACGGCTTCAAGGCGTTCAACCAAACTGGCCTTTTGCTCGTGCTTGATCAAAGCGTACATCATGACCTCATCCAAGGTGTCAACGGCCACCACTTCCACCATCTCTTCAAAGCGGTCGTCAAGGAGCACGTCTTGCATATTGGCGCGTGGCACCACGATGGTCTTCACCCCGGAGCGTGCAGCGGCCTCGATCTTTGCCGTCACACCACCGATGGGCAACACTTCTCCACGAACCGAAAGCGAGCCGGTCATGGCCAAGTCCTGACGAATCGGGATGTTTTCGAGGGCCGAGATGATGGCGGTGGCAATGGTGATGGAGGCCGAATCGCCGTCAACACCGTGGGTGTCCACGAATTGGATGTGGATGTCGTAATCGGAAATATCCTTGCCCGTGAGTTTCTTGATGACCGCACTCACGTTGGTGACGCTTTCCTTGGCGAGGTCTGAAAGGCCGCCAGTGGCGTGGATTTTGCCTCCACCGCCCTGAGAGGGCGTGACCAATGCCTCAACGGGCAGCATGATGCCGCTGAAATCGGACAGCCCTGAATTGGCACCGAGGACCGCCAGTCCATTCACTCGGCCGACACGTTCGCCGGTGTTGACCAGCATTGCGTAGTCTTGGCGACGTTCGATCATGCGGTCGGCCACCTGTTGTTCGAGGGGTTTGGCAATGTTGCGAGCACCGAGCACGTGTTCAGCTGATGTGAACGGAGCGCCAGCCTCAACGGCCAAATCACCGGCGATGCGTACCAAGCCGCCGAGTTCACGGAGGCGAAGCGACAATTTTCCGCGGCGACCGGCACGACGCTGTGCTTCTCGCAGAATGATGGCCACCGCACTCTTGTCAAAGTGAGGGATCTCACGAACGGTGTCTTTGTCTCGCAGCACCTCTTGGGCAATGAAGCGAATCAATCGTCGGCGGTTGCGGGAGGTGTCGGGCATCTCTGAATTCACATACACCTCGTAGCCGTAGCCACGAATGCGACTGCGGAGGGCTGGGTGCATGCCTTGGATGGCGTCAAGGTTGCCCGCAGCGATGAGAATGAAGTCGCATGGGACAGGTTCGGTTTTGGTCAAGGCTCCAGAAGAACGCTCGGAGCGACCCGAGATGGGGAAGGCACGGTCCTGCATAGCGGTCAGCAAGGCCTGTTGTTCCTCCAATCGGAGGAGGTTGATCTCGTCGATGTAGAGCACACCCTTGTGAGCCCGGTGAATCGCTCCCGGTTCGACGCGGTCGTGAGCCGGTGTTTCCATACCACCGGATTGGAACGGGTCGTGGCGAACATCGCCCAGGAGGGAGCCCGAGAGCGTGGCCGTAGCGTCAATAAACGGTGGTAGTTCGTTCAAGTCATGCTTGACGAGAACCTTCGGAATACGGCTGTCGTCCACGGCGCCCAAACGGCTGCGAATGAACATGTATCCAAACACCAAAAGGAAACCACCGAAGAGTAACGTGAACAAGTCACCCGATTGGAGAGCAGCGATGAGGAGCAGGAAACCGATGGCGGCGAAGGCGATGAACAGCATGCGTTGCGATTTTTCTCGCTGCTGACGAATCGCTTCCTTTTGCACCTTGACGATGCGTTCTGCACGACCAGCGGGAACGGTTCGCACACGTGGAACGTTTTCGTCGTCTTCGTTGGGGTAGACCAAGACATCCTCAAGCGCATCCTTGGGCAACAAGTCGGTCATGGACCGAGCCAACATGGACTTCCCTGTACCGGGGTCGCCGATCATCAACATGTGTCGACGTTGTTCTGCGGCTTTCTTGATGACAACCGAGCCGGCCTCTTGGCCAATCACCTGGTCAACGAGTCGCTCAGGGATGGGGACATCCGCCGTGGATTCGAAGTCAACTGAGGCAATCCATTCTTCAACAGAGGTCGCAAGGACTTCGTCGGCACCGGTAGGCTCAGGAGCCCAAACCGTTACCGAATCGTCGGTGGTCGTCTCCGCACCTGTGTCCACCAACGGAACCTCATCCGTTGTTGGCTCACCCGCATCAACTGGTTCTTCGGCCACGATACTTCCTCTCCTCACTCCCCTTTAGGGCTATGCTTTTTCATCAACCCTGCCAAGGGATGATAAATCCTGCAATCACTGCTGGTGCAATTGGTCAAGGTATTGTTGGCCGTAGTAGGTCCACTGCTCCATGGTCCAACCTGCTGGGAGGCCACCGGGTGGAAGGGGTGGAGCAGCTGGCGAAACGGGAACAGGAGGTGGTGCAACGGCTGCGACGGGAGCCACCGGAGCCACGGGTTGCTGGAAGATGTCTTGAGCACCGCCGTACATCGAATTGGCCACCGTGTCGTGGGAAGGCAACATGGCCTCGTTCCACTTGGTTTCCTCATCGGATGAACCGCCGCCGCCACGCATGAACATCAAGCCGAGCAGTGCAGCGACGATGACAACACCGAGGACGATCAGGATGATGTTCATGTTGATGCCTTCGGTTGCTTCCTCACCGTTGGATTGCACGTCTTCCTCGGGACACTCGGCGCGTGGGTCATCGCAAGCCAAGTCGAGCTTGGTTTGGAGTTCGGTCAACCGTGCTTCCAGAGCCGTTGAATCCTCGGTACCGTCTGCCTTGGCCTGCTCGGCTTCAGCGATATCGGCCAAGAGGTCGGCAACATACCACTCAAGGAGTTCCTCGTCCATCTCAGCGGGAGCAGGCAGTGCTTCCGTGGTGTACCACTTGGTCTGGTCGGTGGTTTTGTATTCCTGACCGGACAAGTCCACGGCTCGCACGGTGAGTGAGATGTAGTCCATGTTGCGCATGCCGTTGGTTCGGGCGTAACCGCCGTCGCCGTAGGCCGACGGGATGTTCATCTCCTCGGTCCAGCCCATGCTGGAACGGGAGAGGTCGAGGTCGTACTCCCAGAATCCATCGCAGGTTCCTGACAGGTCGTTGCACAACGACCACGTGACGGAAACGAGGTTGAAATCTGGAGCGCTGTCCGTGAAGAAGAACGAGGCTGTAGGGGTTTGGGTTTCGTAGGTGTCCTGCATGTTCACGTAGAGGTGGCCGCTGCCATCGTCGTTCTTCGAGATGTAGAACGGGAGGGCATCGAACACGTTGACGGTCATGATGTACGAGTTGGTGGAGAACCCGTCGGTGGCCGAGATGGTCACCGTTTGTTCACCCACGTCTTCAAAGAGAAGGATCATGTTGCCGTCAAGGATGTTGTAACGAGCAGCACCGGGTTCGGATGGGGTGACGGAGATAAACGCCTGGTCCAGTGAACTGTCGACATCGGTCATCCGGGACTTGAGGTTGATGACCATCTGCTTGTTGCTCTTGAGAGAGAACGACTCAATATCGGTCATGTCGATGCGTGGAGCGTCGTTGATGGGGTTGATACGAATCGTCACCGTTTGGTCGGAGTATTGCTCCCCATCGCTGGCTCGGAGGGTCACAACGGTCTCGCCGTTGACATCGTCATCGAGGGTCTCGTAGCCAAGGGTGGCGCCGCGGAGTTCAACCGAGATGGCTTCAGGGTTTGTGTTGTCCATGATTTGGAGCGAGAGTCCAGAGGCATCAACCGGCTGACCCTCATCGTCCGTGTCGGAGAGGTATTCGGACAGGGAGAGGATGCCGCTGCCGCCTTCGTCAACGGTTTGGATGGGCAATCCAGCCCAGCGTGGCTGACCGTTTTCGATGATGTTGAACAGCAAGGTACCGTAGGGCAATTCGCCGCTGTCAGTGTAGTCGCCACCGTCGTCCACCTTGACTTCAATGCCTTTCTGGCCGAGTGGGCAACCGTTGTCGTAGGGGAAGAGCACCTCGATTTCCTCGGTGGCGGCGTGCCATGCGACGAAGTTGTCGCTGTCAGAGGTCACGATGAGCTGAGAGAGGGGCGTTTCAGGGTCCACGATGTGGCCGGCCATGCTGACCTTCGTACTCAAGTCGCACATCACGGTTGGAACAGGGTCGGCGATGACGGCCGGACGGCCGTTGGCCAACTCAAAGGCATCGCTGAATTCGGTCCAATCACTGGTTTGGGCACGGCCGTCAACAGCACGGGTTCGGACGTCGTACTTCCCTGCCGACATTTCCATGGTTGGCGTGATGATGTATTCTCGGCCTTCTTGTGGTGAATCGCGATAGAGGATGTTTTCGCCACCGGACACCATGCTCGCATCCCAAGTAGCTTGGCCTGCAGGAGAAACCTCAACCTCAAAGGACATCGTGTCGATGGTGTCGACGTTGTCATCAGCATCACCCTTGGCGAGCAAGGTGACGTACTCGCCACGTTGGACGACGTTTGAACCGAGAACTTCTGGCGACTTTGCCAAGGGGGGCCGGTCGTGGTCAACGAGCATCTCATCGATGTTGTTGGTCGCTGCCATGTCCCCGGTGAGTCCCGTCAAACGGGCACCGAAGGTGGTTGACCATGCGTTAGCGGGGAGGCTGGAGGTGTCAAAGGTGGCCGATCCAGAGAGGTAAGACGAGCCTGTGGCCACGTTCAGGGTTGGAATGTTCACGGTATCGATGGGCGTGATGGTGGCGCCGTTCTTGTAGAAGAACTCCAGTTGACCACCATCGGTGTAGTCCAAATCACCGGTGTTCTTGACATCGGCTGCAAGGGTCACAACGTCGCCTCGCATGTACGAGGCCGTGCCTTGCGAGTTGGTCACGGTCAATCCTGAGATACCAATGTCCATCTTTGGACCCATGGTGGAGTCGATGGCGTGGTAGACGTGGGGGCTGCTGCCACCAACGGAGACTTGGTTGCCGCTCATGAGCGCTGCAACCACGATGGCCTTGTTGATGCCACCGGGAACAACCGACGTGGGGACGGTCGTCCACGACTGGCTGGCTTCGGTGGATGAGACCGTCACGCTGTGGAAGGCCGTGCCGCTTCCAGCGTTTTTGGATTTGTAGGTGTCACCAGCGGTGAGCCAGGCCATCCAGCAATTGTAGCCGTGAGGGATGCCAGATGAATAGGAGTAACCGGTGCACTCTTCGTCAACGAGGGCGGCGTAGAGCTTCATGTTCGAGGCTGGAGTGCCGGAGCCGACGTACTTGTACGAGATGGAAATATCGTAGGTGCCGCCGTTCTGTGAAATGGCAGCGGACATGCCGTAATCGTTGACCGTGCTGTGCATGCCTCCGCCGCTGGAGTACAAACTGTCGTAGGTCGTGTATTGGGTATTTGCTCCCGCCTGACTTTTGTCCGTGCGGTCGCCGAAGTAGGCGTCAGGTGCCCCGCCAGTGCTCCAAGCCCAGTTGTAGGGAGCAACATTGCCAGCACGGGGAGTGTCGGTGTCGCCGTAACTAGCCGACATGTAGGTGACATAGACGTATTCGTCGGGGAAGGTGACCTTGAGCGAGTGGTGAGCGTCAGAACCACCACCAACTTTGGAACAATGACCGCAGTTGTCCGAGGAGAGGTATTGGCCAAAGACCACATGACCGGGGCTGGTGGCGTGGGTGCCGTGGGATTCCTGTACGACGACTTCTTCTTCGAGGATGATGGCGGGTTGATACAATTCAGCCATCATTCCTGTGGCCAAACTTCCGAGGAAGAGAGCGACGATGACCAAGGCGAGACTGCGTGCAGCGGGTTTCATGTTTTCCGCACAGGTTGGAGGGTATATGAAACACACGCATCAATGTCTGAATCGTTCTTCTTGCAATGAGCGAGCAGCGGGGCGATGATAGCGATGGAAAGCGAAACTTAACACCGGTGAATTCCTGGGAGGCCCGTGACCGAAACTTCTTGGGCGGTGCTCGAAGACGAGGCGGGCAAAACCTTCGTCATTGAATTGGTGGACCGCAACGAGAAAGTGAGGGGCATTGGCGTGTTCAACCCTGTTGAATGCTTGACCGGCGTACCTGTCGGTTCAACCGTCACCATCGGGCAAAAATCGTTGCTGCGTCTCCCACCTCGGCTACCAGAACTCAACCGAGGCATGATGCGTCGCGCCCAAACCATCGGAAGCAAAGACGCTGGGTTCTTTGTCACTCGGCTTGGTTTGGGCCCGGGTGACGTGGTGGTGGAAGCCGGCATCGGCAGTGCTGGCCTGTCGCTCCATATCGCTCGGGTCTTGGGTAGCACAGGCACCCACATCACGGTTGAACCGCGCGAAGAACACGCCTCAGTGGGGCTGGAAAACATGCAGCGAGCGAGAGCAAGCTGGTCCGAATTCCCTCAACATCACCACCTCGAAGGGCGTATCGAAGAGATTGTACCTTCCATCAACTCGATCGCAGCGACCGTGGATGCCATCGTTCTCGATTTACCCGACCATCCACCGGCCATCGAAGCAACAGCGGGTTTGTTGAAGCCCGGGGGTCGCTTGGCGTGCTACTGTCCCGTCACCTCCCAACTGGAACGGGCTTGGGAAACCTGCGAGGCTGCCGGATTGGACATTGAATGGGCTGGAGAACTCATGGAACGTGAGTGGGGGAAAGCCTCCAAAGGCGGCATGCGTCCTGTCAACGGGCCGTTTGGACACACGGCGTTTTTGCTGGTGGCCCAGCGTCGCTCGTGATCACTCAACGACACGGATTTTGTTGCTGCATTGAGGACACGTGAACCGGAACGGTGGAACGCTTCCTCGAGGCACGCCGAGGCGAGCATCGCACGTTGGACAATTGACCTTGCTTTCACCGTCGAGACGACATTCGTTGTAGCCGAGTTCCGGAACGTCTTTCTCGGGTTCTTCTTCTTCCTCTTCTACGACCTCTTCGGTGAAATCAACGTCGTCTCCACCGGGGCGGCGTCGGAGGGTGCGTACGGCGAGGATGGCCAACAACCATCCCAGACCCATCACGCCAAGCGTCACCGGTTGACTGACCGATAACCCGAGGGGAAGGGCCAGTCCGTTGGGAGGTAGCGCTGGACCCTCAACTGCGACGATGAGGGGGAGAGATTGGTCGGTGGTCAGCACGCCGCCACCCGATGACGTGGCACGAACCACGACCTCGGCGTCGGCCGTTCGAGCGGTGTTGGAAATGACCGTGAGTTTGAATTCAACCGTCGAGCCGGCCGTGAGTGTGTACTCCTGTGTCGCCGTTTGGTCGGAGAGTCGGACCCACTCGAGGATGAGCACACCCGTGTCTTGCCCCATCACGTCGAGGGTACCGGTGACGTCGGTGTTGGCGAGGTTCTCAACGGTCAGCACCGTGGACGTCGAACTGTCAACACCCAACGAGATTTTGGAGGTTTCAAACGTCAACGCCACCAAGGCATCGCCCGGCCAGTCTGCTTCCACCGTATAGTATGCCGCTTGCTCGACAGCGACGTTGCTTCGGACGTTGCTCACGGCTCGGAAGACGACACCTTGCTGTCCCGCCTGAGCGTCGTTGGAGAGGATGCAGGACCAACCCAGTGCATCAGATGAAAGGCCGGGTGCAAGCGTCACGGCCGTGTCAAGACCGCAATCGGCTCCCACCGTGGTGATGGTGAAGGTGTCGTCGGTGTTTCCGGTGTTGGTGAGAATCACGCTTCCGTAAACGGACTGACCGGGTTTTGCTGAGGTTTGGTCGTTGAAGACCGTGATGCTGGCGTTGGCGATCACCGATTCAACCCGTACAGTGACGGTGTCGTGGTTGCTCGGGTCGGTGGTTGAGGTCACCGTGAGGTCGTGGTCAACGCCCGAGGAGGGTGCACCTTGCTGCACTTCACGGACACCGATGGTCACGACTTGCGTTGCACCGGCCTCCAATTGGAACGTTGTGGGCGCTACGGTGAATTCAAACCAAGACGACGTGGTGGCCGAGGACCAATCGACAACAAAGACATCGGATTGCGTTCCCAGATTGGTCACGTCAACCGTCATCGTGGTCTCGTCAACAGGATTTGCGAGGAGTCTTGATTGAAGACTGTTCACGATGACTTCGGCACGGTCAAGAACGATCAGGTCAAACGAGAAGGTCTGGGAAACGTCGTTGCCGGCGTAGGTGAGGGTCACCGCGGAGGTAGAGGGTGAAGCACCCACCGTTGCCGTGAATTCGAGGCTCAGGTCAATGGAGGATGACCGGTTGAGCACGACCTCGTCGAGCACGCTCACCGACACGCCCACTGGCAACCCAGATAGGGAGGGTGAAAGGGTGAGGTTTGACGTACCGGTGTTGTCCAGTGTCATGTTCAACCTCACCGATAAACCGGGTTCAACAAGCACGCGGTCTTCGGTTGGTCCGACGAGGTCAAAGGCGTCCACCTCGCTGAGTAACAATGCTACATCCACGCTGTTGGTTTGGCCGCCGTAGGTGGCTGAGAACGACTGCAGGAAGGCGCCAGAGAGGTCGGCATCGGCCGTGGTTCGAACCGTCCATACCCCGGTTTCACCGGCGGGAACGGTCACCCCCGAGGCACTGACCATGACCGTTTGCAAACCGGGCGAAGAGAGGATATCCAGGTAAAACACGGCTTCGTCGCTGCCATGATTGTGTATTCGGACCTCATAGTTCGTTCCAGTTTGCGGGACGAAGGCCACCGGAGACGACGGTCCTGTGAGAGAAAAGTTGACGGCTTCATCGACGTTGATCCCAAACGACAGTTCAGCCAGCTCGACCATGGTTGCGCCATCCATGGCGTGAGCCGTCAACGTCACGTCACAAACATCGCTGCTGTCAGCCGTGGAGTGGATGTCAACGCTCAGACCAACATCGACCACATCGTCAGGCAACAGTCCGGTCGTCTCTGCATCGACCATGGATACGCTGCACGGCGAAGTCTGCGATGCTTGAACCGACCAAGTCAGGTTCAGGGCGGTGTTGCCCGTGTTGCTGACTTGGACATAGGTTTGGGTGGTTTGACCCGGCAGGAAGGTGTCGTCTTGTTGAAGGAAGGCGAGGGCGACCGAAAGGTCTGCTTCCACCTCGATGACCAGCAAGGTCGAACCGGTGACGTTGCCGTTGGTTGAACCCACCGTCAATCGGTAGCCGTAGTAGTCGGGAGTGGCATCGGATGGCACCGTTACGGAAAGGGTTGCGGTTTGAGAGGACCCTGCTGCCATGTTGGGCAACTCGTCGTCCATCCACTGGAGGTACCAACCTGCGGGAACGGATGAGCCAAGACCAAAGGCTGCGGTTCCTCCAACCTCCCACGGGTAGTACGACATCCCGGAGGTTTGGTTGAACACGGTGTCGTCGGCAGCCTCCTGAAGGGTAAGTTTCGTGCTTGCGTTGAGGTTGACGTTATCGGTGCTCCCCGAACATGCATCACCGGTCATGCTGGCGTGCAAGACACAGGCAGCCAGATACGAACCCGCCAGTGAGGGATGACTGCCGTCCGACGTGTAGAGATCGTAGAACAGGTTACCGGCCACCGTGGGGTCGTCCCCGGCAGCAACGACGGCGTCGTGCACCGTTTTGAACGCCAAGCCAACAGGGGCCATCCACACCGTGTTCCCCGCCGCAGAGATGTTTTCAGCGTAGCGCGTGTACCCTTGAAGCAGCCGTTCTTGCATGGTCGTGAAGTTGTTGTTGAAGCTGTTGAGGCTGTCGCCGTTCCGGTAGCCCCAGGTGACGAACAGAACGGTTTCGCCGCCCTCTGCTTCGATTTCTGTGCTCAGGTTCACCGAGGCATTGCGGCTCTCTTGCCACATCGATTCAGTGGTGGGGAAGGACGGGACTTGGCTTTGATCTTGAAGAACAACGTAGTCCCAAGCGGACGAACGGAGCGTTGTGTTCCATTGATGGCCAGAGGTGTTCATGTTTTGCCAGTGGGCAGGCAATCGCATGGCACCGCCAGTGAGTGCCGTCACGGAGGCGTTGTAGCCGTCAGCCACGAGAACTGAATCGACCAACGATTCGAGGTTGTTGGAGCCGGTGTAACTGTTGCCGTACATCAGCACGTTCATCGAGGGGGAGGTGGTGGTGTTGGTTCCGTTTGATGAGGAACTTTGGTTGGCCCACCACCCCGACAGGTCTGGTGCGACCTCAACATCCAACAGCAGGGTGTCCGTGACGGTCCCGAGGTTGCTCACGGTAAACGACAGGTTGTTGCTGCCGCCGGCAGCCATGGACACGAGTCCTGGGTTGGTGGATTCGATGGAGGGGTGATAGGACGGAGCAACGGAGGCAAAGACCGTGATTGAGGAGTTGACATGGGTGTCGGTGTTGGTCACGGTCACGCTGAACGAGCCGCTATCGGCCACCGTGGCTCCCTCGCCAAGACGGACGACGAGGGTGGTGTTTTTTGACCAGGTCGGGAACACGTTTGACACCGTTGTATCGACGTTGACCACGTCCCAAACAGAGGCCATGGAAGACGCATCCACAGAGAGGTTGTAGGAGGTGATGCTCGAACCGTTGTTCTCGATGGTCAAGGTGATGTTGGTGGCTTGACCGGGTTGTAAAATCACGTGCTGCACGTCGGTGCTGAGCAAAATGGAATCGTGGGCGGACACCGTGGTCAGCATGGGAGAGATGCTCATCAACAGCAACACCATGACACACGAAACGGCACGAGCCGGTCGGCTGGACATGACCCAACCAAACCGACCGTGTTCATGAGACTTCGGGCCATCGGTGACCGTCAAGCCCGTCCTTCCGTCATCGCTCACTGCGCAGGACGGCGGTGAACCCCTGCAAGGTGGGCCAGCGAATGCTTCATGTCCTCCAGCGCAGCCGCCGAACCATGACCACATGGGTGCCCACCGCCTACCGAACACACACGCTCGGCGAACTGCAGAGCAAAGGAGCCGACCTCGTGGACAACGAAGTGACCGTCATCGGTTTTATGGAGGCCAACAGAGGCAAAGGAGCCATCTGTTTCGTCGACCTTCGCGACGGAACGGGAAAAACCCAGATTTTCCTCAAAGCCGACACCATCGGCGAGGAGGCTCTCGACACCGTTCAACGGATGACCCGTGAATCAACGCTCCAGTTCACCGGTACCGTGGCCCTGAAGCGACCACCCAAGGTCAAGGAAGGTGAACCCACACCACCACCCGCCTACGAGGTCATCGCCACAAGCGTAGAGGTGATTGCCCGCGCCGAGGCCCCGCTACCGCTGGGCGTTACCGACACCGTCAACGCAGAACTTGATACCCGTCTGGACAACCGTTTCCTTGACCTTCGCCGAGCCCACGTCAACGCCATGTTCCGACTGCGAGGGAAGGTGTTGCAATTTGGTCGTAACCATCTGATCTCCGAGGGCTTCATTGAAACCCACACGCCGAAAATCGTCGCGACGGCGACCGAAGGCGGAGCGGATTTGTTCCCCATGCAATACTTTGACCGCCCGGCTTTCCTCAACCAGTCTCCCCAACTCTTCAAGCAATTGTGCATGAGTGGAGGCTTGGAGCGTGTCTTCGAAATCGGTCCCGCCTTCCGTGCTGAAAAAAGCGATACATACCGCCACCTTGCCGAATTCATTTCCTTTGATATCGAATGCTCATGGGCCAACGACGACGATGTGATGGGTGTGCTCGAACGCATGCTCCATCACATCTGGAAGTCCGTAGCCGAAGATGAGGAATCCAAAGCCCTCATCGCCACGATCAACGCCTTCCGTGACGAACAGGGCGAGGAACCCATCGAAATCATCGTTCCCGAGTTGCCCTTCCCGCGTGTGGAATACGACGACGCCATCCGCATCATCAAGGAAAAAGGCGGGACCATCGAGTGGGGCGACGACATCGACGCAGAGAACTCTGACCTTTTGGCGGAGGATCTTCCTCAATTCTACTTCCTTCCTCGCTGGCCAATGTCCCTCAAGCCGTTTTACATCCATCAGGTCGAGGGCGAAACCGGCAGCACCGGAGCCCAACTCTCTCGTGGCTTTGACCTGAACTTTGGTCGAGACGAAATGACCTCCGGCGGCCAGCGCGAGCACCGTATTGACGTGCTGGTTGAGAACCTGCGAACCATGGACTTGGACCCCGAAGAATTCGAATTCTACGTCGCCGGATTCCGCCACGGTGTGCCACCTCACGCTGGATGGGGCTTGGGTGTTGAACGCATTTTGATGAAACTGACCGGCGCGAAGAACGTGCGTGAAACCGTGTTGTTCCCACGTGACCTCCGACGCCATTGCCCCTGAGGCGAGGGTTCGTTTTCGACACAACCGTGATAGGGCACCCCCTGTTGTTTCAACCATGGCCGTTGACCGCATGCAATGGGGTGCGGAAGATTGGCAGGTTGCCGAACTCTGGATGCCCGACGACCCTTCACCCTTCCAGAAGGACGAAGGCGTTCCCTGCGTGATGCTCATTCACGGTGGATTTTGGAAAGAACAGTACACGATGGAACTGATGCAGCCCATCGCTGCGGATTTGGCCGAAGCGGGTGTGGCTGCCTGGAACATCGAATTCAAACGATGGTCGCCCGGCGACGAGGGCGTCTGGATGGACACGCTCTCCGATGTGCTGCGAGCGTGGGGTCATTTGGCCCTGATTCCTGGCATCGACATCACGCGCTCCATGGTCATGGGCCATTCAGCCGGTGGCCATCTCGCTTTGTTGATGAGCGCCAAAGCCGAACGCCGTCCGTGGCTGGCCATCGCTCAGGCCCCCATCACCGACTTGGTGGGTGCTGACCACGCTCGTCTGTCCGATGAAGGCGATGCTGTCCGTCGATGGATCGGTGCCTCGCCCGAGGAAAACGAAGCGTTGTGGCGCCAATTGAACCCCGTTGACCATCCACCTCAAACGAGCGTGCTGTTGTTTCACGGGGAACACGACGAGGACGTGCCCATCGAGCAATCCGAAACCTATGCACGGGTGATGAAAGTCAAAGGAGCCGATGTGCAAAAGGTTTGGCTGCCTGGCAACCACTACGACATCATCGACGTGGCCACCGATGATTGGTTGGTTCAACTCAACACGATTCTTGACTGGCTTTGATGCTAAGGCCTATGACCTAAGGGGGCTTGGCCACCACATGGACCTGCTCGGCGACGACTTTCCCTACGCAACGTCGGCCTTGGTTGGAAAACACGCCTTCGTGTGCGGTGCGAGCAAAGGCATCGGTGAGGCCACAGCCAAGATGCTGGCCAAGGCCGGTGCCAACGTGACCGTTTGTGCTCGCAACGCAGCTGCCCTCACAGCCCTTTGCGAAACGCTTGGAACCCTGGGTTCAGGCGTCCACCAAGCCTTGGCGCTTGACCTTGAAGACGTCGATAGCATCGGGTCTGCCTTTGCTTCAGCGATGGAGACCTTGGGCCCTGTACACATTTTGGTCAACAACGCTGGAGGACCTCCTGGTGGACCTCTGCTCAACAACACCCTGGATGATTTTGAAGCCCCGTTCAAGCGGCACCTTCACGCCGCCCACACGCTGGTTCAACACGCCGTTCCAGTGATGGAAAAGGAAGGCTACGGTCGCATTGTTCAGATCATCTCCACCTCCGTCAAAGAGCCCATTCCAAACATTGGATTGTCGAACACGCTCCGAGGTGCGATGGCTTCGTGGGCCAAATCCCTGTCCAATGAATTGGCTCCGTGCATCACCATCAACAACGTCTTGCCGGGATTCACCAATACGGAACGACTTGGCAGCCTTTCCGCCTCCATTCAAGAACGAACCGGAAAATCCGCTGAAGATGTGAGGAAAGGATGGTTGGACCAGGTCCCTATTCGTCGCCTCATCGACCCACTCGAAACCGCGAGTGCCATCGCTTTCCTCTGTCTGCCGGCCTCGGGAGGCATCCGTGGCGTCAGCCTCGCCGTTGATGGTGGTCGACTTCGTTCCATTTGAGGTGAGACCATGGATGGAGAAGTGTCGCCGGAGCGTGCGCGCCAGATACTGGACATGCTGACCGCTGGCGGTTCCATGGACCACATCAACACCTCGCTCGCCCTACGCTTGATGCCCCTCGCCAAGGAATTGGGTGACGAGGCGCTGGTGGAACGACTTCTCGACCAAGCCACCCTGGCGGCGACCAGCGACGATGAGCGCGGATGGGCTCGGTTTGAGGGTTTGAAATTGATGAACGCCGGCATCGAGAGTTTTCTGCATCTGGCCGAAGAAGCGGAAGCCATGGACGGTGCTCAAGCCCTGACCGCTGCAGTTCAGCATTATGTGGCCTTGGTTCACCTTTCCGAGGGTCAATTCGACGAAGCTCGTGCCACGGCTCAACGGGCGCTGACCCTTCGAGGAACGATCGACGACAAGGAAGGCATGGCGTACGGCATGGCCTTGTTGATGACCATCGCCAAACGGCAGCATGACGAACACACCGCCATCGCCATTGGAACTGAGCGCCTCGAACTGCTCACCAGCCTCAACGATGAAGTCGGTCAGATGGAAGCCATCGCCGACCTCGCCCACTGCCAGGCGACCATCGGCGAGTTGAGTGCAGCACAAGACCTGTTCACGCAATCACTGGAACGAGCTGGGGCCTTGGGGAGTCTCTCTGGTCAACTGGTCGCTCGATGGGGACTGGCGGACATCGCTGAAATTCAGCAGGACTTCGAGACAGCGATGCTCGTGCTTTCCGACGCACTGCACGATTTCATTGCGGTGGATGCTCCAGCCCCTGCCCAACTTCGCCAGCGTATTCAGGACCTCACCGTCTTGAACAACCAACCTGCAGACGATGATGCAGCATGAAAGGCCATACCCATTATGAGCCATGGCGCTGTGGGCGAATCGGGTGAGTGGCATGGAG
>JAYQAK010000015.1:0-23457 GCA_038136695.1 Candidatus Poseidonia sp.
TTCTGGGTCCGTCACGTCCACGATGTGCATGTCGTTCCATCCCGCCAAATAGGCGAAGGTTTCGCCGTCGGGCGTGGTCGCCACTTGAATCTCGGCGTTTCCGGGCGTGGTCAGGGGGTTGAAGTCGAGCAGTTCCATGTTGGGTGTTCCGGCTTCGTGTTGGCTGGCGTTCTTGTGGTCGTGGCCTTCGTACTGGAACAAGGGGTCGCCACTGTCGAACAACATGTCGTTGGTGGTGTTCGCTTGAATATCATCACCGATGATGAGCAGGGTGGCAGAGGTCAAGAAGAGGAGCGTAAAGACCCCCAACAGCACTTCTTTCCCGCCCATGCTCCCCACACCGCCGTCTTCCGTTTGGTCTTTATGACCCCTTGGTTACCCCGGGGTATGCGGCGAGTGGGTGAGGCACTGGTTCTCTCGTTGCTCCTCGTTGGAATGGTTTTGGCACCTTCCGGACAGGCTCACGAGCAAAAAACCCTGACCGTCATCATGCTCGAGGACGGTATCGCTTCCGGTAACATCACCGATCCGAGTTTTGTTCAAGGCAACGCTGTCTGGTTCCGCATGGAAGATTCAACAGAGAACACGACCATGAGGGTGCGTTTGGATTTGGATATGAACGGCGTGTACGACGCTGAAAACGACACCGAATCAGGAGATTTGGTCAACGAATGCGAGTTGGACGAGAACGGAACCTTGGTTGATGATGCGTGCGCCGTCTCGTTCACCCATCCCTTTGCGGCCAACACCACGGTAGGAAATTACACGATATGGATCTTGAGAACGCACAACGGAACAGAAGAGACGTGGACGTATTTCATCACGGTTCACGAAGATGTCCACGTTGAAGATGGTGACGGCCCTTCACCCGGCGATTGCTTCGGCCTTGGCTGCGAGGACGAGGAGGATGAGGAGGATGCTTCCTCCGTTACCGAAGCCCCCTCCAGTGACCGCCAGTCAGGGTTGATTCTTCTCTCGCTCATCGCCTTGGTCGGTATGGCTTCCATGCTGCTTTCGATACGAAAAGAGCGTCTTGAAACCGAAAAAACCGACCCGGGAGTTCCCTCTCCCGAAAGTGACGAAGAAGCGTGATCAGCCCTCGATGAGTGGGCATCTTGCGTCGTCAACAGCTTCGATGATGTGGTTGGTAAATAACGGGACTCGGCGAGCGTGCACTCGCCTTTTGCATACCTTTGTTTGCTGCATGTTCTCAAGATTTCATTGGTCCTGTTCGTTCTTCAAAGAATCGGTTCGTGAAAGGGCAGACCTTGAGAAGGGGAACCGCCACGGCTGAACAATGGGACAGCGGTCGGGCCAAGCCTTCTTTCTCGTCATCCTCATGCTGCTGATGCCTCTTTCGGGGTGTTTTGGTGAAGAGGAGGGCGAGGGTATCGAATCCCTCGACGATGTTGTTGTCGCCCCAGCGACGCTCATCGGTGGTGTGTTCCAAGGCGTCACCATCACCGCTGATGCTGACCTTTCTGCCTATGTGCCCTACCTCATGATGAATCCCGACAATGGATTTGTGCAAAATTCGACGGTGGTTGACCTTCGAGCGGGTGAATCGGTGCTTCTCACGATGCTTGCGCCGCCCCGAACCGATACTGCCCTCGTTCTCTTCGGCGAATACGGTCGCGAGTACTGGCCTGTGCGTTCGGTCGAGGAGTCTTGGCGAACATGGTACCAGCGAGACGGGCAGGACCGAACCGACAACCCCGGCATTCAACGCTTGGCCGGCGAGAACGGTAGCCTCGACACGGTCATGCCGTCCAACTCGAGCGGTGGACCCGTGTACGCCCTGCGCGTCCCAATCGAACGGCCCATGGCACCCGCCTACGCCGAAGCTGAGGGAGGGCGGCACTCAACCGGTGTTGTGAACGGCCGTACAACCTTCAATTTCCTGTCCTCACTGACCGATACGTCCGCCGATCCGACCGATGCAGCCGATGGGGCGTTGGGTTACCTCGACCGATGGGCCGGCCAGGGCAATCCCGCTTACGAAGACGCAGCCCTTCACCTTCGACAAACACTCGAAAATTTTGGCCTCGAAGTCATCGTTCAGCGATTCACCTACGATTCCGTGATGACGGGGGCGCAAAACCCGGAGGCGTACAACATCTGCGGCTACCGGTACGGGGAAGTTGACCCCAACAAATGGATGGTGTTTGGCGCTCACTTTGACATCGCTCCGCCGGTCAACGCTGTTGCGCTTGACCCGCATATTTTCGGTCGAACTTACGGAACCCGTGTTGGCGCTTACGACAACACCGCCGGCACCAGCATGGTGTTAACCGTGGCTGAGGCCATGGCCAACTACCAAACGAGAAACACCATGGTGTTCTGTTTGTGGTCGGGCGAGGAAGGTGGGAAGCGAGGCAGTGATTTCTGGACCGATGAGTGGGTGAAAAACGAGAACCCGCAGGTGGAAGTCACCAACTACGTCAACCTTGACATGGCCGGTGTGAACTGGCCGGGCGGTGGGGGTGCCCCTTGTGGTGGGAACCACGGCCCTGAAGGTGGTTGCGACCCTCAACCGGAGGTTGACCCGGACGGCTATCCCAAAGACGAGGAAGTCTGGCCGATGCGCGTGTACATCGGTCCAAGTTTGGACCACGACGTCATGAATCAGCCCGGCATGGTTGGTCTTGCGCTCTGGATCGGTTCCGACGCCATTGGTGTCGAGGAACAAATGTCCCCTCTTATCGGCGCCGGCTACGACGCAAGCACGTGGAAAGTGGACGATTGGATGGCCAAGGACCGCCCTGAAATCATCGTTTACGAAGACACCACGGCTCGCTCGGACCACGCTACCTTCCAGGACAACCTCGGTACCGTGACCATGGGCTTTGGTGGCTTGGTCGACGGTTACTGGTGCTACCATCAAACCTGCGATACCCTTGATGAGATGATCGACTGGATGGACACGACGGGCAAGGACTACGGCGAGGAGCAAAGCGGCACCAGCAACCTCGTTGACGCCCTTGATACCATCACGTGGTGGGCCACGTACTCCTTCTTCCACTTGGATGAGAATCCCGTTCGAAACGCCTACCTTTGATTCACCGAATCAAATTGGAAACCGGGTCGGCGATGGCGCAGATGAGGTGCGTTGGTGACCAGATGCCGGTGAACATGGTCAACACAAGAACGGCAAACACACCGATGACACCGAAGAAGACGCTCTCGTTCCAATCCTTCACCTTCAAGCCATCAAGTGGACCAAATGGGAGCATGTTGAACAGGCCGAGTATGAGGTTGAACACGAGCCAGTACACGCCGGCGTTGAACACCATCGCCTGCCAGACAAGAACGCCGTCGACGACGTAGGTGCCTCGGAAACCAAGCATCCCGAATTGGTCGGTGGCCAGGGGAAGGTGGGCTCCTGACAAGCCGATGAGTAGGCCCCACAATGGAATGCCGATGAGAAACAGGGCAAAATTGGTCAACGGACCGGCCACCGCAATGTGTCCGTTTTGGCGACGTGTCACCAAGCCTGCTACCATCACGGCCCCGGGGGCCATGAACAAAAAGCCGATCAAAAAGGCGATGCCGATGCCCCATTGCAGGCCTTTGGGGTCGGCGCGGAATTCGGCCCAGCAGCCGTGGCGTTTGGCAACGAGTTTGTGCCCGATTTCGTGCAGCAAAAAGGCAGGGCCGACGCCCACCATCCAAACGGGCATGGACAGAAGGAGAAACACGAGCCAAGGTGAGAATCCCATGATCGAAATGCCGGAAATCCCGCCAACCGCCATGAACCCGAGGGCGAGGGTAAAGGCGCCCATCGCCAGTCGGAGATGTTGTTTCTCAACATCGCTGAAATGCCACAATTTGCCCGTGTGATGTTTTGGTTTGGCCCATGTGTTGCCGCCAAGAAATTGAGCCATGGCGTCCCCAAAGGCGGTGGATGTTTCGATGTGAATGCCGCCTTGTTCATCCACGCGTTGATGAACACGATGAATTCGGGGGCTTGTGCGTTGATTGCGGAACGGGTCGTCGTCCAAAATATCGGCACGGCGGTCCCGATTGCCCATGCCATCCCCACAGCAGGGTTCACTTTGAATGCTCGTGTCCAAGACTTCTTGACCTCTGCACCAATGCCACAAACGGTCTGCTATGTCGATGCCGAGGAAAGCCATGCAGGAGTTGGGCTTCCAAGCATGTTGCTTGCGGTGCGATGCTCCAGATGATCCCGGTCTGCAACGGTGCAATGGATGCATCCAGCACCACCGCTCAATTCGTGAAACCGTGGCCGCATCGCCCCCCGACCATCCCCTGTTTCAGTTGGCAAAGGAGATCATGGCCATGGCTGCAGCCCCGCATCGACACGACCACGACGAGGTGCATGGCGATGCGCTGGTGGAGCAACAGCAACTGGCAGCAGCGTTGGTTGGTCCCGTTGCCCGTCGAACCGAAGAGGATGTGGCGCTCGTGTTTGAAGAACAACGTGCAACGAAAAAGGCCAACGTGCTGCGCGATGTTGCCAACCAAAACCCTTGGAAAGAGCGCGCCCCTGAAGCGGAAGAAGCGAAGAAAATCAGTGAAGATACCTGGTTGAGCGGAGAGGGTGTTGACCCTGTCAATTACGGTTCTCGAACGGTACCGAGCAAACCCATTCAACAGGTGGACAGAAGTGACCGGCCGGGCGAAGACACGGCCTTGACGGACAGGGTTCATGCGTCTGCTGCCGAAGGTGGGGATGACGATGTTGCGGAAATTTTCCGAGAATTGGAATTCAAAGCGCGCCAACAACGCAGAGCCGAATTGAAATCGGCGCTTGACGATGTGAAAGATTTGGTTGACGACGACCTTGATTTTTGATCAGAGAACCTTGTCTATTCGGTAGCGAGGTTGGTTTGATGCTCCCAGTTGGTAGCTGAACCGTTGTGTTCCCTTGCCTTTGGATTTCTTTCCGAGGAATTCGACATGCCCCAATTCTGCAATGTTGGTGACGTGCGTCCCTGCGCACGGGCACATGTCCACGCGCTCGCCGATTTGGATAATACGAAGTTCACGCACGCTGGCCGGTAACAAATCCATGTTGGTTCGGTCTGCTGGCATGATGGCGTTGATGGCTTCTCGCGTCATGACGGCGTCGGTCACCGGCAAGGCCTGGTCGATGTGATCGTTCACGTTTTCGAGGAGATTGGAAATCATGGTTTCGTCAAATGAAATGGGATTGAAGTCAATACGAGAACGGTCAGCATGGATTTGGTTGCCAACGGTGCGAACTCCGTCGAACATCTCGTACGCAAGACCGCTCACCAAATGCTGCGCCGTGTGCATCCGCATGCGAGCGTACCGGGTCTCCCAATCGATGGCCCCCCGTACTTCGTCACCCACCTCCAATTGGTGTCCGGGTCCGGTGGTGTGTTCAACATCGCCTCGACCTCGTACCTCCTCAACCGTGAGTGTACCGTTTGGCCCCTCGAGCGTACCGGTGTCCCAGTGCTGTCCACCCCCAAGTGGATAAAACAGCGTTCGGTCGAGGACCACGCCGGATTCACTCACGTGCGTAACGGTCGCGTCAAAGCGGTGGTGGTAGCCGTATTCCAAGCTGTCAAGGTACAGCTTCCTTGTCATGCGATGGCCTCTCGGTCGCTGTTGAAGAGATTAACCGTGTTCTGGAGTCGGTGCAGCGTGTCCGAAATCCTCCAGCAGGCCGGCATGCTTTGCATCCGAACCGTCAATGACGATAGCCGGTGTTTTCCATGCCACCGCAAGGGCGACGGTTGAGTTCCAGAGGGCTCTGAAGAAGCCGACTTCTTCGTATTCCCAACCTCGCTCCTCTGCGTATTCCTTGACGATAGGGGCCGCTTTCGGGAGGTTGAAGTGCGACAGAGCAGGGAGAAGGTGGTGCTCGATTTGGTAGTCAAGGCCGACGAAGAAGAACGAGCCTACAGGCCCCAATTTGATACGGCGGCCCGTTTCGATTTGCAATCGCCAGTTCTCGTCGTATTCCATTACGATCGGGCGGCCGGCATGACCAACAATGAAAATGGCCGTTAAGTACACGCCCACGGTGGCCCACAAGAGAACGTAGAAGCCAACGGTGGCCAGCCAGGGAACCCCAAGAAGAACGGGAAGAACAAGCCAGAGGAAGAAGTGAACGAGAAGAAGGCTCACGTCAAGCAACCACATCTTGTTGAAGCGATTTTTCTTCGCCACGAACGGTGCCTTCACAATGTACTTGATGCCGTCATACCTCATCAAATGGCCAACAAGTGGGGTAATGATCGGCCAGAAGATATAGGCTTGAAGGTACTTTTGGAAGAACCGCCGGATGGGTCCGCTGGTTTTGTATTCCTCTTCTGAAAACGTCAACGGCCAAGAGTAAATGTCGGGGTCCTTTTCGATGACGTTTGGGTGGGAGTGGTGCTTGACGTTGTGTTTTTCACGCCAGTAATTCATTGACAAGCCAGAGAACAGTGGGAAGGCAAGGGAAGCCAGGGTGAGGTTGCCTGCTTTTGATTTACAGGCTGATGAGTGGACGCCTTCGTGACCGATCATGGCGATGGTGGTGGTGATCAATCCGGTTAAGGGAAGCAACAGCAATCCCCACTTGAGCGGGAGTGCGATGTGGGCTGCGTACAAAGCACCGACGATGGCCATCAAGATGAGAATCTTGGTCCATGATTTCGCCGTTGGTTTGTCCAACAAGCCTTTCTCTTGCAATTTCTTTCGCAATTCTGCCATCGGATGTGCTCCCATCTGCATCACCAACACGCAAGGTGTTCAACGTTCGGGCGGGGGCTTGAGCCTATAAAGTGGTGTTCCAAAAAACACCAGATTGTTCTATTCACAGGTGTTGGTCGAGAAACCGAGCCACACGGGCCACGGCTGCGTCAAAGCTGACTTCGCTCTCGGAAGACGGAAGATAGGTCTGACATTTTTCTAGGGCTCCGTTGCTCGGTGTCCATTCTGGTTCGCCCATCCACCAATATTCGGTCAGTCCATCCGCTCGTTCAAGCGCAAGGGTGGGTTTGTCCGGTTTGTTGGATTCGTCCTGAAGCACGACCATCCCGTGCCAGACAGTCAACTCTCCATAAGGGTAGGATATTATGTTGGACGCGGTAAGATCGTGCGTTCGCATACCTGGTGTTCTGTTGTTGTTGGAACAGTCAACGACCATGTCGGCAATCAGCGTACGATGGTCGTTGCGTTCGTTCTGTGAAAGGTGAAGAAGGTGTTGTGTATCTTTCAGCGACATGTCCACCACTCGGGTGCGTGTAAGACACGTCACGCCCTTGATGGCGACATCATGACTGAGGAATTTCAACACCCATTCCCATCGACATCCCCATCCATCCGGGTTTTCCTTGATTGCAAGAAACGTTTGTTGGTCTTCGGTGAAGAAGGTAGAGAAGTGTGTTTTGTCGATGCATCGACCGGGGTGATGAACGGGCATTCCAATTTCTGCTTCAAGTTCAATCATGGTGACTTGGTGGTCCTGAGCAAGTTGCTCTGCTAGCAACAGTGCATCCAGTGACGTTCCGATCAGAACAATGTGCATGGTATCACACCGGACGTAATTCTAGCGCAAAAACTGGACATGAGGGGATACAAAGTTTGCAATGTGTGCAATTTGGTTCATCAACGTAAATCATGCGTCGATCAAGTGTTAACACGTCCACTGGACAAAGCGCGACACAAGCTCCACATCCAAAACATCGATCTTCGTCGACGTGAAAAATATGATATGGAACTCGGCCCATGTCCTGTGGAAGAAAAGGTGATTCATGGAGCCTTCGTTGTCGAGAGGAAACAAAAGGAGGAAAGTTGAGAGGATTTATGATTGACGTGCATGCACCCCCTTGTTTCCACTGGAGGGTTTGGAAGAGGATCCCGTCAAAACGAGAAAAGAAAGAGAGAATGTCAAAACGAGAAAAACCCGTTGAATATGGTCGCGAGAAGTTAATCAAGTTATGGAGAAGAATCAGATGAATATTCAATCATCGGATCAAGAAAAATAGTTCTACTGGAAATAAGGGGGTCCTACCCACACGTTGATGATGAAGCAGGGTTTCCCCGCATCATGGTCTTGTATGCACCAGGGCGAACATCATCGTATCCTGATGAGCCGCCATCTGCTGGTTTACGGTATCATTACCTTGGAGGAGGAGACGAAGTAGGAAACGTGGGCTTAATGCTTGAAGATCCAAAGGGAACTCGATTGCTCCTTGACTACGGACTGGCTCCTACCTCCCCTCCACGTTACCCATCAGAAGCACCCGTTGTCCACGATGCGGTGATCACGCATTCTCACATCGATCATCTCGGTATGGCGCCGTGGCTTTCAGCACATCATCGAACCCGTTTGCATGGAACCATCATCACTTCTCAGCTTTCGGAGATGATGTGGCACGATTGCTACAAAGTAAGCTCGATTGAACGGTATCCACTTGCATGGGATAAACGGGACATTGACACGGCCCTTGATTCGTGGTATATTCATCCTTTTGGAACACCATGGAAGCATCACGATTGGACCCTTACGCTGCATTCTGCAGGACATATTCCAGGAGCGGCCATGCTGCACATTCAAACCCCCGAGACTACAGTTTTGCTGACGGGGGACTTCGACACACGAGATTCGCCTTTGGTTTCAGGTGCTCAACCCGTTCAGGCCGATATTTTATTTGTTGAAGGAACGTATGGCGGACGAGATCATCCGCCCAAGGAAGAAGAGGTTGAACGATTCATTCAATCCATTGAACGGGTTGTCAAGCAAGGTGGAACCGTTCTGATTCCCGCCTTTGCCAACGGACGAACACAAGACGTTGTCATGCTGCTCCACGAACACCTCCCCTGGTTGGACGTTCATGTTGACGGTATGGGGAAGCGGGTGGCCAAAGTTCACCTGGAACATCAAGCAATGCTGAGGGACGGCACGGCGCTTGAGCGTGCGTGGCGATGGGCCAAACAAGTGTCGAGTAAATCGGACAAAAAGAAAGCACTGAATGCCGATGTGATCGTCACCACCTCCGGTATGCTCGATGGAGGGCCGGCGCTTTGGTACCTGAACCGCCTACGCCACGATGGAAAAAATGCGGTGTTTTTCACAGGATATCAGGCGAGGGATACCGGAGGGCGTGGTCTGTTGGACGAGCGAACCATCGAAATTTACGGCCAGCGGGTCGACATTGAACTGGAACTGATGCAATTTTCGTTTTCCACCCACGCCGGCCACCAAGAGATTCTCGACTTCGCAAAAGCTTGTGAGGCGAAACACGTGGTGGTGTACCACACCGATCCAACCCACGCCCGACCGCCCCTGGTGGTTGCACTGGAAGAACAGGGGCACGTCGTTCATCAGCCCAAAAACGGAGAATCGTACGTTATCGAATGATGAAGTATCGAAGCGAAGTCATTGAATACATCCACGCCTAGGGAATGGACGAGTCCCATGGCAAGAAAGGCACCTTCCGGAGGCAAGAAAGGCAAGAAAAAGCGAAAAATGCGCCTTTCATTAAAACAATCCAAACTCAGCACGACCACAGACAAGTATTCCGATTCGTTGGGTTGGTCGCAAGATGTCGGTCGAACATTGGATGATGCTCCCGTGGCCAAGGGCCCAGAAACGCTGAAAGTTCAATGCGACATGTGCGGTTCAATGCTCAAAATTCCAAAACCAAAGCGCTCAAAATATTCCGTCACTTGCTCGTATCCCGAATGTGGGCACGAGATGAAATTCGATTGAAATGGGTTCAAAACACCTGTTTTCTTGCATTTTGGTGTTGTTGCTCACTTCAGGCTGTCTTGCTCCCGCCACCGAGAGCGATGCCGATGTACGCCTGGCCACCACCACCTCAATGCGGGATTCGGGCCTGCTTGATGTGCTCATCGAGGAATTCGAATCACTTCATGGCGTGGATGTAGAATACGTCGCCGTGGGAACCGGAGCGGCCCTCAATTTGGGGAAAAGCGGCGATGTGGACGCCCTTATCGCCCATGCGCCCGTTCAGGAGTTGGCGTTCATTGAAGCCGGTTTCGGACACAATCGCACCCAAATTGCATGGAATGCCTTCGTTTTGCTCTCACCCACGGAACTTCCTGAGTCGCTCGATGAAGCCTTTTTGTCGGTGGTGGAAAACGAGCAATGTTTTGTCTCCCGTGGCGATGACTCGGGAACCCACCTCAAAGAACAGGCTCTGTGGCAACGATTGAACGTCACAACATCCTTGCCTGTGGTAGAAGATGGAAGTGGCATTCATCCTGCTGGCGAATGGTACTTTTCCATCGGCCAGGGCATGGGTGCAGCGATCAACATGGCGGACGAGAAAGGATGCGTGACGCTCTCCGATCGAGCCACAGCGTTGCAATTCCAACCAAACATCGATCTCAAGATACTCGAATACGACGACCCGGCCACGCACAACCCTTACTCGTTCATTCCGGTCGTTGGAGGGAATGACCAAGGCTCCACGCTGTTGTTGTCGTACCTTCAAAACGAAGGCCGAACCACGATTTCAACCTACACGATTCACGGCGAAGCGGCGTTTTTTGTCTGAACTCGGTGCAGGGGCCCATCGAACAAGCTCACCGCCAACGGGTCGTTCTCATCAAGCACCCGCCCTTCGTGCAGCACCAGTACTCGATCAGCCAGCCGAAGCGCCTGTGAAAGGTCATGCGTGGCCAGAACAATGCACGCACCCCCCTCCTTCATTCTCAACAATTCACGTTCAATCACATCGACATGCGACCAACCCAAGTTGGCCGTGCATTCATCCAGCAACAACAACGAGGGTGCAAGACTCAATTGCCTTGCGAGCACCAAACGCTGTTGCTCACCACCCGACAACCCGTCTGTCAATTGCTCGTATTTTTCTTCCAAGCCAAACAGCGTGGCGTACGCAACACCCGAAGGAGCGAGGGAAGAAAACCAACCTGACGGCAACATCAATTCCGCCCCGACCGTCGAGGAGAGAAGAGCTGGTTGTTGCTCGACATAGACGCAAGCACGAGGGCCACATTCAACGTCTTCACCTTCAAGACCTGCCAGCGAACGAAGCAACGTGGTTTTTCCCGCCCCAGATTCGCCCACCACAGCCGTGATGGAGCCCCTTTCGAGCAGCATTTCCATCGGCTCGAGCAACACGCGCCCGTTTCGTTTTACGCTGCACGAGACGGTACGGGTGTCAGGAAAAGCAGCGACGGCCGGCAACACATCACCTTCCACTGCGACAGGTTTCCCTGATCGTTGTCGTTGGACCATACTGGCGAGGGCCACCAGCATCAAGGACAGGAGCAACAGCAACAGGCCAAGGAGGCCAGCCAACTCCATGTTCCCCTTCGAGGTTTCAAGGACGATACTCGTGGTCATCACGCGCGTTTTTCCCGCGATGTTTCCGCCCACCATGATCACTGCACCCACTTCAGCAATGGCTCGGCCAAAGGCGATGACGATGGCATGATAGACCCCGTTTTGCGCCAGCCGAACTTCCATCACCAAGCGTTGTCGCTGGGTAATACCCAAGGTTGACAACGTGTCGTTGTACGTGCGTCCAACCTCTTCAAACGCCGTCCAGGCCCCACCCCATACCAATGGAAAAATCAGGCAGGTTTGAGCCACGATCATGGCCTCCACCGTGAACAACAAATCGAAGGCGCCCAACGCCCCTGATTTTGAAAACAGTGAATACATGAACACACCGACCACAACCGGCGGAAGGCCGTAGAGAGCGGTGACCACCGTCTTGAGTTTACCAAACGACGGGTGACGCTTTCGTGCACACCAAGCGCCAAGTGGAATCCCGATGAGACTCGCCAAAAGCGTGGCGCTTCCGCTCGTGAGGAAGGTGGTTTGTATCGCCTGCATGAGGGCGGCAGAATCCACCATGCTCGGACATCCACCCGCCCACCATCATTCTACCGTTCACCCACATCCTCAAACATGGGTGACCCTTGCAACGCTCATGGATGGGCATGAATTGTGGTTGCAGCAGTGCAATCTCCTCAATTTTCATCCCGAACCTCAACGCTACGAAGCAGGCACGCGCACCAGCCAAGACGCAGCGGACCAACTCGGTTGCGAGGTGGCCCACATCGCCAAATCCATCGTGTTTCAAGGCCAAGAGGGGGCGGTGGTGGTGATCACCAGCGGGGCCAACCGAGTGGACCGGAAAAAGAAATTGAAATCCCTGTTGGGCTACAAACCAAGCATGAGCGATGCCATCTACATCGAAGCGACCACCGGTTATGTTCCGGGGGGCGTCCCTCCGTTTGGGCACGTGCATCCGTGCACGACCATCATGGACGAAGATCTGTTCCAGTATCCACTCGTGTGGGGGGCTGCAGGGAGTGCAGACACCGTTTTTCCCATCACGCCCGCTGAATTGCAACGAATATCAGGGGCGCAAATCGGCGATGTCAAACAGGAGGGAGGCGGTTGACAGAACGCCCCTACTTCGTCACCCTTGCAGAAGCACAGGCTATCTGCAACCAATCCCTGCTTCAGGCGGCTATGGAACACGTCCATCTCGATGCTTGTCACGGACGAGTTCTCGCTGAAGACCTCAAGAGCCTGGTCAACGACCCACCCTTTGACAATTCGGCCATGGACGGCTTTGCTTGCTTGTTTGACAGCACCGCCTCCTATCCGCTTACGCTTCCGGTGGTTGGCGTTCATGCCGCCTCGGGAACCAACGACAACAACCCCGTCGCACCGGGAGAAGCAGTGCGCATCATGACCGGCGCGCCGATGCCCGCTGGGACCGACGCGATCATCCCCATCGAACAATGCAGTGTCAACGAAGACGATAACACGGTGACGTTTCTCGAAGCGCCCAAGCAGCACTTCGTTCGCCGCCGAGGAGAAAACCTCGCACAGGGTGCGGTAGCGTTGCGTTCAGGCATGGTGCTGACGCCGGCCAAGGCGGGTCTCTGCGCGACCATGGGCTACGAGACCGTCCCCGTGTACCGCCGATTGAAGATCGGCATCGTATCGACAGGTGACGAATTGGTTTCGCCAGGCCAACCGTTGAAGCATGGCGAAATTTACGAATCAAATTCCTTCGGTCTCGCAGGTTTGGTTGAGTGGGCAGGACATCTTCCCGTTCGGTACGATTCGGTTTCCGATTCGGTGGACAGCCTCCGCACGACGTTGAACGAGGCAGCAGAACAATGCGATGTGATCCTCACGTCAGGAGGCGTGTCGATGGGTGAATTCGACTACGTCCGACGGGTGATGGAAGAAGAAGGCGACATCCATTTTTGGCGCATCAAGATTCGCCCCGGCTCGCCCCCTCTCTTTGGACGCTGGCAGGACACACCGATCTTTGGCTTGCCGGGAAATCCCGTGTCCAGTCACGTCGTGTTTCGCATGCTGGTAGCACCCTACCTTCGGGCGTCCCTCAACGCCGACGGTCCGAAGGAATGGACCGTTCGCGCCCAATTGCGTGATGCTGTCAAAGGAACCAGCGACTGTTTGACCCTTCGTAGAGTGGTGTTGGTCTCCACGGACGAGGGGATGATGGCCTACCAGCCCAAACACCAAGGCTCAGGCAACCTCGACAGTTTGGCCAGCGCCAGCGGTCTGACCTTGCTTCAACCGGGCCAATCTGGCGAAGTGGGTCAGTGGGTCGACGTCCTCGTCTTGTAGGTGGAGTCAATGAAACACGAGGTGAACGAACCCGAGACCCTCTTGGCTTCACTGCAGCGGCTTTATCCAAACTCAAGCAACGCCAGGTTGCGAAAGATGCTCACGCAAGGGCGGGTTCTCGTGAATGACTCGGTGGTCCATCGAGCCAAGCACGACGTCCAACCGGGCGATATCGTTGCCATCATCGACCGGCAGAAAGCGGAACTGCAGACCCCCCCGCCCCAAACCACGTCTACCATCGACCTCAACGTGGTGTTTGAGGACGATGCATTGCTCGTGGTGAACAAACCAGCCCACTTGCTCTCGGTCGCCACCGACCGGCTGGAAGTTGACACCTTGCACAGCCGATGCGTCGAACATCTTCGCCTCAGCGATGAGCGGGCGTGGTGCTACATCGTCCACCGGCTTGACCGGGAAACCTCAGGCATCATGGTGATGGCAAAAACCAAACAAGTGAAAGACGAACTTCAGCAGCAGTTCAGTGACCGCGCTGTTCATCGCATCTACCTCGCACGGGTCGAAGGCCACCCCACGCCACCAGAAGGAACCATCCGTTCGTGGCTCATGGAGGACAAACACTTGAACGTCAAGGCGGTGAACAAGGACCATCCAAAAGGCAGGGAGGCGATATCTCACTATCGTCTGCTTTCCAGCAACGAAACATCGAGCCTGGTTGAGGTGATGATCGAAACGGGCCGCCGCCACCAAATTCGTATGGCGATGCAACACCTTGGGACACCCGTGGTGGGCGACCAACGGCACGGAGCCAAATCCGACGGTGCTGACCGCGTCATGCTTCACGCTCACGCCCTTGAGTTCCTTCACCCCGAAACCGACGACCCGGTGCGTTTCGAAGCGCCGGTTCCGAAAGGATTCTGAGAGCACCATCCGGTATCGATGACCTCGAAGGCGCTTAGGAAAACGCCGACCTTCAAAAGCAGGACTTGAAGAACTGTTGACCGTTCGGGGTAAACGGAGCGTTTGCCGTGTCTTCTGGACAAGAGGGTTGGATTGAGGTCAGCGGCGCACGCACGCACAACCTCAAGGACATCTCGGTCAAACTCCCCAAGGGAAAATTCGTGGTGATCTCCGGCGTATCGGGCTCGGGAAAGTCCAGTCTTGCCTTTGACACCCTCTATGCTGAAGGCCAACGACGCTATGTGGAAAGCCTGTCTTCCTATGCTCGGCAGTTCATCGGACAGATGAAAAAGGCGGATTGCGACTCCATCGAAGGCCTCTCACCGGCCATTTCCATTGACCAAAAACAGGGCAGCCACAACCCCCGTTCAACGGTGGCGACCGTCACGGAAATTCAAGACTATCTTCGTCTCCTGTGGGCGAGAATAGGAAAGCCCCATTGCCCCACATGCGGCAAAGAAGTGGCTCGACGAACGGTCCAAGAGATCGTGGACGACATCTTTTGGCAAATGGAAGCGCACGGCGTGGCCGTCTGGGCACCGGTGGTTCGAGCTCGAAAGGGCACCCACGTGGAATTGTTCCGTCAACTCGTTGAGCAAGGCTACCTTCACGGGCGCGTCAACGGTCACGAAACCTCGTTTGAATCACCTCCGACCCTCGACAAAAACTTCCGTCACGACATCGATGTTCGCATCGATCGTCTTCGGTGCACGAAGGACCGAAAGCAGCGATTGACAGAAGCGGTCGAATCGGGTCTTCGGTTGGGCGGCGGCACGTTGGCCGTAGAAAGCCTCGAAGCGCCCGGAGAAGACGTGAAACTGAGCAAGAATTCCAACGCTCGCCTCACCGAACAAGGGCAAACCATCGCTTGGTCCGAGGATTTTGCGTGCCCTGAACACGGTGCCTTCATGCCCGAACTCTCTCCGAGGGTGTTTTCCTTCAACTCGCCGCTCGGTGCTTGCGGAACCTGTCAGGGGTTGGGCGTTCAACGTCAATTCAACACCGAACTCATCGTTGATGGAAGCATGAGCGTGTCCAACGGGTGCGTCCTCCCGTGGCGACAGTCCATGTCACCGTCGTGGTACCGAAAACTCCTCGAGTGCACGTGCGAGCACTACAACATCTCCACGACGCTGCCCTTTGACATGTTGGACGAGGACGAGCAAGACATTCTTCTGTACGGGTCGGGCTCCACCGTCATTCATTACGAATTCACCTCGGAAAACGGTTCGCAGTACAAGTACAGCAAGCCGTGGGAAGGCATCATCCCTCGCCTGGAAAAGACCTACGCCGAAACCACCTCGGAACGGACCCGAAACCGCCTCATTGCCTGCATGACGGATTTGGATTGTGGTGAGTGCGAAGGCGAGAAACTCAACCGCGCCGCTCGGTACGTGACGGTGGGCGGCATCCGTCTGCCTGAAGTGAGCCAGTGTTCTGTTCACGATGCACTCGGCCTGGTTCGTGCGTGGTCACCTGACGGCGAAGGCCCACCAGAACCCTATCAGGACATCTTGGAGACCCTCGATGAGCGCAGCATGTTCATCGGTAGCGAAATTATCAAGGAAATCGAAGGGCGACTCGGTTTCTTGGACAGCGTTGGTCTCGACTACCTCACCTTGGATCGAAAGGCCAACACCCTTTCAGGTGGCGAAAGCCAACGCATTCGACTGGCCACGCAAATCGGCAGTCGCCTGACCGGTGTCATGTACGTGCTGGACGAACCCTCCATCGGGCTGCATCAACGCGACAACGACCGTTTGCTGAAGACACTGCGAGAACTCAGCGATTTGGGCAACACACTGCTGGTGGTTGAGCACGATGAGGACACCCTTCGTCAGGCCGATTGGTTGTGCGATTTGGGGCCTGGTGCGGGTTTGGAAGGCGGCGAAGTGGTGGCCAACGGAACCCCCGCTGAAGTGATGAAGGCCAAGCATTCGGTCACCGGTGCCTATCTGAGCGGACGCCGGTCCATTGAATGGCCCATCAAACGAACCAAACCGGGCAAGCACCATCTCACGGTCCGCGGTGCTCGGCACAACAACCTCCAGAACATCGATGCCTCCTTCCCGCTGGGGTGCATGACAGGTGTCACCGGTGTTTCGGGGTCGGGTAAATCCTCCTTGGTGTCGGGCATTCTCGCCCCGGCCCTGCAGCGGGCCGTCCACCGAGCAGAAACCGTTCCTGGACGCCACAGCGCTCTGGAGGGTGTTGAGCATGTGGACAAGACCATCATCATCGACCAGTCCCCCATCGGACGAACACCACGGTCCAATCCCGCCACGTACACGAAGGTGTTTGACGAGATTCGCAGCCTGTTTGCGAACACCAAACTCTCGAAGGAACGAGGGTACAAACCCGGACAATTTAGCTTCAATGTCAAGGGCGGCCGTTGCGAGGCCTGCGCGGGAGGCGGCTCGATCAAACTGGAGATGAACTTCCTTCCCGACGTGTGGATTACGTGCGATATTTGCAACGGGAAGCGTTACACCCGAGAGTGCCTCGAGGTGACGTGGAAAGGAAGGAACATCCACGACGTGCTCGAAATGCCGGTCTCCGAAGCGGTGGACTTTTTCAAAAACCATCGCAAGATTCACCGGACCCTCGAAACGCTGGATGCAGTCGGTCTAGGCTACATTCGTCTTGGACAGCCCGCCACCACCCTGTCCGGGGGAGAAGCACAACGGGTGAAACTGGCAAGTGAATTGCGCAGAATGCCCAACAAGCATACGGTCTACATCCTGGATGAACCGACCACCGGCCTCTCGTTCAGCGACGTGGCGAAACTCATCAGCGTGCTCCACCAACTGCGTGACAAAGGGCACAGCATCATCGTCATTGAACACCATCTTGATGTCGTCAAATCCTGCGATTGGGTGATCGACTTGGGTCCTGATGGCGGTGAGCGGGGTGGACAAATCATTGCCACGGGAACGCCTGAGGATGTTGCAGCGGTGACGGACAGCCCGACCGGGCAATTCCTGACCAAGATGCTGAACCGATGAGGGCGCAGACTACAAAGAGCGCATGCATTACCCACCCAACACCCTCAAGGGTGCGGTGCACGCCATGCCAATCACTCGTGTCGAAATCACACCTCGTCAAGGCGAGGGTATGCGCGATGTCCGTGGTGATGTCGTCCGCCGGCAGTTGATGGCAGACCACCGTCTTGCCGTTCAAGATGTTCGCTCCATTTGCGGCTATCTCATCGCCGGAAACACGCCGTCGGAAGCGATTGCCGAACGCATCGACGATTTGTTTGCAGACCCGATCATCGAACAAGGGGCAGCCAACACCGCCCTTCTCGCCACGTTTTCACCCGCCCCAGACGCCGTGGTCACCGTCGGGTTCAAACCCGGCGTTACGGACAATCCGGGCAAAGCCGCCACCGACGGGTTCCAAACCCTGTTTCCCAACGACACGGAGGCCAACATTGCCACATACACCACGTATGCGTTTTACGGCCTTCCGGAAACCTGCGACATCGGTTGGCTGGCAGGAACCCTCCACAACGGCCTCATCGAGCGAGCCTTGGTGGCTGACGCAGCAGCCTGTCAAGCAGGTCAGTGGCCAGAGTTGACGTTCCCCACGCCGCCCGAACAGGTGTTCATCGAACCCCAATCGGTCAACCTCGAGTGCAGCGATGCCGAACTCGAATCCATCTCCACCGATGGCCTGCTCGCCCTTAATCTGGAGGAAATGCACGCCATTCAAGCCCACTACCGCCACGCCGATGTCCGTGCAAGCCGAACGGCGATGGGCATTTCACCCGATGCACCCACGGACGTTGAACTGGAATGCCTGGCGCAAACCTGGAGCGAACACTGCAAGCACAAGATCTTCGCATCCATGATTCATCACGTCGACCATGAAACCGGCGAAGACGTCACCATCGATTCCTTGTTCAAGACCCACATCATGAAGCCAACCCACGACATGCAAAACGACGTTGACTGGCTGCTTTCGGTGTTTCACGACAATTCCGGCGTGATCGCTTGGGACGACGATTGGAGCGTTTGCATGAAGGCCGAAACCCACAACTCACCTTCCGCACTTGACCCGTACGGTGGCGCCATGACCGGCATTGTGGGCGTGAATCGCGACATCCTTGGTACCGGTTTGGGGGCTCGACCCATTGCAAACACCGATGTGTTTTGTTTCGGCCCTCCCGATTGGGAAGGCACGCTTCCTGACAACCTGTTTCACCCCTCGCGGGTGCTGCGGGGGGTTCACGCGGGTGTGCGTGTGGGTGGCAACGAGTCGGGCATCCCCACGGTTAACGGCGCCATCGTCTTCGATGACCGCTACATCGGCAAACCACTCGTGTATTGCGGCACGGTCGGGCTGATGCCACGCCACCTCCCTGATGGACGTCCGTCTCACATCAAAACACCCGTTGCCGGCGACATCGTGTACATGGTGGGCGGGCGCGTCGGTTACGACGGTATCCACGGCGCAACGTTTTCGTCGTTGGAACTCACGGAAGAATCGCCTTCCAGTGCCGTGCAAATCGGTGACCCCATCACGCAGAAAAAAATGCTCGACATGGTGCTTGAAGCGAGGGATGCCGGGTTGATCACCTGCATCACTGACAACGGTGCCGGTGGTCTTTCATCCTCCATTGGCGAAATGGCAGAATACACCAACGGGTGTGAAATTGACCTTGCGAAGGTCCCGCTCAAGCAGGCAGGTCTCTCGCCGTGGGAAATCCTCGTTTCCGAAAGCCAGGAACGCATGACCATCGCCGTCAAACCCGAAGATCAGGTCGCATTCGAGGCGATGGCGGCCTTGCACGAGGTGGAGGCTACTGCGGTGGCCACCTTCACCTCGACAGGCATGTTCCATGTCCGCCACGGAGAGGCCACCGTGGCTTACCTTCCCATTGAATTCCTTCACGATGGCGTACCCCAGTTGCAATTGGAATCCGAATGGAGGCCGCCGCATCACGAACCCTTCCTTCCGCCTGCTGAAGCCGACCACACCGCTTTGCTCAACGCCATGCTTCAGCGCCCCAACATTGCCAGCAAGGAAACGTGGGTGAGGCAATACGACCACGAAGTCATTGCGCAAACCGCCATCAAGCCCTTTGTTGGACGAGCACGTGACGGCCCTGGCGATGCCGGCGTCATCGCTCCAATTCATGGCAACCCCCACGGCCTCGTGATTTCATGCGGCATTGCTCCACGTTATTCTGACATCGATGCTGGGGCCATGGCCGCAGCGGCCATTGACGAAGCTGTTCGGAACGGCGTGTGCGTCGGTCTCGACGTGGACAAGATGGCTGGTCTTGACAACTTTTGCTGGCCCGACCCCATTGAATCGAGCAAAACACCAGACGGCCGGTTCAAACTGGCTCAGTTGGTCCGAGCAAATCGTGAGTTGGAGCGCGTGTGCCGTGCTTACCGCCTCCCCTGTGTGAGTGGAAAGGATTCGATGAAGAACGATTACGGGTCGGGGCCTGACAAAATTTCGATTCCCCCCACCCTCCTCTTTTCCCTGTTCGGCGACCACCCCGATGTCAGGTACAGTGCCACGAGTGATTTCAAGAACGCCGGCGACCGCATCTTCCTCGTTGGCACGTCGTCCCAAGAATTGGGGGCGAGTGAATTGGCCTTCATGCTCCGTGAGGAAGGCACCACGCGTGGGATTGGAGGAACGGTGCCGCAACTGCCACATCCTGAACAAAACCTCGCAACCTACCGGGCGTTGTCCAATGCTATTCGGTCAGGGCTGGTCCGAACCGCCCACGATTGCAGCGAAGGCGGCCTTGCTGTTGCCCTCGCTGAGATGTGCATCGGTGGGCGATTGGGGGCGAGCGTGGACATCGACGGTACGGGCGAAGGCGACCTTTGGGGACGGTTGTGGGGCGAATCACTCGGCCGCATCGTTGTGGCCGTCGCACCCGAGCACGAAGCCTCGTTCCTTGACGCCATGAAAGGTCATCCAACCACCGTCCTCGGCTCGGTTGAGGCCGATGCACGACTGACCGTTGTTGACGGTGATGACGTCTTGATCTCTGACGAAGTAGACCGCATGGTCACGGCTTGGAAAGGCACGTTGGACATGACCGGAGGTGTTGCCTGATGCAACCAAAGGTGGCTGTGCTGTTTGGATTTGGTATCAATTGCGACCACGAAACCAAAGCCGTGTTTGAACTGGTGGGGGCCACGGCTGAACGGGTTCACGTCAATCGGTTCATTTCCGGCGACCACAGCCTCGAATCGTTTGATATTCTCGCGGTCCCGGGTGGTTTTTCGTTTGGCGACCACCTTGGAAGCGGTCGTCTGCTCGGGAACAGAATGCGATTTGCGATGCGGGACGCTTTGCGCGCCTTTGTGGACGCAGGTAAACCCATCATCGGTATTTGCAACGGTTTTCAGGTGCTTGTCAAAACGGGTCTGTTGCCCGGCCCGGAAGCGGGGCAATCTCCTGACTTCGTGCAGCGAGGCAGTTTAACGCTCAACGACAGCGGGCGTTACGAAGATCGATGGGTGACGTTGGAATTCGACCCTGAAAGCCCCTGCATTTGGACCAAAGGCATGACCCGAATGGAGTGTCCCGTGCGCCACGGCGAGGGCAAATACGTGATGCCATCACAAGAGGATCTCGACCGGCTTGCAGCCCAACACCAACTCACGGTTCGCTACGTCGATCCATCGACACCAATCGGCCAAGGGGCGACGGACGAGCCCTTGCCATACCCTGTGAGTCCAAACGGAAGCATGCGCAACATCGCCGGTATTTGCGATACCACCGGACTGGTCTTTGGTTTGATGCCACACCCAGAAGCCATCTACGCGCGCTGGCTGCATCCAAATCACACGCACGACGCCACCCCGTCTTATGGGGACGGACTCGACGGGTGGGAGGGCGAAGGCCTCCAACTGTTCCGCAATGCGGTTGAACACGTCCTCAACCAACGATGAGGACGGGCCATGACGATCCACGAACGCCTCGTGCATATCGACGCACTTCGGGGCATTGCCGTGCTGTTGATGGTGATGGTCCACGCTGCGGCCACATGGAATCCCTTTGACGCAGCTGCAACCCCGTCCCTGCTTGCCTACATCGTCTCTGGGCTTGGCGGTCTTGCAGCCCCGCTGTTCGTCACGCTGTTTGGATGGGGTATGCATCACCGAACCCTGTCTTGGTCGCAACGTTGGCGTTTTGCTGGTTTCTTGTTTCTCTGTCAGTTGGTCGTCAATGCATCTGCTCCACACTTGTTCGATGTGCTGACGCCAGGGGTCTTGTCGCTGTTCGCCATGTTGACCCTCACACATCCGTGGTGGGCCGCCCCGTGGCGAAACAAACAACCTGCTCTTCGGCAATGGACATGGTTTGCTGCAACCCTCGTGTTGGTCTATGTTCTCTTGACGCCGTATCGAGGCCCATCGCAGTGGGATGTTCGGGTTGAGGCGGGGTCGTTGTTCGTTGTGATGGGCCATCTCGTTCTCACGGGCACATACCCGTTGATTCCGTGGGTGGCGTTTGCAGGGTTGGGAACGATGATTGCAGCGAGCGAATCGCCGGCCATCTGCCGGAGAAACATCGCTCGATTAACGCTTGTTGGTTTTTTGATTTCCTTCGCTGTCTTGCTTCAGAGCTTGCAGGCTGGGACGGTGTGGGCTTTACCAACAGGAAACGCAACCCTCACGTTCTTCCCTGCGAACATCCCGTTTTTAATCGCCGCTACAACGGGGGTCGGGTTGTTTTGGTTGCTTGCTCAAGAGCGATGGCGTTGGTCGATTCTGGCCAATCTCGGCCGATGCAGCCTGACGGTGTACGTTGCTCACTTCCTTCCCTTTGCCTGGTTGGCTTCGCTTGACGAACAGCACCAGTGGACACTCAACACGGCTGCTACGGTTACCTTAGCGTACACGCTGGCCTGGGGATTGCTCGGCGCAATGTGGTACCGAAAGGCCCCCTCGTTGACGCTTGAAGCGGCGTTGCGTCGGGCGTTGAATTCAGCTGAGAAGGCGAACAGCGGTGAGCACGTAGAACGCTGAGAACCCCAGCATCACCACGCCGCAACCCGCCAACAATCGTCGGTATGTTGTCGCAGAGATGCCTTCACTGGCTCGGTGGATGAGGTAGGCGATGGTCGCCTTGGTTAGGATGATGCTGACAAGAAACGAGACGGCGTATGCAACGGGAGCGAGAACTTCCTCGTCCACGACGGAGGCCATCAGAGGCCCACCGATCAAGAACCAAAACACGTAGACGTTGGGGTTGAGCAGATTGGTTGTGATGCCGCGCAGAAACGACGCCGTTGGCGCTGTAGCTTCACTCTCAAGGGTGGGCATGTCCATGTGGAAGCAATCCCACCCCATCTTCGCGAGAAACAGCGCTCCGGCCACGGTGATAGCCAACAACACCGAAGCATTGGTTGCTATCCACGCTGCGGCAACGATGCTGATAACGATCAGCGGACCGTCGGAGAACACCGGGGCTGCAGCGGTCCAGAGACCTGCTCGAAGTCCACCGCTCAACGTTTCTCGAATCACCATCGTCAGCAACGGTCCCGGTTTGATGCCTTCAACCACGCCGAGCACGAGGCCGGCAGAGGCGAGGCCCAAAATCAGGTCCACTTCCATGGTGTTTCGAGGAGGACGGCGCCTAAAGGCTTCGTCACGTCAAGCGTATCACCCAATCCACCGGTGCAGGGTGGCCGAAGCCACCCTGCGGGTGGTTGGAGAACCGTAGGTCAGGCTTCACTCAGCGGCTGCCAAGGCTTCAGTAGCCTTCTTGGCACCCATCCAGGCAACGATACCGAAGCCGATCTTGTTGATCATGTCGGCAATGTTGTAGAACACAGCGAGGAGTTCTTGGTTGCCGTCACCGAGGCCGAGTTCGGCACCGGGGGACCAGAGGTAACCAATGGGGTAGATGATCCAGCCGACCACGATGAACCAGCGCAGAGCGTTGGCGCTCCAGAGGAGCTC
>JAYQAK010000016.1:0-23138 GCA_038136695.1 Candidatus Poseidonia sp.
TCGGGCATGAGCGCAGGATGGCACACCTACAAGATTGACCTGTCCACCTTCTTGGGCACGGGCAACTACTTGCAGGTCGGTGCGAACTCCATCTACGGTGGCGGTAACGCCCACCCGTCCTACAACTACGCTTCGAGCAAGTACTACTGGGTATCCGACCGCCTCAACATCCAGTTCGAAGACGACCAAGGCAACACTTGGAACGTCACGAACTCCGGACAGGAAGGTTACTACCCCTACGGCTCCAACGACCCAGCTGTGACGGCTGGCACCCACACCTACAGCGGTGGTAAGGGCGGTGCACCATCGTGGCACTGCAACTACTACGGTTACAGCTACGGACCCAACTACAACTCGTGGGAAGGTTACTACTACTACATGCACCGCTTCTGGCTCGGCAACTCCGTGAGTTACCCCAACTATTATTCTCCACCAGCCCAGTTCGGCTTCGGTTGGGAGAACATTGAGGGTGTCTCGCCATCGGGTTCCTACGCTTACTACCCATACCACTACTGGGGTTACTACTCCCCGTCGTTCTACTTCTCCGGCGCTTTCGCACCACCAGAAGGATCCAACGGACAACCCTCCTCCGGACCAGGGCAACCCGGTTCGAGTGGATTTGCGAGCCCACCAAGTTACGCTGCTGGCGGATACCCCAACAACTACGGTGTCTGTTTGGACTACGCTTACACGTACTACATGAATCCAGGACAAGGTGCTCGACTCACCTACCCGATCGTGGACATCTCCAACGCAGTTGCGAACGGTGGTAACATCTCCAAGGTGTACCTTTACATGGACGTCGTCCACCGTGGTAACGACAACTACCAAGACCGCTACGACTTCGTTGCTCGTGTCGGAAACGACCCAAGCTCCTTGGGCGATTACGTCCGTGAGTCCGGTACGCCCTTGTTCAAGGAAGGTACCATCCTGAACGCTGACTACGGTGTTCAGGTCGGTGGCGCATTCGCTGCCGGTCACTTCCAAGACATCGACGTGAATTCGCCTACGCAAGCAGGTTTGTACATTGACGGACAGACGTCTGCAACGGCTGAACGCATCAACGTCTCTGGCGGTAACTACGGTGTCCTCGTTGACAGCACGGCTTCCGGTTCCATGGACCTCGAGAATCTTGATTTGGAGAACCAAATCAACGCTGGTGTGTACTACCAGAACGACTTGTCCGGCGACCTCACCGGTATCATCACCGGCTCAAGCGGTGCCGCCTTCAAGTACGGTACCAACACGGCCAACGATGTGTCCATGAACGGTTTGACCATCTCCGGTAACGCCATCGGTATCGAAGCTGGCGGAACGGGTGACTTCACCCTCACCGACGTGACGCTGTCCAACACCAAGGATGTCATGATCACCGGCTCGAGCAACATGGACTTCATTGAAGGCGATGTGACGACCTCCACCGTTGACGTGACGGGCACGGGTATCTTCACTCGAATGCGAACCCTGGACGTGACGGTTCAAGCCAACGTCTCGGGTACCACCGAAGTTGTCGAAGGGACCTCCGTTGTCCTGAAGGACGCCTCTGGTTCGATCACGGGCCAAGCGGTTTCCGACGCCAACGGTGTCGCAAGCGACTTGACCTTCTCGACCCAACAGGTTGACAGCGGCGCTTGTGTGAACGTTTGTAACCTGAGTTTGTCGGGTTACGAAGCCCTCACGGTTGCAACCATCGAGTACTACTGGAGCACCTCCAGCGACAACGCTGCTGACTTCCGGTACATCTTCCACCCGTTGACGCTAGCCGATACCTCTGGCAACTCCGACACCATGTACCTTGAAGACACCTTCACGGCCCGTGTCTGTTATTCCTCAACGTCCTACATCAAGCAGGCACGTTGTACGGGATTGAGTTCCTCTTCCAGCCGAACGTTCTCGAACGGTTTGGTGGAATACGGTTACTTGCGCAGCCACAGCGGAAACGACCTCGCTGGTGAAACGGTGATGATGGACGCTCCGTTCATGTACCTCTACCAAGGGAAGCACAACTGGAACGGTACGACCTTCGTCTCCACCGCTTCCTACGACTTTGACGGTGCCAGCCGAATGTACCCCTACTACAACGGTGAGTCGTCGCTGTACATGCACGATGCATCGTGGACCGGTGTCGCCCTCTCCTCGAGTGGCGAACCTCAGGGTTACACCATCGGTTATCGCTACTACTCGTTGAACATGGACATCGACAACACCTCCATGAGCGGTATCGCTTCGTTGATCGGTGCTATGGGCTACGGTTACTACAACAACTACGAGTTGGACTTCTTCAAGGTCACCAACAGCACGTTGACGCACTACAAGGGTTACTCCACATTGAACAACGCCATCTACATGAACGACATCTGTATGATTATGAACGGTGGCGATGGCAACATCGTTGACAGCAACACCTTCGTTGATTGTGGTGTCGGTGTGTTCGCAGAGCGTTCACCGTACTACTACAGCCACAGTTCGAGCGAGATCGGTGTTGACAACCTGACGGTGACCAACAACGTGTTCAACGACGGCGGCGAAATCGCTGATGTTTGGATTTACACGTCCAACGAAGCGCAAGGTCTTGTCATCGAGGACAACGAGATGAACCCAAGCGGTGGTCATGCGATTGCCATCTACAACGGTAACACCAAGGATGTTGAAATCGCTGGTAACACCGTTGTGGGAGGCGATGATGCCTTCTACCTCAACCGGGTTCACAACTACGAAATCGACAACAACGACATTGGCGGTATCAGTGACGCCACCTCGACGGGCATCTACATCTACCGAGGCAGCGGAAACATCACCGACAACACCCTCACGGACGCCGACGGTGGAATCTTGTTGGACAGCGTGGAAGCTCCGCCTTCCCCAACCAGTTCGCTTTGTTCCATCGGCAGCAGTGACTACCGATCCTCCGATTCCTGTACCTGGACGCTCGGCTCTGGAAAGACCGCAGAAGTCAACCTTGGAACCGACAGCTGGGGATACGAGATCAGTCTCGAAATCACCAAGCCTGACGGCACCAAGGACACCTGGGGTACCTACTCCTTCTCGAGCAACACCCAGTACACTCCACTTCGAGCCTACTCGGATGCTGGAAACTACACCTTGGTGGTTCGTGATTCGTGGGGTGACGGTGGTGCGACCATCAACGTCGTGGAAGCCACCAGCGGTTCCTCTGGATACGCCGGCCCAATCGTCAGCGGTAACACCATCGGACTTTCCGCTGGTCGTACCTCGCCAAACGCCATCGGTATGAACGTGGTTGACTGTGACGCCGTCACGATTCAATCCTCGGCCAACACCATCAACATCGGTGACAACGCTATCGTGATCGAAGACTGTGACTTCAGCGACGTTGGCTCCACCTTGACCGGTGACGACCTCGCCTCAACGGTGGGTGTTCTGGCAGACGATACCAACAGCGCCTTGACCCTCAACGGTACGGACATCAGCGGCTACGCCACCGGTGTTCAGAAGGAGAACGGGGACCTGTTCATGATTGGCGGTGCTGTCATCGCTGGTGACGAATACGGTGTGTGGGCTGAGGACACCTACGTGGTGGCCATCGACGCTCACGTCGACGGTGGATCCACCGGTACCGGTCTCCACGTTGAAGACAGCCCCGATGTGTGGGTCTACCCAATGGACGCCTCTGGTGCCATCGGTATGTACGTCGAGAACACGCCGTTCCGCTGGGACGGTGGTACATCGGACGCAACGACCACGCTCTCCGTGGTGGACGCAACCGGAAGCATCGAGAACATGACCTGGTCCTCCTCGACCACGCAGATTGACGCTGGTGCCAACGCACACGTGACCTCGATCGGTAACACGCTTGACTCCAGCAAGATCAACGTCGCCTCTTCGGCAGTCATTGACGAAGCCAACCTCCTGAGCATTGACGCCACCCACTTGGGTGCAGCTCCTTCTCGTGAGGTTGCCCTGTTGTTGACCTCGACGGACCTCGAGCGAGCCTCCTATGTTTCGACCACCTTCCAACCTGAAGTCATGACGGTTGACGGCTCGAACGAGGACTGGGTCGGCGGCAACGCCCTCAACCCATCCGGCTACGCTATGCCTGGAAAGATGAGCGGCGACGGCACGGACGACTTCCTTGTGACCTACATCGAAGGTGACGGTCTGTACTTCGGTATGACCGACACCGACCTGACCACTTCTGACGTGCTGATTTACATCAGCACGGGCAGCGGCGGTTCGGACGTTGGCTACAACGGATTGGGCGGTGCTCACACCTTGCCATTCAGCGCCAACTACGTGCTTTGGGCCGACAGTTCCTCGTCGTACGACCTGTACAGCTACGGTTTCCTCGGTTGGAGTCCATCCAGCCTGAGCACGGCCAACATCCAGGCGGACTTCTCCACCTCGTTGGCTGAGTTCGGCGTGCCATGGAGCCGCCTTGGCGGTATGCCTGACGAGATCGACATCGTCGCTGTCGTGCAGGCTGAGACCACGGCTGATATCAGTGTGGTTCACCCAACCCAAACGCTGGACTCCGGTGCTACGCTGCAGACGCTGACCAAGTTCATGACCGTGGAATTGTCCCACGGCGATTTGGCTGACGGTACGCTCGACTCTGAAGTGCTGGTGTACCAGTCCTACAAGGGCAGCACCACCGCCTCCGGTCAGAAGAACTACGACTTGATGGTCAAGACCCAAGCCGACTGTGAGTTTGACTGGGCCACCGTTGACGACATCTCGATGTCCACCAACGTGGTCTTTGACGACGCCTATGTCGCTGGAACCGGTGACACCACCAACGTGCAGAGCACGATTGACATCAAGCGTGCCTGTCCAGTTATTGACACGGACGGTGCTGACACGGACGACGGTCTTGTTGACTTCTCCAAGGATGAGGACTCCGGTGCATTCACCTTCAGCCTTACCAACCTGGCTGACGATGTGCAAGACGAAGAGGGTGACCTCACCTGGGACGTCGTTGAAGGCAACTTGGTTGCTTACGACAACGTCTTGGTCGACTGGACTCAGAACGGTCACGACGTGACGATCACCCCGCTGAACGACCAGTTTGGTTACATGGTGTTCGCCTTCGAGGTGACCGACAGCAACGGACTGACGGACACGCACAACATCACCTACACGGTGAACAACGTGAACGACGCTCCAGAGATCTGTAACGTAGAGCGCGCTGACTGTATGCCAATCTTCTCCGAGGACGATGGAAACTACAACATCCTCCCAGAAGGCTTTGGTACGCACACCAAGTTCCTGGGCGATGTGTCGAACGCAACCCGTTCGTACATCCGTGACATGGCCAACGAGCAAGCGCCAACCCGTCAAGTCTACACGTGGACCGCTTCGGCTGTTGACATCGGTACGACCGATGCCTGTTCCGCCTTCAGCGTCGCTGTGAACAACAACGAGTTGACCATCACCGAGAACGTGAACAACGAACTTGGTGGCAAGTGTACGGTGACCCTCGGCTTGGCTGATGACGGCGCAGAGAACCAAAACGGCGACGACTTCAACGTCGTGTTCTCCGTGGCTCCAGTCAACGACGCTCCTGTGATCAAGAACTGGAACCGAACGACCGAGACCGTGATGAAGGCCGACAACGGTTCAATCCCAGCTCTGCCATGGTCCATCTCCTTGATGGAAGATGACACGAACTTGGCGAACCTGACCTACGACCTCTCCGCCATCAAGGCCGACGTTGACCACGACCTGGACGACTTGACTTGGGAAGTTGAGTCCACCGACCAGTGTGTCTACACGAACTACTTCACCACGACCATCGTCGGTGATGACCTCGTGTTCACGCTGATTGAGGACGCAACGACCAACGCCAACGACTGGGAAGTTGACTACCTGAACAACAACGGTATCCACCAGATTGGACCGTCGGGTTCAGAGTACTGTCAAATCCGTCTTGTGCTGCGTGACACCCCAACGGCGCCAATCACTCAGGGCGAGTACAACACTCACGTGCCAAACTACGACCCAAGCGTGATGCCTATTGCTGACTACCAGCAAGGTGTGGCCACCAAGGAAATCGGTGTGCGTGTCGAGAACGTGCGAGAGCAAGTCCCCGACTACTTCTTCGACGACAACACGGGCTTCAGCTTCAACGGCGTGACCAACATCATGACCGGCACCTACGTGCCTGTGACCGTGACTGTTGGTGGCGGCGGTGACGAAGGTCCATACCGCTACGACCACATGTTGGCCATCACCTACCACACGGACGGACACAACGACATCGAGTTGACTCGCTACTACGCTGTGCCTGACTACGGTGCAAGCGTGAAGTACACGGAAGACGTCTACATCACCAAGGACACGACCCACGTGTGGGTTGAGATGGACGTGGTGACCTGTCTGGCAAACCCATGTGACATGTCGGTGACAGCAGCAGACCGCTTCCAGGCAGACGAGCCCGGATCGCACTACGCCATCATCAACAACGTCCAGAGCACCGACGCTTGGTCCAAGCCTGGTCAGTACGGTAAGAACGCCACGAAGACTTCGGAGCGCCGACCACTGCTCGAAGACAGCAACTGGTGTAACAACATCATGACCTCCTTGGCTACGGCTGACGTGTGTAACCACGCCAACCAGCCCGCAAGCACGTTCTTGTCCACGGACCAGAACCTGCCTGATGTTGTGGAAACCATCGGTGCCAGCGCTGTTCCATCGTTCGCCCCAAGCATCCTTGCTGTGGCGCTCGCTGGTCTCTTTGTCAGTGCGCTCTCCTTCTCCAGCCGCCGTGCTGACGATGAAGAAGAGACGGAATCCATGGCTGAAGACGACGCTGCCGTCAGCCCTGTGATCGCTACCATCTTGATGGTCGCTATCACGGTCGTGCTGTCCGGTGTCATCTACGTCTGGGCTTCCAGTTTGGCAGAGACCGACGTGAAGGGCGTGCCTCGTGTGACCTTTGACATTGAAGACATCAACGCCTTCGATGCCGATCAGGGCCACTGGCGCATCACCGTTGAGCAATCCCAGACGCCGCTTGCAACGCAAGCCGTCGAGGTGAAGGTGTTCTACACCAACGCCACGGGTGCGTTCAACACCTACGTCGTGAACTTGGCTGACAGTGCTGGTGTGTACGGGTTCAACCCTGCCAACAGCGATGCCTTCGTGACCTTCGTGGACTCGGTGACCAAAGAGCAAATCTCGGAAAGCGAAACCCGGTCGATTTCGACCTTCAACGCTGGAGACACGATCTTTGTGCGAACCCACGCTCCTGACGGTACGCCTCTTGAAGACGCTACGATCACCCTGAGCTACGCCCCGATCAACGGAAAGGGTGCCTTGCTCCGAACCTGGGATGACCTGAGCTACGACAAGAAGGCTTGATGCTGGATTGGACGCCGTTCGACGGTGACGCAGTGGCCTCACTTCGGTGAGGACCCTTGGAGACAAGGGGCCTACGGGCCCCTTGCTCCTTGGGGCGTGTGACTCGTTGTGCGAAGCCTTTCAAGGACGAGTAGGCTGGTGATGTCATGGACGAACACGCTGACCAACCCAAGATCGTTGTCTTCGATTGCGACGGTGTGTTGGTCGATGCGGTGAGCTCATGGAGGACATTGCACGATGCCTTTGGTACGGACAATGCCGTGAACCTCACTCGGTTCATTCGTGGCGAGATCAGCGACGTTGAGTTCATGCGCTCGGACATCCAGATGTGGAAAGCCATCCAGGACCCGATTCATCGGGACGACCTGTTCAGGGCTTACGCCGGCGTCAAACTCATGCCAGGTGCACGAGAAGTCGTGGAACAGCTGCTCCAGGAAGGCATTTTCGTGGCCATCGTCAGTGCCGGTGTGGATTTGTTCGTGAGTTCCATCGCCAGCATGCTCAAGGTTGACGATTGGATTGCCAACGGGTTCGTCTTTGATGACGACGGTTTTCTCACCGATGAAGGCGTTTGCCGCCTTCATGCAAGTGGGAAAGGTGAGGTGATTCATCGATTGCTTGAGATGAACGGGTTTGAAGCCTCCCAGTGCGTCTCCGTTGGAGACTCCGAGATGGATCTCAGCATGCACGTTGAGGGAAGCCGTTTTCTCGGCTTCAATCCAAGCCGGGCCTCATCGGAAGCAGCGTTTGAAGACGCAGGCGTCCCGGTGATTCGGGAACGAAATCTTCGTGAAATCTTACCGTTTTTGGGCCTGCAACAAGGAGACTGAACGCCACGCTCACGACCTTTAAGGCGAGTTACATTGGCGGCATAGCATGGCTCGCCGTCCATCCTCTCGGTGGAGTCGGGCGGTGCTTGGGGTTCTGCTCCTGACCAATCTCATGATCGCAGGATGCCTCGGCGGTGGAGAGGCCGATTCGAACGGTCTCAACAACAGCGGTGCTGAGGGCCCCATTACCCTCGAAGTGTGGCACACGTTTGCAGCCGAAAGCAAAGAAGAAAATGTCTTCATGCAGACCATTCGAGCGTTTGAAGCGCTTCATCCCAACGTCACGGTTGAGGTTGCGCTCGTTCCTTTTGGCGATGCGGACAACCTCTTCATGACCGCAGCACAGGGCGGTGAGGCTCCGGATTTGATGCGCCTTTCGAGCGATCAATTGGGAAAAATAGGGGAGGTCCGCGTCGATGGTTTTCCCCTTCTCGAAGATTTGCGTCCTCACTTGACGCCTGCCGAACGCGGTGCGTATGATGAGCGAGCGCTTCATGCGATGCGTTACGGAGATGCCCTCTATGGTGTTCCTGCAAGTCAAGATGCCCTGTCGTTGATTTACAACAAGGCCCTGTTCGACGCACGAGGAGTCGCCTATCCTGACAACACTTGGACCCAACAGGACCTCCTCGAAGCCGCTCAAACCCTAACCTACCAAGACGTTCAAGGCCTTGCCCTGCCCGTAAAATCCGCTTATTGGTGGTTCGGAATCCAAGCCGGTTACAACGGTACCCTGTTTGATGAGACCGGTGAGCCGACCCTTGATTCCAACGGCTCAGCAACCGCTCTTGACTGGCTGCTTGACCTCGAATTGGAACATCAAGTGGTGGCTACGGGTACCCAAACGGAGGGTATGAAAAATCAGTTTATTGGCTCAAAAGCCGCCATGATCGTCGATGGTCCATGGAATTGGGCAACCTACGAAGCGAGCCGATTGGATGTGGGCCAATCCATGCTCCCCCTCATCGAAGAAACGGGAGAACGCATTGCTCCTTTGGTGACGTACAAAGGGTGGACGGTGAGCAAACAAAGCGCTCACAAAATCGCAGCTGTTGAACTGGCTCAGTACCTTTCCAGCCGTGAGGTTCAGAAGACCTTCGCGTTGGAGACGTACACGCTACCAACCCATGTCGCCTTGACCGACGACGATGACATCAACAACGATGTGGTTCTCTCTGGATTCCTTGACCAAATCGAGGTGGGCACCCCAGCACCAACCACTCGGGGCATGGCGATGGTGTACGGTCCTCTGGTGACGGCGTTTGAACAGGCCTACACGGAATCTGCTACAGCAGATGCTGCCCTTGAAGGGGCCAATGCCGAGTTGAAGTCCTTGATGGACGATCTTCAACGAGCAGCCCCGCCACCGACCAACGAAGGGTATCGGACCGTAACCCTCAATTTCACCCTGGACAATTCATCGTCCTTCGATATCTACGTTGACGATGTCTTGCACACTTCTCTTCTTCCAGAATCCAATACCTCGAGTTCGCTGCCTGCTTATGATTCCTGCAAAGCGGACGGGGTTGAAATGGCGGGAACCTCCTCGACACGGATCCTTCCAACAGGCACCATCGGCGTTGAATGCCACTTAACGGGCATGCTGCCCAATGTCGAGCACGCTGTTGACGTTCTTGGCGACGACGGGGCGCTCTTCAGCACGACATTGAGCACCAGCGTGGGTGATGTTGCTCCTTCTGCAGGTGACACCTCTCCGGTGTTGTTTGCCTTGGGCGCCATCCTCCTCTCGCTGGTCGTGCTTCTAGGATACGGGCGTGCGATGGATGTCAAAGCCGGACGCTTGCATGCCAAATCAGCCCATGTCTACATCGCACCCGCGATGTTTGCACTGGCGATGTTGACGTTCTACCCCGTCTTGTACGGCTTTTGGTTGTCCTTTACCGATGCTGACGCCACCCATTTGGGCGACCAAGCCTTCATTGGATTGGCCAATTTCATTGAGGTGTTTACCTCGTCAGGATTCCTTCGCGTGACGTTGTTCACCCTGGTGTGGACCGTGGTGAACGTTTCGGCTCACATCGGATTGGGGCTGTTCCTTGCGCTGGTTCTTCACCGGGCCAACATCAGGGGCAAAACGGCCTATCGAACGGTTCTGCTTCTACCTTGGGCAATTCCTTCCTACATCTCTGTCCTCGTTTGGAAAGGGATGTTCCAACCGGAGGGCTTGGTCAACGAGGTGTTGGGGACCAACATTCACTTCCTCGCCGAGCCGACCGGCGCTCAAATCGTGGTGATTTTTGTCAACATTTGGCTTGGTATTCCCTTCATGATGATGTCCTTGAGCGGTGCCCTTCAAGCCCTCCCTCGAGACATGTACGAGGCTGCGGCATTGGACGGCGTTGGCGCTTGGGATGCGTTCCGTCACCTGACCTTGCCCAACCTGAAAAGTGCCCTTGTCCCGCTTTCACTGCTCGGCTTCATTTGGACGTTCAACATGTTCAACGTGATTTACCTCCTCACCGACGGAGGACCAGATCTGTATTTCGGCGAGCCCGGTCAAACGGATATTCTCATCACGTACGTGTACGACGTGGCCTTCCGTGACGGCGCATACGGCGTGGCTGCGGCATGGTCAGTCGTCATTTTCATGATGCTCCTCGCCTTTTCGTGGACGTACATGAAGCGCACCAACGCTACGGAGGCAGCAGCATGATCGACGAGGCCACGGTTCGGGCATGGTACACCCCGGTTGAGGTGACCACTTTGCGACGCTGGCTCATCGTGAGTTTCCTGGTCAATGTGTTCCTCCTTTCCGTCGATGTGCTGAGGGGTGGAGAGACCCTTGCCTTGGGTTTGGTCGGTCTGCTGCTGATCGGTTTGATGTTGAACACCCTTCCCGAAGAGGCAAAACCATCCACGCGAAACACGACCTTGGTGTTGAGCGGCGGTGTGTTGTTGGTTGGCCTGCTTCGCCTGCTTGCTTCTCCACGCTCGGCCTTCGACCTGTGGATGCAAGGGTGGTTGGTTGGTCCGGGCGCCATTGCGTTGATCTGGGTGTCGAGCCGACCGGTTTCGGCGTGGTCTACCCAGACCCTGTCCCGTTCAGCCATCGAATTTGGTCTGGAACGAAACCAACGCCTTGAACACCGGTTGAAGTCCATTGGTGCTCACGTTGTGCTGGTGCATTTCGTCGTGCTCACCCTGCTTCCGCTGGTGTGGATTTTGGACATCGCCCTCTCGCCAGGCAATGCGTTGGGTGGGTCACTTGGCGGTCCGATGACGGGCGAGCATTTCTCCAAGCTCATGGGCAGCGATTCCTTCTGGACATGGATGCGCAACTCCCTCATCGTCAGTCTTGGAACAACCTTGCTCGGACTGGTCGTCGCTATCCCCGCAGGTTACGCCTTTAGCCGGTACAAATTCACCGGGCGGGACGTGTCGATGTTTGCCTTCTTGTTGGTGCAAATGTTCCCGGGTATCATCATCCTCGTACCGTATTTCTTGGTGATGAAAACCCTCGGTTTGTTGAATTCACATTTGGGGCTCATCCTTGCTTATTGTGTCACGGCCTTGCCGTTGTGTGTTTGGATGCTCAAAGGCTTCTTTGATACCGTTCCTCGAGAACTTGAGGAAGCAGCGCTGCTCGATGGCTGCAACCAGTTCCAGGTGTTCACCAAGGTGGTGTTGCCATTGTCGCTTCCTGCGGTTGCTGTCACAGCCCTGTTCAGCTTCCTTGCAGCGTGGAATGAATTTTTGTTGGCGTTGACCTTCAACACCTCCAACGATATGTACACACTTCCCGTGGGCCTGGCCTCAATGATTTCCAGCACGGGCCAAGCGTGGGGTGATTTTGCCGCAGCCAGTTTGCTGGTGAGTTTGCCGGTGGCCCTGCTGTTCTTGTTTTTCCAGAAGTTCCTCATCGAGGGACTTTCTGCTGGTGGAGTGAAAGGGTGATGATATGGTAAGCGTAGAATTTCGAAACGTGTACAAGCGATACGAAGACGGCTTTGAGGCCGTTCAGGGGTTGAACCTTGAGATCAACGACGGCGAATTTTTGGTCCTGCTCGGGCCTTCAGGATGCGGTAAATCCACCACGCTCCGTATGCTGGCAGGTCTCGAGGAAGTCACCGATGGCGAAATTCTGATCGACGGCGTCAAGGTCAATCACCTCCCTGCGGGCGCCCGAGGCCTCGGCATGGTGTTCCAGTCCTATGCCCTCTATCCCCACATGAGCGTTCGCGACAACCTGACCTTTGGGTTGCGAATGGTGAAAGGTGAAGGACGCTTGAGCGACGCAGAAATGAACGAGCGCGTCAATGAAACGGCTTCGATGTTGGAACTGGCCGAACACTTGGACAAGAAGCCCAAGGAATTGAGCGGCGGTCAACGCCAACGCGTGGCGCTGGGTCGTGCGTTGATTCGCCGACCGCAGGTGCTCTTGATGGACGAGCCTCTCTCAAACCTGGATGCTGAACTCCGTCATCAAATGCGCACTGAAATTCGTCGTCTTCACGATACATTGGGGACGACCACCATCTACGTCACGCACGACCAAATCGAAGCCATGACCCTGGCCGACCGTGTGGCCATCCTCGACCAAGGTGAAGTGCAGCAGCACGACGCTCCCTTGACCGCTTACAACGAGCCCGCAAATGCCTTTGTCAAGTCTTTTTTGTGCCGCCACCTCAACGATTTGGTCGAGACGGCCAACGCCCTGCTTCGCCCGGCCGCCACCACCAAGGAGGAGTGAGAACATGCGCCACACGACCTTTTGTGTTCTATTCATGATGCTTCTCGTTTCAGCAATGCCCATGATGGCTCACGATGCCGAGGCCACCGAGGCACGTTCCTCGACGGGAACGGTTCTGGAATACACGGGGCCTGCACAAACGGTCGAGGTTGCGGGCGAGTGGGACGATTGGACTCAACCCGTCACCATGGTTGAAACCAATGGAGTCTGGCAAGCCACCCTCGAGCTGGATGAGGGTCTGTATTGCTACAAATTCATCGTGGACGGCACCTACATCTTCGACCCGGACAATCCGGAACGTGGCTACTGTGGCGATTATGAGAACTCCTTGCTTCGGGTTCGCGACCACACCCGCCCGTCCTATTCTGCTGAACTCAACGGCGATGAATTGGTCGTCACGTACCATCCCGGTTCTTCGGGCGCAGCCCATGACGGGACGCCGTTGGGATTGGAAGGGGCAACATGGTCGCCCACTGCCTCGGCATGGGTGTACGATGTCTCCGCACTTGGTGATGGAAAGCACACCCTCCGCATCGAAGGAAGTGACCTTGAGGGCAACCTCGCCTACGACCTCTTGGTTCCGTTTTGGCGAGGGCCACATGCCGACTTTGTATGGGACGACGCTCTCATTTACATGATCATGACCGATCGCTTTGTCAACGGAAACACCAGCAACGACGGTGCAACAACCGGTGCTGCCCAAGGTGCGGATTGGCAAGGCGGCGATTTTTCCGGCGTGACTTCCATGATCAACGCCGGCTATTTTGCAGAACTTGGCGTCAACGCCCTCTGGCTCACCCCGTTCAACACGGCTGCCAACGGGACGGGCAAGGCCGCTGATGGCGTTCATGATGTGGCCGCTTTCCACGGGTATTGGCCCGTCGAAGCACGCGGGGTCGACCCTCGGTTGGGCACGCCTGAAGAATTGGAGACCATGATCGACACGGCGCACAACGCCGGCATTCGGGTCATGATGGATTTCGTGGTGAACCACGTCCACGAGCAACACACCTACTTCCAGGAACATCCGGAGTGGTTCAACACCGGCTGCATTTGCGGTCAACCCAACTGCGATTGGACCGAGCATCGCCTTGACTGCCAGTTCACGTCCTACATGCCCGATGTGAACTGGAAAGACCGAAACGCTTCGGAACAATTCATCGCTGACGCGTTGTGGTGGATGGAGACGTTTGACCTTGATGGCGCTCGAATCGATGCCGTGAAGCACGTCGAGAACCTTGCTGTGGCCAACTTGGTTTCGCAAATCAATCAGCGCTTTGAGACGGTGGGCACCGACGTCTACCTCAAGGGTGAAACCGCCATGGGATGGTCGGGTCATTCATTGGAGGCCAACCAAGAACAGTATGCCACCATCAACGCCTACATGGGTCCGGACGGCTTGGACGGTCAAGCCGACTTTGTCCTCTACCACGCCGTGGTGAACAACGTCTTTGTCAGCGGTCAGGAAAACTACCAGCACCTTGACTACTGGACCAATCGCAGTCAAGACCAGTACACACCGGGGTCCCTGATGGTCCCCTATGTGGGCAGCCACGACGTTCCTCGGTTGACCAGCCGAGCCGATACCGGAACCAACGATGCCAACAACCAGTGGGCGGAAGACGGCTTGCCCGGTCAACCCGGCGATGTCTCGGCCTACAACGCTGCTCTGCAGGCCTACGGTTGGTTGTTGACCACGCCGGGTGCGCCCATGATGTATTACGGGGATGAGTACGGTGAATACGGCGGAGCAGACCCCGACAACCGCCACATGTATCGAAACAACTCGACGTGGAGTGTCCACGAAGCATCCCTGTTCGAGAACCTCTCACAACTTGGCCAGTTGCGGGCGGAATCCGAGGCGCTTCGACGAGGAACCTACTCCACTCGTCTGGCCATGCCCAACCTCTTGGTCTACGAGATGAGCCACGTCGGTCAAACCATGGCGGTTGTCCTCAACCGCGGTGGGCCAACCACCGTGGAGGACTTTGCGAGCAACGACACCGTTCGTTTCGGTGAAGCTGTTTTGGAAAACACCAGCCTCTCGGTTCCGGCCCACTCGGTCACCGTGATCGACGTGAGCGAAAGCGTTGAGCACAACCAAACGGTGTTCGGATGCACCGACCCTTCAGCCACCAATTACGCCGACGAAGCGACCGTTGACGACGGTTCCTGTCAATATCCTCCGCCCCCCATTTCGGGTTGCACCAATGCATCAGCAACCAATTACAACAGCGAGGCGACCGTTGACGACGGTTCCTGCGAATTCCCCCCCGACCCCGTCGTGGGCTGCACCGATGCCACGGCGACCAATTACGACCCGTTGGCCACGGTGAACGAAGGATGCGAATACGAACCCGACCCCAACACCAACGGGACGGAAACCAATCAGAGCACGAACTCGTCAGGCTTGGACAACAACGGGTCAAACAGTACGAACACCACCGGGAACACCACGGATTCGACGAACAGTACCGGCTCGACGAACACCAACGAAACCAACGGTAACGCAACGATGCAAACCTGCGAAGGATGCTGTGGCGACACCTTTGAGGTGCCAAGCGATGAAATGTGTCCGGTGGTCGACTGTGCCTCGTGCGATGAAGTTTCCACAACAGGCTCCTCCTCAGCAACGGTTGTTCGAAACGTGCTGGTCGGCCTCATCGTCGTGGCCGGCCTCATGCTCTGGTTGGGTGCTCGTCGTCCGCCCGAGGGGATGGAGACGATGGTTGAGCAGGACCCGCTTCACGACGAAAACTGATCGTAGAAGTGGAGATAGTCGGCGATCATTCTTGCACCCGTGAATCGGGCGGAGGTGGCGATGCTCGCTCGCATCATTTTGGCCCATCGGGCACCACCTTCTTTCCAGATGGGAAGCACATCGTTTTCGAGGACAGCGTAGATGTTTTCAGCGTCTCGTTCATCGTTTCGTTCGTCCTCGGCTTGACCGATTTGCCACCCGTTGACGCCATGTTCGCAAGCCTCAGGCCACCACCCGTCAAGAATCGAACAATTTGGAACACCGTTCATGGCGGCTTTCATGCCCGAAGTTCCGGAGGCTTCCAACGGTCGGATGGGGTTGTTGAGCCAAATATCAACGCCACTGGTCATGGCCAAGCCGGTGGCCATGTCGTAATTTTCAATGAAGGCCACGGGAATATCGTGCTCGACCTCACCAGCGGAGGCGAAGATGTCCCGAATCAATTGCTTGCCTCCTTCGTCCTTCGGGTGCGCTTTTCCAGAGAACACGAATTGAATGTTGCCCGCACCGATGGCGCGAAGCCGTTCAAGGTCACTGAACACCAAATTGGCTCGCTTGTAGGTGGCGAATCGCCGTGCAAATCCAATGGTCAGGCGGTGCTCTTCCAATTCCACACCGGTCGAGAGTTTCACCAATTCCCGCAAAATGCGCCGGTTGGTGGCTCTTGCATCGAGCAGAGCGCCGTCGGGGATGCTCCCTGCATAGGCCAATTGCCCGGGGTCTTCTCTCCATCCCGGCAGTTGTTGGTCAAACATTTGACCCATCGTTGGAGAGGTCCAGGTGATGTGATGAACGCCGTTGGTGATGGGTGCAATATGAGCGTCAGCAAACATCGACGAGGCCACGTGAGCGTTGAGGTTGGACACTGCGTTAACCGAGGTGGCCAGCGCCACGGCGAGATGGGACATTGAGCACCGTTCACCGTTCTCAGGGTCGCCCGCCCCTTTGACCAAGTCACGGGCATCCGCAGGAAGGAGTGCCCCCATCACGGCCTCGACCGATGCCCAATCAAACCGATCGTGTCCTGCAGGAACAGGGGTGTGGGTGGTGAACAACGTGCGTTCTGCAAGTTCCTCCCTGGTCCAACCTTGGTTGAGCATCTCCAACATGGCAAACGTGCAGTGCCCTTCGTTGAGGTGCATGCCAGCAAAATTGTGACCGAGTTTCTGGAGGGTGCGAACCCCACCCACGCCCAAGAGGTATTCCTGACGAATTCGTGTTTGGTCGTCGCCGCCGTACAACCGGGAGCCCAGTCCAATGAAGGTGGCGGAATTGTTGGGGTGATGGGTGTCGAGGAAGTACACCGGCACCACGTGGCCGCTGACGCCTTTGACGTTGGTTTTCCAAACATTGGCGTAAAGGGTTTCACCGTCAAGCGGCAGTTGAATCACATGACCGGTGTCAACCAAATGGTCGGCAGGGTCAATGGGGGCGTACGACTCGGTTTGCTCCCCCTTTCCATCCAAATGTTGCCTTCCGTAGCCTTCTCTGTAAAGCAAGCTCATGGCCACCAAGGGCAACTCGGCATCAGCTGCTGCTTTGACGTGGTCGCCAGCCAGAACACCCAATCCACCTGAATAGGTGTGGAGTTCGGACCAGAGTCCGATTTCGGCCGTGAAATAGGCAATTGTCGGCATTAGCCTTAGGGAAGAAAAAACGGGTTAAGAGATTCGCGGTCTCCATGTTTGTTCTTGAAATAAATCGTCCCAAGAAAATGACCACTTCCAGTTACCATGGGCCGTTCCCGGCGTGTTCATACGTGCGGACGAGTCCAATTCCAGCACGTCCTGTAACGGAACGATGCTCATTCTTGCGTTGCAGGTTTGTGCCAAACGAATGAGGGCTTGTGGGGGGGATTCCTTGGGCTTCATCAGGGATGCTACCACAGATTGAGTGGTCGGGTCGAGTGAATTCCACCATCCCCTCGTCGTGTCGTTGTCGTGCGTGCCGGTGTAGACCACTTGGTCGGGTTGGATGTTGGCGGGATGGTGAGGGTTGTTGGCGTTGTCACCGTGGAAACCAAAATGCAAAACAGCCATGCCTGGGAGTCCAAAACGACGACGCAGGTCAATCACCTCATCGGGTATGATGCCTAAATCCTCGGCGAGGATGTTCTCGGGTGAAGGGACAAGAGCAACCATCGCCTGAAGCCATTCATCGCCCGGCCCGGTTTGCCAGTGGCCGTTTTTGGCATGGTCGTCGTCCACCGGAATGGCCCAGTTTGAGTGGATGCCGCGGAAGTGGTCGATCCGGACGGTGTCGAACAGCCGAAACATGCGCTTCAATCGCTCTTTCCACCATCGCCAACCATCTTGGCGGTGGGCCTCCCAATCGTACAGCACGGTACCCCAGCGCTGCCCGTCCTCACTGAAATAGTCCGGCGGGACGCCGGCAACATGGGTTGGCATACCGTTCTCGTCCAGTTGGAAGAGGTGCCGGTGTGCCCACACATCCGCAGAATCGTGGGAGATGAAAATAGGGACATCGCCAATGAGTTGGATGCCTTGATTTGATGCTTGGTGTTTGAGGTCGGCCCAAGCAGCGTTAAAGCGACCTTGTTGTTCAAGATGAATTTGGGCATCTGCACGAAAGGCTTCCAGTGCCTGATGGTCTCTGTTCCGCAACGGTTCGGGCCATTCGAACCATGGCCGACCTTCGTGTGCTTGTTTGATGGCGGCGTAGAGTGCCCAATCCCACATCCAGAAATCGTCCTCCACATTTGATTCAATGCGGTCACTTTGCATCAGTTCGGGCCACCCCGCAAAAGCCGAAGGTGACGCATAGGGTGAGCCGTGCTCGTCAGGGGGCGTGACCGGCAACATTTGCCAGGCAGAATACCCGGCGCCGCTCATCCAATCCAGAAAGCGCTGCGCTCCGTCGAGTCCGGACGTTGGGAGCGAGGTGAGGTGGCAAAGTACCCCTTGACCCATGCATGATTGACAGCGATAAAGCCTTTCAAATTATCACTCCCCGTCTTCTTTCATGCGGCTTAAGGCCTCGTTGTTGGTGTTGATATTTTTTTCATCCCTTTTTGCATCAAGCGTTCAAGGAACGACCCCAGAAGACATCACCGTGGACGGGTCGTTTTCAGAATGGGATTCGGACACGCTGATGGCCACCGACGTCAACGACGTTGACGTTCGGCTGACATGGAACGAGACGATGCTCTTCATTGGTTGGGAAGGAACCGATTGGAAGTCAACGACTTCCGGTGCGGATTTGTTCGTGTACCTGAACACCACCGAAGGTGGTTCGGTGCTGGCTCGAGATTGGGGCTTTGCCCACACCCTTCCCTTTGCAGCTGACCATGGTTTTGTTTTAGAGGACGACACCTATTTCCGGCACATCGCTCATAACGGGAGTTCATGGCAGGACATGACGACCGATGTTGACCTGTATGCAGGTTGGGCTGACAACCCCGTGACCGAACTTGCCCTGCCCTGGGAGGCGCTTGGTTCGCCCGAAGGGTTTGAGATTCTCGTCTACGCACAATGGCAGGACGCAGGCCATGTTTGGACGTCGTTCCCCTTGCAAAACCCTTCCTCCAACAACGGCGCTGAAACGTTCACCCACGCCTGGCACGTCGACAACATCACCAACGTCACGTCTCCACAAACCATCCCGGTTGTTGATTCAGGAGGGATTGACAAGGTGGACGATGCGCTCAATTTGGCGATCATTTTCCACCAACATCAACCGTACTACAAGAACAAACTCACCGGGATGTACGAGATGCCTTGGGTCCGCGTGCACGCGATGACCGAATACGTGGATTCCCCCGGTATCCTTGCCGATACCGAGACCAAGGTCACCTACAACCTCGTGCCTTCGTTCATTGAGCAACTCGTTGACTACCACACCGAAGAGACGCTGGACGTGCACACCGATATTGCCAAGCGTTCGTGGAGTGAAGGCGGGTACCCCAACGCCACCGACCTCGAACTTCACACCATGCAATTCCAGTCGTTTTGGAACAGCGGCTGGATTTACAACGTGTCCCAGAGCGATGAAAAGTTGGGCTGGCTCTACCCGTCCAGTGCTCGCTACAAGGAACTCTACGACATGACGCTCCACAATTTGAAACCCGCCACCATCATGGATGATGAACTCCTGGCACCCCAAGAGTTCCTTGATTTGCAGGTGCTCTGGTACCTCTACCAGTTTTCGCCTGATTACGTCTTGGGCGCTTACAACACAAGTCACCGCGACGAGGGGCTCATTGCGCTGTTCATGCAAAACGGGCAGTACGACCTGTCTGACCTCGCCTATGTGCTGGACGCTCAACACGACCACATGGGCAACGTCCTGCCCATGTACAGCGAACTGGCTGCCAACGGCCAGGTTGAGCTCACCACCACGCCGTACTATCACCCCATCATGCCGTTGCTGATGATGGACGGTTGGACCATGGAAGATGGCATTCGCGTGAACAAGGAAGCGTGGCCTGAGGACGTTCAGAACCATCTGGTCACGGGCATGGACTTGTTTGAGGCCGAACTTGGATTCCGACCGACCGGCATGTGGCCAAGCGAAGAGGCGGTGTCCCCTCCAATGGTTGAGCCAGTTAGCGATGTCGGCATCCAATGGATGGTCACCGACGAGGAAATTCTCAAGCAATCCACCGACAGCAACGGTCAGCTCATCGACGTGGAGGATGCCGCCAATTTGGCCACGCCGTGGACCGTGACCGGGGCCGAAGGCGGCGAAGTGGCCGTGGTGTTCAGAGATCGTGTCATCTCCGACCGGATTGCCTTCCAGTACGGCACCATGACGCCCGAGGCAGCCGTCTCCGATTTTATCGCCTACATCGACAACGTGCGCCAACAACTGCTCGATGCGGGCGAAAACCCGTCCGACCATTTGCTGACCGTGGCCCTCGACGGTGAGAACTGGATGTTCATGTCGGAATTCCAACATCAGGACAACGCTCGTCCCTTCATGGCCGAATGGTACGGACGGTTGGCTGACCACCCGACGATCGTCACCACCACGCCTTCAGAATTTTTGACCAAAGGCACCACCCTCCCGGCCATCGAGACCATCGGCACCGGTTCGTGGATTGATGGAACCCTTCGCACGTGGGCAGGGGAAGAAGAAGAGAGCCTTGCTTGGCAACGCCTCGTTGAAGCACGGCAGGCTTTGGTGGCCTTCGAGGAAGGCCATCCAAACGACCCGGGCCTTCCCGCCGCTTGGGAATCCTTGTACATCGCTGAAGGAAGCGACTGGTATTGGTGGTACGGTCTCGACCAAGACAGCGGTTACGACGAGAACTGGGACGTGCTCTTCAAAGTGCATCTGTCGAACATTTACCGCGCCATCAACCTCGATCTTCCACCCTATTTGCAGGACTTGTGGACCAACCCTGCCATCGCCAACCCGGCTGCAAGCGGCATTGTTGAGCCCATGATCGATGGTGTAGCGCTCCCGGGTGAATGGGACGGTGCAGCCCGTTACGACGCTCCGGTGTCCGGCGGTGATTTTGATATTGAATCGTTTTACTTCGGTTACGACGCCTCAAACGTCTTCTTCCGCGTGGATGCGACCACCGCCGAGGAACTTGCCACCGCTTCGGGCGAAGGTGCCTACACTTCACCCGATTTGGCGATTTACTTCATGCAGCCAAACGCCGTCAACTTCAACGAAGCCGAGACCAATTTCCGAACGTATTACGGGAATCAAATCCTTGGTTTCCCCTCCAAGTACATGGTGGCGTTCGACTTTGATACGGTGCGTGAGGACGGCCGTGCGAAGTGGAATTTGTTCAGTGCTCAAGGCAAAGTGGGTGACCAGGAGCGTTGGGTGCTTTCGGGCAGTTCCAATCTCGGCGGCTGTGCCGTGGATGACGTGTATGAATTTGCCATCCCATGGGCCGATATCGGTCTTGCACCCCGCTACTCCACTCGCGTCAAGGTCGTCACCTCATGGCGAGATTCCTTGTCCTACGGCGATGGAGTCGATGCTGAAATGGCCCCTCCTGCGCCTGCTGAAATGGTGTTGCCAGACCTTGAAGAGTGGGTGACGCTGCTGGAGTTGGATGACGCAGTTGGCGATGAAACGGGTGATGGTGATTACGTCTATCCGCTTGCAACCGATTTCAACACGCCTTCAGGAGGCGGGCTTTGGGACGCCACGCACCTCACGGTTCGGCAAAGTGCTTGGAATGCCCAGTTCATTCTCACGATGAGTGAAATGACCGATATTTGGGGGCTGGCCAACGGGTTTAGCCACCAGATCGTCCAGATTTACGTCGACCAAGGTGAAACCACCTACGGTCGCACGTCCATGCTCACGGGTGCCAATGCCGAGGTCCATCCCGATTGGGCCTGGGAGGTTGCCATCAGCGGGACGGGTGAGCCGGGTGCGGTGCAAGCGGTGCAAGCCGAAACCGGAAGCGCTTCCGCTCGAGGCATTGATGTGACCGGTGACGTGGAGGCCAAAACCATCACGTTCACCGTTAGCAAGGACGTCATTGGTTCGGACATTCCCAACTACCGTTACATCATCGTCATCGGGAGTCAGGACGGGTTTGGCACCGGCAAATGGCGAGACGTGATGGAAAATGCCGCAACGTGGACGCTGGGAGGCGGTGCCAACCCTGCGCCGGACGACGGCATTGATTACGACCCGAACATCATCGATGTGATTTTGGACGGCGAAGGTCAAACTGCGATGCTCTCAAGTTACGATGTCGCAGGCCACACCTACGCCCAACTCACCGGCTTTGAGATGCCCGAAGTGCCACAGCAAATCTTTGGCGCATCGGTGGACACCGTCACGGCAACTTCCGCTGTCCTCACGTGGTCAACCACCGTCGCCGATGCAACATCGGTACAGTTCGCAGTCGAAGGAGAAACTCCCGGTGAAACAGACGACCGTTTGTGGACTGCGGCAGGAACCGATCACGCCGTGACCCTCACCGGCTTGGAGGTCAACACCACCTATGTCGCTCATATCGGTGCCAACGAAACCCAGACCGTGCTCGTCACGTTCACAACCGGAACCGTGGTCGATGAAACGCCTCCAGATGTCTTGAACCTCGCTGCCGAGGTGCTGGAAGACGGGCGCGTGACGGTCACATGGTACACCTCGGAGAGCGCTACCGAAACCGTTTACCTCAACGAACAATCGGTGCATGAGGACGGTTTTGCGACCAAGAAGAACCACGTGTTCACCACCGATGTGTTGCCCGATGGCACATACGACCTCGAGGTCGTCAGCGCAGACGCGAGCGGCAACAGCAACAGCAGCAGGTTGACGTTCACGGTCTCGGTTGGGGCGACGGTTGACGACCCCACCAACGACGACGATGCTCCCGTGGACGACGGTCAAGACGAGACGTCGAGTGTGTCGAGCACGTCGGTTCAACTGGTGGCGCTGGTGGTGATCTTGCTCGTTCTTCTTGCCTTCCTCCGGGTTCGCAACGGACCGAACGACGACGACCCCTGGCAGTGATGCTCACGCAAAGGGAATGGAAATTGACTTGTGGCTTTGCAAGTTG
>JAYQAK010000017.1:0-22645 GCA_038136695.1 Candidatus Poseidonia sp.
CGTATAGAGTAACGCCGAGCGCATTCATGCGTTCAGCCTCTTCTTGCGATGAGTAAGTCGGAATCACCATCCCGTTGGTGACCACGACCCGGGGCGCCTCCTGGTGTGAAGGGAACAAACCCAATGGATGGCCCGAGTACATGACCAGGGTCTGCTCGTCTGTCATTTCCGCTAAATAACGCATGACGAGCCGATACTGAGCCCAGTTCTGGAACACAGAACCGTTTCCACCATACGTGATCAATTCGTGTGGAAATTGCGCAACTTGAGGGTCGAGGTTGTTGTGGATCATTAGCATGATGGCAGCAGCCTGTTTGGATTGTGCGGGGTAAGCATCCAGAGGGTAGGCTTTCAGGGGGAAGGTGGTTGGTCGAAAACGTCTCATGATGATGCGCCCAAAGGTGTTGAGCTCCTCCAAAAATTCAGGAATTAACGCCTCGTGATGTTTCTGCGGATGGTACCTCAATGCATTGCGAAGGGCGAGGACTTTCTCATCCTTTGACAGAATTTGACGCCGATTGGGTGCATGGTCAACGGTTGGGTCTATGCCTGGATGAGGAGGCAACTCAGAGGGGATGCCTTCGAGAACGGATGCTCGCATCGCACCAACCTCCCCCTCCATGCCGTCGTGTCAAGTATGGATGTCCTTGAGGCTTGTTCTCAAATTGGCGTATGTCAGGCCGTGCATAGTATCAAAAACGGCGGCCGCAACCCCTCGAATGAACAACCGAGGTGTGTTGAGCATGGATGAATCGTCTATCAATCTCAACGGGAGCAACACAACCCGGGAGTTTAACATCGTCCTCGGTGCAACATTGGCTGTTTCGTTGGTTTTTTTGTTTATTTCAGCAGTGTTCGGTGATGCACTCGTTGATTTGTTGGTTGAAGACGATGACCGCTCCGGCGTGCGCGTGCCCGTGTGGGAGCGCTACACCATGCCGTACCAAACCGACGGTGATTTCGGCGTCGCTCTGGAAATTGGACCCTACGAAATCCTACCCACGGAAAACGAATGGAACTCAACGCATCATTTTGTCGAATACACCTTGCCACTGGAAGAAGGCGGTGCTGCCCCAAACGGCCTGATCAGTTTGGCCGTATGGCGGCCAAACGTTCCTGAAGGCGTCAAAGTGCCGGTGATCGCCGAAAGTGGCCCCTACTTCCAAGAGGCCAGCGTGAGTACCCCGTCCATTGAAGTTCCAGGTTCGTGGCTGGGTCAGATGTTCATTGACCAAATTTTACCCCACGGCTATGCCTTCGCCCAAATCTCGGTGTCTGGCACGGGACGTTCCAACCACTGCATGGACCTGATGGGTAATGCAGAACAATTGGGCAATGACGCAGCCGTCCGTTGGTTGGCAGAGCAAGCATGGTCCAACGGAGCAGTGGCCTTAATCGGTAAATCCTATGACGGGAGCACGCCCTGGCAAGCGGCCATGTTTGGATCCGAGCATGATTATCTCAAAACCATCGTTCCGATATCGGGCCTGATTGGCGTCAAAGAACTCATGTGGAAAAACGGTTCGTCCGAAGCACGAGCCCCCATCATGCACAACGGCGTTTACGGTTCGTACGGAATTGATGGTGATGAAGAAGACTACCAGAATTTGTGCCCCGACTACATCATCGGGCCGGGAACGGGTGTTGGGGCTTGGGCTTGGGGTGGTGAAGCAGCCGGCGAGTATTGGGCTGAACGCTACTTCCTTGACCGAGTGATTGAGAATTACAAAGGGAGTGTGTACTTGATTCAAGGGATGCACGACTGGAACGTCGACCCGCACATGGCCGTGCCCACCATCAACACCCTCATCGATGCCGGTATCGAAGCTCGAGGGTTGTTTGGTCAGTGGGACCACGATTACCCCGACCGCCCCGTCCAACTCGACGACCGTTCAGACCTAGGTGGGCGAGGTGGCGAAGCGTTTCCGGAAATGATTCGTTTTGACTGGATGCAAGACATGTTGGAATGGTTTGATTATTACCTCAAGGGCATCGGACCTCAACCCGGTCAGTGGATTGAAATTCAATCCAATCAAGGATCTTGGCGCCTTGAAACACGTTATCCACCAAGCGACGCTGTTGAGGTCACCTACGATTTGGGTGGAGCACTCACCTTGGTTGCAGGATCAACCACGGTGTTGCCCGATGCATCCTCAGGCCCGGTTTATGAAACCGAACCACTGGTGGAACCTCTCTACATTGCGGGCATGCCTCGTTTGCACGTTGATGTCACGACGGCAACCGTCGGTGGACAGCTTTACGCGCTTCTCGAGGATTGCGACGAACAAAACAATTGCATTCATTTGGGCCACGCCATCATGGACTTACGCTACCACGCTGGCGGCGATACAGTACAAACATGGACGCCGGTTGCACAGACCATCAATGCAAAAATGGAATTCTTCGCCATGGATGCAGAAGTTGAGGCTGGGCGAATCCTCCGCCTCAGCTTGTCCTCCACAGGAGAAGATTACCTCCCTGCAAGCACGTCTTCGATTGTGTTTATCCAAGAAGGTGAAGGCTCAACCTTGCAGTTGGACACCTTCAATCCCGACGACCGCAGGTACTTCACCCCACCCGTTTGTACCCACGAACGCTGTTTGCAAACTCAAGAATGAGGCAAGACCTCTTCGGAAGGTTTCCAAACAGAAAACACCAGCCCGGACAACACCAACACGCTAGCAAAGATCAGCATGCCCTGTTGGATGGTGAGGGTGGTTGACTCCATCAAATACCCAGCCGCACTGGTTGAACAGGAAAAGGCCACGGATAGGATCAGCATGTCTGTTGAGAACACCCGTCCTCGTACTTCATCCTCAACCCATTGCTGCATCAAAATGGTCGATAAAACCCAATTTGCCCCGCTTGCCGAATGGGCGAAGATCACCAGTACGACGGTCAGCCACAAGTTGATGGGCAGTGAGAGAGCAACGAGTATGTAGAAGATGCCGGAGAGCGCTACCAACTGACCAATCAGTGCCGGCCATCGCTCTTCGTTCTTGAACAGGGTACGAGCGAGGATGGGGCCAAGTCCTGTACCTACGCCCCGTGCGAAAAAGAACAGACCGAATCCGAAGGCTGCTCCAAAACCTTGCACGTCAGCGCCCAACAACACGAGAAAGACGCCTGCCAAACCCCCACCAGCAATGTTCCACGATGCTTTTGCGAACACAATACGGAACAGTGCAGGTTGCTGGCGAATGCGCAACCACCCGCGTTTGATGTTTCCAAACGCCGTAGACACCCACGGGCCCTTCATTGATTCATCGATGGTTTGAGGGATATGGAGGTTGATCAAGAACAAGGTACCGACCAGGAACGTTACCGAGTCCGTGATAAAAGCGGCATCTGTGCCCCACTGTGAAACCACAACACCTCCTAGCATAGCACCGATGCACAACGCTGTCGACCAGGATGCAGCGTCCAGCGCATTTGCCGTTGCCAAATCCTCAGGATCAACAACATTGGGCAGGGCTGCACGCTCCGCGGTCATGTAGACGCCGTGGAGCACCATCATCAACCCCGACAGTGCAATCATCCACACGATGTCATCAGCACTGTCTACAAACAAGAAACACAGGGCGAGAACGCTTTGTGCGAGGTTGGATACGATCATCAACCATTTCCGATTGAATCGATCGGCCATGAGGCCAATGAGAGGTTGCAAGATGGCAAAACCCGCCATTCGTACGGTGAACAAAAGGCCAAGGAGGAACTCGCTGCCCGTGTATTCCAAAATCAGAAAGAACAACGCAATGGTGTTGAACCATTCGCCGAGCATGGAAATGACGGCGGCAATCCAGAGTTTGCGAAAATCCCGATTCTCGCGGACGAGGGTCACGTAGCCACGCGATGCCATCACTCTTCCTCCTCGCCATGGTTTGGCTCGGAGTTCGAAAGCGTGCAGACTATCCATTTTGAGGTCGGCGTGTTTGAAATATCGGCGGTAGAGTGTAACGGTACCAATGCATTCGCTTCAGGGAAATAGGCCGCAAGGTTACCTCGGGGAATGTCGTAGGGGATCACCAGCCATCGCTGCGAGGTCCTTCGCTCATCCTTGAAATGACTGGTAATATCAACGGGTTGCCGTGCCTTCCAGCCTCGCTCCACCATGTCTTCAGCGTTCATCATCAAAACCCGACGATGGCCATGAATGCCACGGTACCGGTCGTGCAGGCCGTAGATGGTGGTGTTGTATTGGTCGTGACTTCGCAAGGTCATCAGAACATATTGATTTGCCTGTACGGCCATGTCCGGCATGGCGTGGACCGTAAAGTGGGCTTTCCCATCTGCCGTCTTGAAGCGTTGTTCATCTCTAGGGGGATTGGGGAGTGCAAATCCCGATGGAGTTCGTACGCGCTCGTTGTAATCGTCAAACCCGTTGAGGGACTGTTCCATCAAATCCCGAATGCGGTCATAATTTTCAGACAGAGAAGACCATTCCAATGCGGAATTTTCCAACGTCTTTTCGGCAAGCTGAGCCACAATCCACGGCTCACTGCGCAAATGTTCCGATGCAGGTGCTAAGTTCCCCGTGGAACGGTGCACCACACCCATCGAATTTTCAACAGAGACGAATTGTGGTCCAGAGGGTTGCAAATCTCGTTCAGTGCGCCCGAGACAGGGCAGAATCAATGCTTCCTTCCCTGTCACCAAGTGGGAACGATTCAATTTGGTCGAAACTTGAACGGTTAATCCAACGTTCGCAAGTGCTTTTGCTGTAACGTCGGTGTCGGGCGTGGCTGACATGAAATTACCACCCATGCAAAAGAACACGTCGACCTTGCCGTCGAGCATGGCTTGGATGGCATTCACCACATCGTAGCCATGTTCTCTTGGGAGTTCAAGACCCAACCCCTTCTCCATGGTTGAAAGAAACGCTTCGGTCGGCGCTTCCCATATGCCTACCGTGCGATCGCCCTGTACATTGGAATGCCCGCGGACCGGGCAAAAACCTGCACCGGGTCGGCCAACATGGCCGTTCATGAGGAGCAGGTTCACCACCTCTTGTATGACGGCCACACCGTTGCGATGTTGCGTCAGACCCATCGCCCAACATGCGATGGTTGCTTTCGAACCAGCCAACATGGTTCCAGCTTGTTCAATTTCTTGACGCGTGAGCCCCGAGTCTCGTTCGATGTCCTCCCATTGAACCGACAAATTGGATTCTATCATGGCGTCAAAGCCGGATGTTTTGTTGTTGATGAAAGACCTGTCAACGGCGTCGTGAGCCATTTGGGTTTTGATCAGGCCCTTCAACAGCGCTGCATCCCCTCCAATTTTCACCTGAAGGTGAAGGTCGGCAAGGGTGGTGCTTCTCAAATCGCCCTTCATGTAATCCTGAGGGTGTTTGAACGATGACAACCCCGCCTCTGGTAGAGGATTGACGTGAATGATGGATGCTCCGGCACGTTTGGCATCCCGTAGCGCCGTGAGCATCCGAGGGTGGTTGGTTCCCGGGTTTTGACCAATCACCAAGATCACGTCTGCGTGGTTAAAGTCCTCGAGGGTAACGGTTCCTTTCCCGATTCCAATGGTTTGACCAAGCCCCTTCCCGCTCGATTCGTGACACATGTTGGAACAATCAGGGAGGTTGTTGGTCCCGTAAGCCCGAACAAAGGCTTGGTAGAGGAAGGCCGCTTCATTGCTGGTCCTTCCTGACGTGTAAAAGACCGACCGATGCGGCGATTCCGTTGCGTTCAATGCTGTTGCGATCTTGGCCATGGCCTCATCCCAGGAAATCGCTTGGTAATGGGATTCACCTTCTGGCAAATAGACGGGGTGAGCGATACGCCCCTTCCGGTTCAATTCATAATCGCTGAGTTTGGCGAGCGTTTGAACGCTGTGTTTTGTAAAAAATGAAGGGTTCACATGGGCTTTCATTGCTTCATCAGCCACCGCTTTCGCACCGTTTTCACAAAACTCGAACGAAGTTCGATGTTCGGGGTCCGGCCATGCACATCCCGGGCAATCAAATCCCTCTTTTTGGTTGACCATGGTCAGCGTCTTCACCGTCTTCAGTGCACCCATTTTTGTGATGCCGTGGACAGCAGAAGACACCACGGCAGGGATCCCCGCAGCTTTTGATTTGGGTTTCCTAAGCGACAATCGAGCACGGTCAGGTGGTGTCCGTGCACGGGGGTTGGGTCGCATCGGTGTTCCCTCGCTTCAAGGGCGGCGGTGACCCTTCTCAATCCTTCCCTTGAAAACGACCGTCGACAGGCCCGATTAGCGTTGCCTTTCCATCTTTCACGAAGGTAACGAGCGTGATGTTTGCTTTGCGAGCAACATCCGCTGCGAGTTGAGAGGCGGCACCTATCGATGCAATCACGCCAATGTCCATTCGCGCTGCTTTGGCCACAATGTCCCAACCGCACCGTCCTGAGAGGAGGAGAGCGATGGGGGTTCGCCCTACAGGCGAACTCAAATGATGCCCCAGGACCTTGTCCACTGCATTGTGACGTCCAATATCTTCCATGACGCTCATGCTATCGTCATCGTAGAGTAAACCCGCAGCATGAACGCCGCCAGTTTTGGAAAACGTGGATTGCCGCTGGCGCATATCGGCAAAATGTCCCATCAAGGTTTCAATCGAAATGAGTTCCGGAGGCTCATTGACGCGATGCTCAAGGGAGACGAGGTCGGGCAACCCATCCAAATCGCAGGCTCCGCAAGAGGTGGTGACGATTTTTGGCCGATAATTCGGTTGAACCTCCACCGATGTGATGAGATTGACTGCAAAACCGTCATCGTTCTGCTTAACCACAACGCGGGCTTGGTCAGGAGAGGGTCGGAGTTGATATTCCGTAGCCATATGGCCAATGCAGAGAGCCTCGAGGTCTGTTTGTGTTGCCAAAAGTGTCGTTACATGCTGATCGTTCACCAGGAGATGAACCACGCTTTCATCCGCAAGTTGATCGGCATCGATGGTGAACCCATCATCGGCCCATCGTTGAACTGTTCGACGATGATATCCTTCCATCGGCATCAGTCCTCTTCTGACTCTATATCAAAGAACTCAAATTGCAAAGCAACCAATTCTTCGCTGCTTTTCGCCCCAGCATAGGCTTCAAGCGGTTCGCGATTCAATTCGAAGAAACGTTGACCCCAGCGAAAAGCGCCCAACACGTCCCTTGATTCCTCTTCACGCCCCATCAAAAACAACACCGCAGCCAAAGCTTCCGCTGTCGTGAGGCGGCCGGGTTTGCCCCAATTCACCGGATTGGCCGCAAGCAGCAATGGCAACATTCGTGGCACCAACCGGGTCTGCCTCATGACATGTTCAACCGAGGATTCGATATGTGCCCAACTGCAATCCAAACCGACCAAAGCCCCACGTTTTTCGGCCAACAACGCATGGTCTTCCGGCCCAAACACTTTGCCGCACAACGGCTCAAGAATGATCCCTTTTTTTGGAAGCGTCCGAAAGGTTTTGTGGAGTTTAAGATCACCTCGCTTGCTGGCGAGGACGGCGGTGTTCTTTTTTGGGTCGTCTTGAGCGAGCCACAGGGCATGTAGGGGCACAGGGTCCAGTGAATCACCCCAAATCATTGAGGTAATCACCAAACGTCATCCCTCGTTGCCCACCGGAGTTGACGAATCGGGTTTCTGAAGGCTCTCGTTCAACCATCAACTGAATGTTGAGAACCGTTTCGAATTTGCGAATGACAGCGTCCGTTGGCCGCTTTCCCGATTCCGCATGTTTGACAACGTTGACCGTTTCTGCCATTTTCTTGGCAAGTTGCTGCTGGTTCCATCCCAGAGACGTGCGGGCGTTGGAAATACGCTTGTTGAAATCCTCTGCGAGTTCTTTCGAGGATCGAGACATGATGTCGTTCTTTCTTTGGGGAGGGGCCGAGGTCTTGAAGGAACGTGCTCGTTGAAGTCCGGGAGCCTCACCTTTTGGTGCAAGGTTCATTTTCTCAACGCATCGAGCACACGCTGAAACTTCCGTTTTTCCTGTTTGGACGCGTCGGACGCCAACTTTGACGGCCCCGCACAATTCACACTCGCCCATGCTTTGCTTCTCGCACGACGCTCTTTGAATCTTTTTTACGAAGTCTTGGCGCATTTCGTTCCAATTCTTTTTGTAGCCTTGGCATGTGGCTCTCATGATTATCATGGGTTCGGACGTTAAACGCAACGACAAACCTCTCCCAGCACAGGCGGACGATGACCTCCGTGAATTGGAAGAAGCCTACGCTGCCCTACGGGACGAGGCACAACAACTCATCAACGAACGGCAAACGCTTGAAGCTGAGATTCGCGGACTGAGAAAGAAAATCGATCGTCTCGAAGAAAACGTCAACCTCCTCAAAATGCCTCCATTGATCATTGGACATATACAGGACATCCTTGACCATGAGCGAGCCATCGTTCGCTCATCCAACGGGACGGTGTTTCAGGTATCACTCAACCAGCGATTGGACCCCGACCGACTCAAACCGGGGACTCGTGTTGCCTTGAATCAAGACAGTCTCTCGGTCATCGAAATTTTACATGAGGCGTGGGACCCAATGGTCAGTGGAGCCGAAATGGTTGAGAAACCAACCATTTCTTACGGCGATGTTGCTGGATTGGATGAACAAGTCGAATCTGTTCGAGAAGCCATTGAATTACCGTTGACAAAACCTGAACTGTTCGAAAAAGTTGGAATCGTTCCGCCCAAGGGGGTACTCTTGGTTGGCCCGCCAGGTTGTGGGAAGACACTGTTGGCCAAAGCCGTCGCCAATCATACCGATGCGACCTTTATCCGCATGGTCGGAAGTGAACTTGCACAGAAATACATCGGTGAAGGCGGTCGCATGGTTCGGGAATTGTTTTCTCTCGCCAAGGAAAAAGCCCCAAGTGTGATCTTCCTTGATGAGATCGATGCCATCGGCGCAAAACGGCTTGATGGTTCGACAAGCGGTGACCGAGAGGTGCAGCGAACCTTGATGCAACTCCTCGCTGAGTTGGACGGTTTTGACGCCCTTCACGACGTGAAGATTATCGCCGCAACCAATCGTCCGGATATTCTGGACGACGCGTTGTTGCGCCCCGGTCGCTTTGACCGTGTCATCGAAATACCCATCCCGGATGATGCCTCAAGAAAGGCGATTTTGAGCGTCCACCTCAACTCAATGAACACAAAAAAGGTCAGTATCGGGCGAATCGTCGAACGAACAAAGGGCTATTCGGGTGCTGAATTGAAGGCCACATGTGTCGAAGCTGGAATGATCGCCATAAGGGACAATCGATCTGCTGTTACACAGCAAGATATGTTAGAGGCAGTTGGTCGGTTGGACAAGAAAAGAGGACAAACCAGCACACTGCGGACGCCCGAAGCGTTGTACTCTTGAAGCGCCCTCTCGCCTAACATTGAAAGACCTCATGGCGAGGCAGATGGCATGGTTTCACCTCTCGTCGAATGCGTCCCCAACATTTCGGAGGGGAGGGACCAAGGTCTGATTGAACAAATCGTTAATGCTGTTCGTGCTGTTGACGGTTGTACGGTGTTGGGCGTTGAACCAGACCACGATTACAACCGAACCGTGATCACCTTTGCGGGAAGTCCAGTAGCCGTTGAACATGGCGCCGTTGCTCTCATCAATGCCAGCATCGAACTGTTGGACATGCGCCAACATTCAGGTGAACATCCACGCATGGGTGTGGTTGATGTCTGTCCATTTGTTCCGTTGCGCAACATCACCATGGATGCCTGTGCAGATCTCGCTCGCTCGGTCGTCGAGCGTGTGGCGGCGACCCATGAGGTCCCGCTGTATCTCTACGGCGCAGCAGCGTCCTCGCCGGACCGTACCATGCTATCTGTCCTGCGTAAAGGCGAGTATGAAGCATTGGAATCCCGTTTTACCGGCGGAGAGTCGGTGCACACGGACAGCACGAGGATGCCCGATGCAGGAGCAATGGGGTGGAGCGAGATCGTTGCAAAATCTGGGGCAATTACGGTTGGAGCGCGGCCCATTCTTGTCGCCTACAATGTGAACGTTCAGGAAACCGATGGACGTGTTGCCAAAATGATCGGCTCAATCGTACGAAGCAGCGGCCGATTACTCAAATCGGAAGCAGGTGAACGTGTGCGCTCTCAAGGAATGTTACCTCAGGTTCAGGGCATGGGTGTCGTGTTGGAAGAAATGGGGATTTCACAGGTCTCCATGAACCTGTTGGATGTTGATGCGTGCCCCCTCCATCTTGCGTTCCGCACTTGCGAGAGTTTAGCAGGAGACCATGGCGTTTCGTTGTGCGGCAGTGAAATCGTTGGTTTGGTCCCGTTGGGTGCTATGCTTGCTGCGGGCCGATACTTCCTTGCGGGTGACCAATCCGATGAAGACCTGGTGCAAGCAGCAATGACGGCACTAGGATTGAATGCCTTCCATCATTTTGACCCGCACCGGCACATCATCGAGTGGGCATTGGAAGCAGAGGTGAGCGCATGAACTGGATGGAGATGAACTTGAAGGATTTTCAATCAGCCCTCGCCTCCTCTTCGCCAACCCCGGGCGGCGGCACTGCGTCAGCCATCGCACTGGGCCAAGCTGCATCACTGGCCGTGATGGTTTGTGATTTGACACTTGGTAGTGAACGATGGAAAGACGGATGGGAGATTGCAGAACGCGTTCAGATGGCAGCCATACCATTGTTGCATCAATCCGGGGTCCTCGCCAGTGAAGACAGCGATGCGTTTGATGAAGTGATGGCGTGTTTCAAATTGCCAAAATCTGGCGAGGAAGAAATTGAAGTTCGTAGGGCGGCCATACGAAATGCAACTTTGAAGGCAGCGACCGTTCCATACGAAACAGCCTGCCTGGCTACCGATTTACTGGTGTTACTCCCAGAACTTGCCGAGAAAGGAAACGCCAATGCTGTTTCCGATGTTGGTGTGGCTGGTCTCCTCGCAAGTGCCGCTTCCAAAGGGGCTGTGTTCAACGTGGAAATCAATCTTGATTCACTCCCTGAAGACATGGGCGTTGATATTCGAAAAGGATTGGCCGATGTCAAGGATCGAACGAAAACAGCATCGAGAGCCGTCATGGAAGCGGTTCGAAACCGTATGTCAAGTTGATGATCAACGAACCGTTGATCCGGGCGACACATCGCCGTCGATGGTCACCAAGCGGACATTACCATCGCCGTCATCTGCAGCCAACATCATGCCTTCAGAAGTGATGCCCCGCAGTGGGCGTGGAGCGAGATTCTCAACGAATACGACCAGTTTACCTTCCATGTCCTCTGGCGAATAGTATGCTTTCAGGCCCGCACAAATGGTCCTGTGGCTCTCTGTCCCATCGTCCAATTTGACCACGTAAAGTTTGTCGGCATTAGGATGATCTTCCACGCTGACAATTTGACCAACTCGCAAATTAACCTCCATAAACGTCTCAAATTTGAGGTAGGCAACGCCTTCTGGTTCTTCACTCATGTTACTCTCTCCTTTCTTTTTTCCACCTTTGACGCCGTGGACTGGCGAATGTTCCTGCGAGGGGGCCTCCTCGGCCACAGCCTGTTCCACCTCAAGAATGGCATCAAGATCCAATTGTTCAAACAACGGAACAGGTTTTTCGGAGGACCACGTCAGTGGCGCGTCCCAATTGACCGATTCCTTCCATAGAATGTGTTCAACTTCACCTGACGACCCTAGAGCGTTCCAGAGCCGTTGAGCGCTGGTCGGTAAGAACGGTTGGGTGGTGATGGATAAGAATCGAGCTATGCGCCAACAGAAGGCGAGTGTTGCGAGACTTTCCTCGTGTCCTTCTTGGTACTCCTTCAAGTGCTTCCAAGGGGCAGCGGCTTGCAAAATTTGGTTGCCGTATTGTGCGACATTGATGATGCTGCGAAGTGCTTCCTTGTAACGATGGAGTTGGAGCGACTGGGTAATGTCGGTCAATGCCTCCTCGAGGTGGCGTTGATGAGGTTCGACGCAGGGATGGCGGTCATGCGGTGCAAACGGTGATTGTTTTGATGCTGATGGCAGCCGTGCACCAAGCGTGAGTACGCGGTGGACAAAATTGCCGTAGGCTGCAATCAATTCGCTGTTGACTTTTTCAACAAAATCGGGCCAATTGAAATCGGTATCGTGGTTTTCCGGCATGTTCATGCTGAGATAGTATCGCAGTGTATCTGGGTCGTATCGCTCCAAAAAGGAGGGAAGCCAGACAGCGTGTTTTCGAGACTTGGAAAACTGACCACCGGCAAGCATCAGGTATTCCATGGCAGGCACATTGGTCTCGAGTGCATAATCTCCTGGGCCCGGCAAAGAGAGCGTATCTGAAGCATCGAGTCCGTTGTTCACTTGGTTAAGTCCAAGTATGATCGCTGGCCAAATAACGGTGTGGAACGGAATGTTGTCTTTGCCAAGGAAGTAGAGGTGCCTCGGGGACTTGCCGTTTTCATCAAGCGTCCACCAGCGCTTCCATGCATCGGCTCCGTCGGTGTGTTCATTAGCGAAACGTTCTGCCCAAATTCTCGCACAGGTGTAGTATCCTTGAACGGCCTCGAACCAAACATACACACATTTCCCAGACCACGCGTCACCGTCCAATGGAACCTCGATACCCCAATCCAAATCTCTGGTTACTGCTCTTGGGCGCAGGCCCATGTCGAGCCATTGTTTCGTCATGGCTCGAACGTTTGATTTCCAAACAGGATGACGGTCGCCCGCATGTTGTTCCAAGAGCGATTGAAACAAATCAAGACGGTAGAACAAGTGCTCTGTCTCGCGAATTTCCACCTTGGCAGCGGGATTCATTTTTGAGCGTGGGTTGTTCAATTCCACGGCTTCGTACGTCGCACCGCACGCATCACATTGGTCGCCCCGCGCACCGGGTTCTTGACACGCTGGACAGGTTCCCTCGACGTATCGGTCGGGCAGAAAGCGGCCACCACCGTCATCACTGAGTTCGTAATATTGTTCCATGGTTTTGCGCTCGAAGAAACCAGCGTTGTCGAGCATGGTGAAGTTTTCCTGAACAAGTTCCTTGTGCCGGGAGTCGCTGGTCCGATTGAAGAGTGCACCACCGTATTCAATGCCTCTCGGATCCACATTCATGCTCCACTTGCATCCAAGGTCGCCGAGTGCTTTTGAATTGATAGCGTGGTATTTATCAACAACATCTTGCGGCGATACGCCTTGTTGCTCGGCCGTTACGGTAATGGGCGTTCCGTGCTCATCAGACCCAGAAACCATGAGCACTTTGTTCCCCATGGCACGCTCAAATCGAAATTGGATGTCGGGTGGGAGGTAGCACCCAGCCACATGACCTAGGTGCAATGGTCCGTTCGCGTAGGGCCAAGCCACACAAACAAGGACATGCTCGCCGCTCAATTCCACCCCTCGCGTCGAGGCTAACCTGCCTCGCTTCTTGAGGTTCACCCATTGATTGATATTACGGCCCAGTTTATCTGATTTGAAGCGTCATTTTCAAGAACCCCACTCGCGTAGGATAGGTTACGCCCAAACGGGCAGGGGTCTTGGACACACCATGGTCATTGACGCATTCAATGCGGTCGTTACCGCACAAGGAACCGGCGATGGAGACATGAGTCTCCTGATTTTTTACATCACGTTGGCGTTGGGTGTTTCCTTCCTGTGTTCCATTCTTGAAGCCGTGGTGCTCTCCACACCCCAAACTCACGTTAACATCCTGAAAAACGAAGGACAGCGTACGGCAGGAATGTGGGAACTTCTCAAAGACGACGATTCCGTTCGACCCCTGACAGCCATTCTGACATTGAACACCGTTGCCCACACCATGGGTGCGGCTGGTGTAGGTTCGCAGGTTCAACAGATTTGGGGGGTCGAGATGTTGACGCTGGCCTCTGCCATTCTCACGCTCGCAGTGCTTTTGCTTTCAGAAATTGTACCGAAGACCCTTGGTGCAGCGTATTGGAAGCGGCTCTCAACACCAGCAGCCTACTTGTTGACCTGGCTGACAAAACTCATGTTTCCCCTGATTGGACCTATCCAATTGCTCAAATCAATCCTTCCATCCTCAAACCACGCCATGGTTACACGCGATGATGTGGCGGCCATGGCTGATTTGGGTGAGATCGAAGGTGCTCTCGAAGAATCTGAAGAAACCATCATTCACAATTTATTGGGCTTGAGAGAAGCGCTTGTTGACGAAGAGATGACGCCACGGGTTGTTGTTCGTGCGTTTGAGATGAACATGACCATCAAAGAAGTCTTGGATACACATGCCATCTTGCGGTTCTCCCGTATCCCCGTGTACCATGAAAACATCGACAACATTCAGGGACTGGTCATACGTTCAGAAATTCTGATGGCAGCCAGTCGCGATGAATGGAGTCTCACGCTCAAAGACATGATGAAGCCTATTTTGACAATTGAATTGGGCTCTACCATTGAATCCGCACTGGAACTGTTTCTCTCGAATAAACAGCAATTTGCTCTGGTCAAAGATGAATTCGGCGGCACCTCCGGCATCCTCACCATGGAGGACGTCATGGAAACCTTGCTCGGAAAAGAAATCGTCGACGAGCTTGACGAAGTTGAGGATATGCGAGAACTTGCTCGTGAACAAGCGGCTCAATCTGAAGAAGAATGAGCCACTGAGCCCAACCATTCGTCGATGATGCGATCCCGTTCTACGTGTTTGTTTGCACCTGTGTGGCGAAGCGTGGTCAACAGATGAGAAGAAAGCAAGTTGGAGCGACCACTGTCGCTCATGGCAGTCAACAAGCGGTCGTAATGATCCATTCCTAACCGTTCGTCGGGTGATGCTTGAACGACGAGTGTCGGCTCAGTGGGGATGCCCCATTTCGGGGCATCAGCATCGTCAAGCGAATGGATGCTGCGTGGTGAAATGAGCGCATTCACGTGGCGCAGCGTGTTGGCGAGGACCAACGGTCGGAGGAGATGTGGAATGCGAAGGATGTTGCATGTTTCTTCAAAAATCTCCGTGTAGCCTGTCATCGGAGATTCGAACATCCATCCTGAAAAGCGATCACCAAACGTCAATTCGTTGCGTCGTTGACTCAACCGCAAACCAAGGAATCCGCCCATGCTGTGGCCGAAATAATACACGTGGCCGGCCAACAACTCAGGGTGGTCTTCATGCAGTTTGTTTGCAACATCGATCAGCAACGTGGTGCTCTGCTCAGCCGTCCATTTGGTCAACTTGGATGATGCACCATGATTTGGAAGGTCGATCATCACGACGTTCCATCCGCGGTCAAGAAAGATGTCCGCTCTTCCCAGCATGCGCTGTGAGCCGGACGTCCACCCGTGACACACCCAAACGGTTGGACCACCCGGATTCAAGACCTGGTGGTAGGTTGAAAGCTGATGTTCGCCCGATGAAATGAAACGAGGATTCCATCGCTCATCATCGATGGGAGGCTTGCGGTTTTGTGGTGCTCGAAACGCCAGTTGAGTGACAACTTCAACGTATGTCCAAAACAATCCTATGCCACATACGAGGGCGGCTATCGATGATGGAAGGAAGAGCCAACTCACCATGGCAGCGCCACCGGTGGCCAAAGGGAGGACATTGCTTTGCGTTCGCCAGCGTGAAAGAATAGCATCCCCTCGATTCTATGAGGTGCTCAATCTTCTTGAGAGGTTGTATCATCATCATCGGGTGAGTCTGATTTTTTCTGCTCTTTTTTCGCTTTTCGCTCTTCTTGTCGCTTCAACATTTGGTCGCCGAAATTCCCCATGTTCTCGAGGCGCGCCCAAATGCCGGTTGCTTTCTCCTCTTCGCTTGGTATGTACTTCACGAGGTAGGCGCCGAAAATCAAATCGTACAGCCCTTGTCCCATTTCACTTCCGTTTCGCAGGAAACGGTCAATGAACCAGAGCACCATGAACAAGGCTCCAAGAGAGAACATGATGATGGCTGATGTGTTGTCCTCCTCGCTGAGGTTTTGAAATTCAGTTGCCACAAAGATCAGACCAATCAGGGACAAAAGCCCCGTTGTGTTGGCCATGATCCCGTGCAAAAACAGTGGATTCGAACCGTCCCCACGAACACATTTAGTCCGGGATACAAACTGTCCGATGTTCCGACTGAATTTCATTGGAATCACGGTGGTGTTGAGCAAGATAACGACAAAACTCGTGCCAAAGAGAATGGTGGTGATGATGCCCGTGTCGGAAGAGGCGATGAAGAGTGCAGCAATCAGCAAACCGAAGTTGATGGCGAAGTTGACCAACCAAGAGATCCGTCGGTTCATGTTGGATGCCAATTCGTAATCATCACCAAGGCCGGCGGGTTTTGCACGAGGGGTTTTTGCCTTGGCTGCCTTTGTTGCCTTTGCTGCCTTTGCTTTCACAGGTTTTGCAGCCTTGGCGGGTGCTGGCTCTGCAGCCTTTGGAATCTCTTTTGCTGCTGGTTTTGCAGCGGGCTTCTTTGCATCAGTGCTTGCACCTGCTTTGTCGAGTAGTCCCATGTATCTCACGCATCCTTGTATTGTTCGCCAATTTCACGGTAAATCTCAAACTCGGCAGAGGCGACAAATGCCTCGATGGAAGCAGCAGACATGTTGCCAAGTTGGTCATCGACCATGTTGTAAAATTGTGCCCTTGTGGCCTCATCGCACGTGTCTGGGGCTGCCAAGACCGACCGATAGACGTCAAAGTCTTCGCTTTCGACAAAGTCATTCACGATGTTTTCTGGCAGGTGCTCTCCAAGAAGTTCATCGACGATAGCGACGAATTGTACGAACATGTCATCGTCGTCTGAGGATTCCTGAGCGGTGGTGACGGGTGCGGATTCAGCCGATGTGCCGGATTTGAGGGCTTTGCGCTGGGCCATCAAGGCTTGGAGGGTTGGCGTCAATTCAGCCAATGCTTCCGCATCGCCAAGGGCCTTTGCCTCTTGATAGAGGGGTTTGAGTGAACGGAGTTCATTTTCTACACGCTCGAGTTCACTCAGTTCAGGCGTATCGTCATCGAGCAACTCGACCACAGGAGCATCGCGCACTTCTGCGACTTTGTCTTCAAGCGCAGCCTTCCGCATCACGATAATTTCACGGTCGAGGGCATGGCCAAACCGATCAGCATAACGGTCGAGAAGAGAACCTGCTTCCTTGTTGCTGATTCGGTCAATGTGGCCGTAGATTTGTTGCAGGGGCTTTTCAGAGCGTTTGGCCCACAACTCGTTGTACCCCTTTTCTTCTGCAATGCCCGATAGCGTCGTCTCGGGGTTGTTGGCAGCAACGGGTGCTGGCGCAACGGGAAGCGGCGCTTCCGGCAAGGGGGCCGTAGGAAGCGGTGCGGCAGGCAGCGGAGCGGGAACGGGTGCTGGAACGGGTTCGGCGCCGGGTAAGGGCGGCAACGCCGGACCACCAGGTGGCATGGGAAGAGGGGCTGGTAGACCTGCAGGTGGAGGCAAATCTGGCATTGGCAAAGGTGCGTCATTGCCTTTGGATTTCTTTCCCCGCCGTAGTCCCAACAGACTCACCTCATCCTAAGGGATGAGAAACCACCCTTGAACCTTACCTCAAAATGAAACCGAGCAATGCGCATTCGAATCCATCATGAAACGGTCAGATCAGTTTCGCCCATCCCTTCAAAACCAAAAAAGTCGCACCCGCTTCATGAAGTGAAAAACGATGCCCTGCGGTGCTTTCAAGCCGGATTTCACCAAATTGGGCCACGGCGTCGTCGACCGTCCACTCGAGTTGGTGGCTGTCGTGGAGGCCCAAAACAAAGGCTTCGTTCAAGGGGTTGTAGGCGTTTGACCCGTCGGGGTCCAATCGAGATAGTGGGAATTCACTCACGCGCATGCCAGATTTTCCATGCAAGGAGGTGGGCCAACGGATCTGACGTCGCACATCGATGGTAACCACCTCATCGGTCTCACCCGCTGAACCCAACACGACAGATGCATCAGCCTTCAACAAATTCAGGAAGAGGCCTTGATAGTTGCCAAGAAGGTCAAACTTCCCTTCTTTTAACCGTTGAACCCGTCCCGTGTGATCCATCATTTCTGCCAACCGTTTGATGGCGGTGGCCGAGCGTTGCGATGTTGCCCCTTCTCGGTCCATCAACGATTGGAGTTCCGCCTCAAGACGCCGAAGTTCGGCAGCACTGCCTTCATCACCCCGATGGATGGATTGCAGTGTCTCGATCATCGAATCCATACCGCTTCGAATGCGTTGTGTCCAACCGCGAGCGTCCCGGTCATGATAGCGTGCAAGGCCACCTTGGACGTCAACACCTTCGCCTCGGATATGGGACACCAATTCACGACGGGCCTCCGAATCAAGATGGAACAGTTTCGGGTCTCGGTAGTGAAGGTGGAAACCTCGATGCCCTGAGAAGGTCACCTGGAGATGATCTTCGGAAAACCCAAATTCGGGTTGGAGGAAATCGTTCCAAAGGGACCATGCTTGTTCTTGAATGACCTCGAGCATCCCGGGAAAATCCTTGTCAGTAATGCCTGGAAGGTGGTCGCCATCCAAATCAAAAATTAAATCTGCACCTTGCCACAATTTGTCCGCCATTTTCAATTCATGCGGCCTCTTCCAGTATGCCGTTGAATAGAAACATGAGTGCATGGCTCGTTGTGACAGGAAGTGTTGCACCTGCCCCACGTCGGAGAAGGCTTTGTGTCGCAGCGGGGGAGCGCCTCCGAAAGGAATGAACATCCACTCCCGTGTTCGTAAGCGCGGAGGAGACCACAAGTCTGCTTGACGATAATACTCGCCAAACCTGTGCGCAACTCGGGCCCAACCAGATGACATCGTCTCCCCCACATTCACGTGGAGTTGAGGGTTCTTGAAGAACACCGTCTCAATCTTGCTTCATCCAGAAACGTTCATCGGCGTTGCTGACCTCTGTTGCGGTGTCGGCACCTGTTGCTTCGACATAGTGCTCCCAGCACATGTAGTACTTGTCAACGACCATGGCGTTGCCGAAGGTCAACCGGACGCCACAGGAATGGCAGCGAGGGCCAAGTTCACCGTTGGGTGCTTGAGCGAGTTGAACGTGTTCATGAGGCATGGTCGTCCTTCCTGATTGGCGGTGATGGGTTCTAGTCTTTGAACTTGAGGGACACTTAGCATTCGGTGGTTTCAAACTCGGCGCCGTCAACCCAAGCCAGCAAATCAAGGGCAACAACACAGGATTCCGCAACCTCTGGAAGCGTGTCTTGCGCGAATTCTTCGAGAATTGGAATCACAGAGCGATCGCCAATAGCGCCCATGGCTTCAGCAGCTTCGTGGCGCACCATGACGTGTTCGGCATCATCTCGCAACCGCTCTTGAAGTGTGGGTAAAGCCACCGGATTCTGCATTTGGCCCAAAACATAGGCAATTTCGTGGCGCAACAAGGCGCTCGTGCTGGAAAAGCCAGAGCACAACGCCAGGCACGCTTCATCGGTGCGGTGGTTGCGAAGGGAAAAGACGGCCCGCATCCGTTGAAACATGGGTTGTGTTTCATCGCAAAGAACAGTCGTCCATTCGGCAAGGTCGCCGTCGTTGTTTGGAGGGGCCGGGTCAACCGAGCCGTACTGGCTGGTTTTGGGCTTCCTGCTCGTCGGCGCCATGGTTTCACCTCAAGGAGATCCGATAAACTGCATGGCTTCGACATCAAAATCAGAACGAATCATACCGATGTTTTGGCCCTCCTTGATGAATTGCCGAATGGAAGAACGCCCTTCTTCTCTGTAATCGATGGTGCGGTCATTCACGTACATGCCAACAAACTCTTTGTTGGTGGAATCATCAATCCCTCGACCCCATGCTTTGGCAAATTCGAGGGCTTCCTCAGGCGATTGCAACGCATGCTCGATGCTCATTTTCGTGTACTTCGTAATGTCTTCCATCACGTCTTGGCCGAGATCCCGTCGTACGACATTGCCGCCCAAAGGCATGGGCCAGTTATCGGTTCGGCTGTTCCACCATTTTCCGAGGTCAACCAAGACGTTGAGGTCATGGTCAACATAGGTCAATTGACCTTCGTGGATGATCAAGCCGCTGAGGTACGTGTCATCCAGAATTCGCGGTATGATCTCGTCAAACGGGACGACCTCAACATGCACGTCACCCCATGCGAGGCGCAATCCCAGGTAGGCGCTTGTTTTCAAACCGGGAACAGCGATGACCGACGCCCGTGCTTCTTCCTCGCTCACACCTGCCTTGCAGACCACCATTGGGCCGTATCCTTCGCCCATTGATGCACCACAATTCATCAAAGCGTAATGGTCGGCGATGTCCGGATAGGCGTGGATTGAAACCGCTGAAACTTCGAGGTCTTGATTCATCGCCCGCTGATTGAGCGTCTCTATGTCTTGCAGTTCATGCACGAAAACATAGCCCGGTGTTGGAAAAGCACCCGTCGTCATGGCATGGAACATAAACGCGTCATCGGGGTCAGGGCTGTGACCGATTCGGACAATCTTGTTGCCGTTGTCATCAAGGGGTAAATCCGTGACCATGAACCTCGCACCTCCATGACCTTCAAGAACCAACCGTTGGTTTCTTCAAACAAACATCCGCCGAAGTCCAAGCAAATTCAGGCGTTGAACCCATACCGCACGCTGCTTGAAGGAATCGAAACAGGCCACTCAAGTGATGTTCGTTGAGGCGATTGAACACTTCGCCATAGTATTGGTCGAGGCGTTCAAAACTGAGGTCCGATTTGCCCATGGACCATTCAATAACAGCAGATCGTTTGTTACCATCGCTCTCGAATTGAACCAAGTTGTCCAACAAGGCCTCATGCGCTTCCTTCAACAACGCAACAGGTGTGTCTCGGCGGGCAACAAAGACACCAAAGATCATGGGAAGCTGTTCCAAGTCCATCCAAGCCGTACCGAGGTCAAGTTGAACCATCTCAGGAACTTCTCGTGCGGCCTCCAACGCCCGGTCACCGATGAGCAACGCACCATCTGCGATGGACATCATCGAATCGTAGTCGGGGCCCGTTTGGATGTACTTCATGTTAAGACCTTGTTGCGAAATCAAGTGCTTCAACAACGCCACGGAGGTGGCGGAATCGCTGGGTAAAGCGATGGTTTTCATGGACGTGAGTGGTACAGCGCCAAACAACAGGACGCTCCCCACTTCGCCTTGGCTACCGATGCCAATATCGGGCAAAAGCACCAGTTCATCGGCATGCTTCGCATAGTCTGCAGCGGGAATGGGGGCGAGAATGCAATCCCGACGCAACACATGCCCGGTCAACCAGGAGGGAGGAGCGGCAAGGACATTCCACTGCGGGCCGAGGTCATGAAACAACGGGTCGCAATTGATGAACGCCACCCTGCCGATGGTCTTCGTCCACGTGGCTTCACTCATGTCCTCATCTCACTGCGCCATGGGTAAGCGTCGCTTCTCCACCAATTTCGGGGGCGAGTAAGGCTCAAACGACGTGTAAATTGTATTTCGTTGAATCGGAGAGCAACCTGCATCCTCGATGAGCCTTGCAAGTTTTGCTCGGTCGTGGTCAAGTGGTGCCGTGGAGCCCGCAAGATGCATGATGGATTCGCGTTGAACGGTGCCATCGATGTCATCGGCTCCAAATTGAAGCGCGAGTTCTGCCAGGTGGTCGCCGATGTTCATGCGGTAGGCTTTGATGTGCGGGATGTTGTTCAGCATCAACCGAGAAACAGCGATGGTGCGCAAAATCTCAGAGCCTGTTGACAACTGAGCCTCAGGGAGGCGTGTGTGGTCGGGAAGGAACGGGTACGGGACAAAACACTGGAACCCCGATGTTTCGTTGTTGAGAGACCGCAGTGAAATCATGTGTTGGAGCCGTTGTTCCAAAGACTCAATCGTTCCAAAGAGCATGGTGCAGTTTGAGGGAAGGCCTACCTCGTGAGCTTCGCGATGGATCTGAAGGTATTCGTCCGAAGATTCCTTTCCGTTGCAAATCTTTGCGCGTATATCATCGTCGAGAATCTCTGCACCTCCACCGGGTAGCGAGGCAAGGCCCGCCTCTTTGAGCCGCCGAAGAATTTCCTTGGTGGGAAGATTGGAACGTTGTCCAAGGTGTTTGATTTCAACAGCCGTCAACGCCTTGATGGAGACATGGGGATACGCCTCTTTGGCCGCTCGAAACATGGCTTCGTAGTGCTCAACATCCCATTCGGGATGAAGGCCGCCAACGGAGTGGACTTCGTCAACGGCGTGAGCAAACGTGCCGAGGTCGTTTACGTACTCCTCGATGGAAAGGGCGTACGCATCCTCCGCTTTGGGTCCACGACGAAACGCACAAAATCGACAGGCGAGAACACAAATATTGGTCTGATTGATGTGAACGTTGGAATTGAAAAACGCTTGATTTCCAAACCGTGCAGTTCGAACAACATCGGCCAGTGCGCCGACTTCGTTCAAGTCGGGGTGATGGTACAGCGTCAAACCATCTTGTAGGGACAACGGTTCGTTCGCAGCGAGTTTTGCTACAAGGGGCTGCAGGGTCTCCGACCATGCTGTGGTTGAGGCCAGGGCAGAAGCAAGACGGTTCGACCAATCTGCGTGTTCCCCCGCAAGTGGGCGCACGGTAGGACCATCCATGGAGTGAGGACCGGTTCCCATTCAAGAAGATGTGCTTTGAACCGTCAGCGTGCTTTCACCGCAAAGACCTGAGATTTGACGATCAATTTCCTGAATTCCTCAATGATGAACACACTGGAGGCAACCAACATCACAATGGCCCAATCTGACCGTGTCAGCGTGT
>JAYQAK010000018.1:0-1093 GCA_038136695.1 Candidatus Poseidonia sp.
GGGTCCAAGCGTCCCAAACGCCCGAGTATAGGCCAAACTAACCCATACGCCCTTGGCCTTTGCCACGAGGTCTCACCTATGAACTTCACTCAAGAAAAGTCCAACGTCCATGGCCTGCCCGAATGACCAAGCCTTCGACCTCGGCGTGTTCCATGACGGAATCCACGTGTTCTTCGATACTCAATTCACGTAAGACCCGTTGAACGACGAGTGCTGAGATGTCACCGCCCTCATCAGCTGCAGAGCGAAGTTTTTGCAACAGGGATGACCGAGTAGGAGCACTTTGACCCGTTTGGAGACCCCCTTCCGTCATGCGTTCACGAAGGTCCGCCCTCAGCGATTCGGGTGTGTTGGCCAAGGCCACCTCCATAGGCAACTCATTGGCGTTCAGTACGGTTTTGACCAACTCACTTTCCCGCCCCAACGCTTGACCGCAGTGGGGACAGCGACCTTGCTGGTGACGATGGCCAGAGCATTGCTGACAGGCAGAACAGCGCAACACCAACCAGTTTGCCTCGCTCATGAAGCACCCTCAAAGGCTGAAATCATGGTTGTTTTGGGGCTGGCCGGGCCGCCGGGCAGGTGCCGCAGGCGCCTTGGTATCGACCCGCTTTTTGGGTTCCTCTGCCGTTCGCGTGAGTGCGCCTCGGACTGGACCTGTTTTGGTTCGTGCACCAAGCGACAACGAATCGGGTAGAATAAGCGCCGCTACGGCCACGCCGTGGTGATCGGGACCAGCGGTGACCTCGTCCACGGCGACATCGAATTCAATCACTTCCAAATCCCGACTTGCAAGGCGCCGTTGCAAGTTTCGACGAAGCAGCAACACCGTTTCCTCGTAATCACGGTCGGTGGTGATGGTCGCAACCACGGCGCACTCATCACCTTCAGGCGTCACACACGACGCCCAAGCCACACCTGCTGATGCAGAGGAACCGTTCCATGCATAGGCGGTCGCCAAGTGGCACTCCACCAAGGATCCCATCGGGAGGGGGCGCGGTGGCGTCACACCAAAACCAAGGGGCAACATCGCTCCTTGTGCTTGGATGAGGCGTACATCGCCCAACCCCAATTCCACCAACCCTTGGTCGAA
>JAYQAK010000018.1:1142-18298 GCA_038136695.1 Candidatus Poseidonia sp.
GCATCCTCAGCATTTTCGCCCCAAGGCGCCACAGCGGTCATTAACCATCCTGGGCATGCTGGTCCACGTGCTGCTTGCATGAACAAACACATACACAACGGGTTCATGAACACCGTGGTCCTAAGCGTTGCATGGCAGGTGGCACTCGACCGGTGATGCTCACCAGCCTTGCCCTCGGGTTGCTCATCGTCCTATTCGCAGGATTCACATCAAGTGAGTTTACACTTACCTTAGCCCTTGGGGGCTTGTTTGCAACTGGAATCGGCCTGGTGATGTTGATGAAACCGTCCCAACAAATCGGTTCTCAAATCGAAGCATCACTCGTTCCTGTGAACGGTGGTGGAAGCAGCGAAACGCAATATGCAGGAGAATCGTTGCCCGACCCATTGAGCATCGGCCTTGACCGACCGTTGTGATCAGAACAAACGAACCGTTTCGAGGTTGCTTGGCGCAAACGTCAGGCAGTTGTATCGCTCACGTAGCGTGAGACCGAGTTCGTTGCACTTTTGGTAATCACCGTGGTGGCAGATAATGTTCTTCGGTGGCGGGTTGATGCGGTCAACGAAATCAAGCAACTGTCGGCGATCGGAGTGACCTGAAAAACCATCGATGGTGACCATTTCACACCCGATTTTTACAATCTCGGTTTTCCCGTTGATGAGCATGGGGACCTCGCCAAAGCCCTTTTGCAAACGGCGACCCAAGGTACCTTCGGCTTGGTAGCCCACAAAGCAAAGTGAGTTCCGGTCTTCGTGGGCCCAGTTTTTGAAGTACTCCATGACCGGCCCGCCGTTCAGCATACCGGAGGTGGCCAAAACGATGCAAGGAGAGTTGTCCATGATGATGCTCTCTCGAAGTTCTCGGCCCTTGACAGGGCGGAACCACTCACTCGTGAACGGATTCTCACCGTCGTCCTTGAGCAGGGATTTGCTTAGTGCCTTGGTGAGGTAATTTGGGTGGGATGCATGAATGGCTGTTGCTTCTTGAATCATACCGTCCAACCAAACCGGCACGGGCTTGACCGTGCCTGAACGGAACAGCTCATCGATGGCGATCATCACTTCCTGACTTCGCCCGACAGCGAACACAGGACAAATCATCTTTCCACCGCGCAGAAGGGTGCGTGAAACGATGTCCTGAAGTTCTTGATTGGCTTCCTGCCGAGAAGGCTGGTAGTCTCCTGAAGCACCGTAGGTTGATTCAATCACGAGGGTTTCAACGCGAGGGAATCGCGTGTTGGCGGCGTCGAACAACCACGATTTCTCGTATTTTTGGTCGCCACTGAACACGATGTTGTGCTTGCCGTCGGCGATGTTGAGATGCACCGCAGACGAACCCAAGATGTGCCCTGCGTTGGAAAACGTGAGCTTGACATCGGGAGCAATGTCGGTGGTTGAATCCCAATCGACGTCAACCACGTGCTTCATGCACATACGAATGTCTTCCATGTCGTAGGGTGCACGCTTCCCTTCAGCACCACCGACCTTGAGGTAGTCGGTTTGGAGCAGCAGCATCAAATCCCGAGTAGGTGGGGTGCAATACACGGGCCCACGGTAGCCGTACTTGAAGAGCACAGGAAGCATGCCTGCGTGGTCAAGATGGGAGTGGGTCAGCACGACGGCATCCAATTTTTCGAGAGGGAGGGCCTCTGGGGCGTTGAAAAACGGCATCGGGTCGGTATCCGACGCAATGTTGACGCCGACGTCGATCATGATTCTGGATTCGTTCGTTGTCACATAATGGCATGCACGTCCCACTTCACGGTACGAGCCGAGAGCCGTCACGCGGGCCCATGTTCCACCAGGCCGAGTTGGACGGTGGATGTTGAGGCCGAAATCCTTCAGCAACTTTCGTCGTTCTTCACCGTTGGTCTGCCGGTACATTCGAATGTCATGAACGGTTTTTGAGAACAGTGGAGGGGTTCGCTCAACTTTGACCGACCAACCGGTTTCGTCGCGAATTCTGTAATTGTTCTCACCTTTACGGCCGATGGCCGTTCCTGGCTGCTTGCACTGGATGGTCACCTCACGGTAGCAGGGGTCAAAGTAGAGTTCCGTGATTTCTGCCTCTGCTGGAACAATGTCGTGAATCTTGTCTTTGGCGTCGTTCATGTCCATGATTGAATCAAGTGGGGAGCGAAGCACAATCTTTCGCTTGATGCGTTTGGCTATTTTCCCAATCAAACCGTCGGGGCCCGTAAAGGGTTTCATTTCGCTGGTGATGATGGCGATGTTGCCCGCCTCAAGATCAATTTCGTACTCGATGGAACGAGGGATAATCTTGGCAATCTCGTCTTTCAGTTCTCTGTAGGTCATCTGCATGATGTTCACCTTCGGTGCTCCCGCTCATGGTTGTTACCACGATACGCCGAGGCGTAATGCGGCTCAGCCGCGGGAATTGAACGCTCACTTGAGGAGTTTCGAGATCTCTTCTTGTGAAACTTGCTGGTAGCCGGAACCGGGCGTGATGATGGCCAAATCCATGCCGTTGCCGGAGGCCGCATCACGCTGTCCCGATGCATGGAGGGCTCGCGCTGCCAATTTTAAGGCCTCCGCTTCACTCATGTTTTCTTTGAAACCGTCTTCCAAGACACCGTACATGTAGGGCGAACCGGAACCGGTTGCGCAGTAAACATCGGGGATTGAACCACCGGCCGAGTCGATGGAGTAGACGTGACCGCCGTCGTCGTCAACGCCGACGATCAGCAGTTGAACCCAATGCGGACGTCCCGAGAGGATGTTGGCGGTGAGCGTTGCAGCTCCTTTGACGGTCATGGGTTGTTGACGACGAAGTTCGAACAGGGCGACTTCGGCAGCCAACGTTCGAGAAAGAGATTGTGCGTGACCGACAAGCCCAGCGGTGGTCAGCGCCAGGTTGTCGCCAATTTTGAACAACTTCTGCACACTCTTGTTGGCGATGAAGTGACCCATGGTGGCACGGTGGTCCGCACCAACAACGACGCCACCTTTGAACGTGATACCAACGGTGCTTGTACCGGTCTTCATGACATGCTGTTGTTCTGACATGATACCCTCTCCACCCCGACACTTCTTGAACCTTGAGGCAGACTGGAATCGGGAGATAACATCCAGACCGGAGAAGCAACCAAAGGCGGGGAATGGACAAAGTGGGCCAAGAACCAAGGGGAGTGTTGAAGAATCCTCGCCGTGATGGTTGTGCCATGCGGCGAAGAAGGCGAGCAAGAGTGGACGAATCGCAGTCTTCCCTCGACCGGTTTACCGCAGCCCCTTTAGAGGCGAACATCCCCGAAGAAGAACCAATTGTTCCTGCCATGCCAGATTTGGACATCCTTGAGGCGGCTGAAGCCAAAGTGGACGGTCACGTAAAGCCGGTCACCGCCGCCACAATCACTGAAGACGAGCATCTGGGGCCACGGTCGTTCGCCATGCCAAGTTCGCAAAACGAGGCTTCCCGCCCACTCCCGTCAACGACCGCCACGTACCACGACTTGGGCATCCTCTACCCCAACGCCCCCGTCCCGCTGTTCGAAGGCGAAATGGTCCTTCACAACTCCACCTTGTTGGATTTGACCGGCTGTGGAGCGCTGATGGATTGGGTGTCGGAAGGTCATGGTTGCATCGTCGAGATGAAGCGGATGATGAAGCGCAAAACTGAATTTAACCAAGCCTTGAACATGCTCAATGAATTCGTTGAAGGCGACGTGCAGGGACAGATCATCCGCATCACCGACACCCGACTCCTGCTGTTGCCGCAGGGCTGTCGAGGCATTCGAGGCACAGAGATGGAAGGCTTCGCCGTTTCACCTGACGACCTTTCGGACGTGTATTCATGAACGAACAACCCATCGACATCCCTTGTCCAGTGTGTTCATCCGCCGGAAAGGTCAACATGATCACCCACATTGATGAAATTCCGTACTTCGGCGAGCACACACAAGTGACGTTGCTTTGCGATGACTGCGGTTGGCGCCAAACCGATTTCATCCCTGCTGAAGGAAAAAAGGCCGGTGGATGGTCATTGGTTCTTGACAGCGAAGAGAAGTTACGGGCGAGAATTGTTCGTTCATCGTCCTGCACCGTCGTTTTGCCCGAACTCGACCTCCAAGTCAATCCCGGCAGCAGTTCAACAGGTTATGTCTCGAACGTTGAAGGGGTGTTGAACCGTTTTCTTGAGATCGTCAACATGGTGAACCGAGACCTGGTTGCTCAATTCGAAGGAGCTCCCGATGAGGAACGGGAGACCATCATGGAACACATGGCATCGCTGCAAAACATGACATTGGTGATGGGTGAACTCGGGCAGGAAGGTGCTGCACCGCTCACCCTTGAGTTGCTTGACCCTCACGGCCACTCCATGATCATCCATCCAGAGGCGGTTGAACGGGACCTTACCGTTGAGGAACTCGAGTTGCTCCCGGTGGGTCCCGATCCTGCCGTGTTTTCAACCGACGACCTCAACGATTCATCGTGAATCTTCAGCGAGGAAATCATCGACAAGATGTGCGGTCTGATCACGCATCTCATGCAGGTTGTTCATCCAGTTGGTGGCTGCATCGATGCAATGCTGCTTCATTTCTCCAGCCAACAAGGCGCCGGACCTGAACGAAGCATTGAGTTCTGAGAGCACCGCATCGTCCTCCTCAAAGAAGTACATCATGTACTGGTAGGCGACGTCGATGTCAGGGTTTCCACCCAGGCGACGATGTTCCTCAACGGTGGCTTGACCGCCCGAAAAGGCGCGCTTGATTTTCTTCTCAACCGTCGCCAAATCGTCCCTCAAAAACAACGTTGTTTTGGGCTGGCTGCTGCTCATTTTGTCTCCGGTCATCCCCACAGCGAAGTGGTGATACGTCGATGATGGTGCCAGCAAACCAAGACCGCCAAGCTCGCGTTCCAGTTTCAGGAGAACCATGCGAAGGCCGTGCTTGTCTCTGGACGTCGCAGAAGGGACATGCACATGTCCCTGTTTTGGACTCGACATGATGTCAGAAAACCCGAGGCTTGCAACGGCTTGGACCACACGGTCGAAGACAGAAGCGACTCGGTCTCTGTCGATTCTTCCGTTCGGTAGCTGTCCAAACACATCAGCGTTTTCGTCATGGATGGAGAGACTGATCAACACGCCACTCGAGGAGGCGTCTTTGAGGTTAAACCAGTTGGTTTTCGAAGCCAACCCTCGGGTGAGGCGGAGGTGCGGGTCCTGATCAACACCAACAGGAACAACGATGGGTCGAAGTCCCCCATGTTCGTCCATCTGAGGATGTAAAATATCGCCTACTTGGACGAGAGGGGCTTGAACATGGGCAAGATTGGTCTCTCCGTTGAAGCCGTAAATGGCTTCAAACTCCGTGAGATTGGTCCGCTTCCCAAGTTGGAAACCGAGCCGTTGGACCACCGGTCGTGTTGACTGAAAGTAAACGCTCGTCTTTTCGGGGTCCAAGCCGAGGGCTGCGTAATGGGCAATGTATTCGTGCAAAGCCACCTCTCTCCCCTTGGCGAGCGAAACGCCCCGCGTCGCCTGACTTTCAAGGTCCGCAACCGCGATGGTGACATCGCCTCCCAATTGCTGAAACCATTTGGCTTGTTCAACCACCATGGAATGCCCGAGGTGCATCTGTCCGCTGGGCATGAGTCCTGTGAGGACACCGAAACGTCCTCCGGTTCGATGTGCTTCGAGGACCTGATCCACATCACGATGGGCGAACACAATCCCCCTGCGGTGCAACTTTGAGGGAGAGGGGAGAGAGGAACCCTCAAGCGGCGTCAACCCAAACTGCTGAATGATGCGTTCATAATCCGTGGATTGCGCACTGCCCCAAGGGTCAATGACCACATCTTCGTTAGCCACAGCACGCCCTCCAACAAATCTACTCGGCCTCTTCAGCATCAAGGCTTCGCTCAATTCTGGTCAACGGGTCGTGTTTTTTGCCGGGTTCTGGAACGGTCAAGCCTGCGAGTGGCCCAATGCCCTCACGACCGAGCACGCCAAGCATCAGCACCACGGTGCAAAAGCCAACACCAAGAACAGCGTAAGGAATCCATGCGTGTGCTCCTTCCGCAGGCCGTGGTTGAACCAGCCACGTGAAGCGTACATCGGTGTCTTCCAAAAACCGCTTCGACCATTTGAAGAGGTCGGTGGTCTCATGGCCTGCAACCGTCACGGCGGCCGTATGGTTGTTGAAAAATTGAGTTTGACCGAGTATGTCGTATTCGACATCGGGTTGTTCAAAATGAATGGAAACGCTATGGCCGTTGACCACGGAGAGCAGGAGAATCCCGTCATCTTGTTGCCACCAACCCTCTTGGGATGTTTTTTCGCCTTCTATAGAGGGCAACGCTCCGCTATCGTCCTCAACCGTAACCACCGTCGCACCTCCGGTATCGATGCGCCACGTGAGGGGGACGTTCCAAGGCAGCCCTTCAGAAACCCCCAAGCAAGCTTCCGTGATCAGGGATTCAAACAACAAGGTGCTGTTCCCCTCGGAAGACTCGAGGGAGTGGGCATGCTCATAGCAGCGTTTGGCCGACCAGAGCGACCACGCTTCACCCCAGGTGGTCAACCAAACACTCGGATGCTCGTCCAGGTAAGCCAGAACATCGGCGTCGTGCCGGACGGTCGCGTCGTTGACTCGACCGATCCAATACATGTTGACCAACCCGCCTTCGTCGATGGCCTGCGAGAGTTGTTCGAGTGACGCAACGCCTTTCTCGAGGCTTCCGCCTCGGCGGCCGAGGTTGTACCATTCCCAAAGGTCAACGGGTTCGTCCAGCCCGTCGTGCCATGCCGTATCGACCAGCCCTGTTTCATCGCCGTGGACGACAAAGCCTTGTGTCGAAATCTTTTGATGGTCGGCCATCGTGAGGGTGTTTGGCGTGTAGATGGAAAGCGGGTTGACGGCCCACTGACTGGCATTGATACGTTGCGTGATGTATTCTTGACAGGCCTGAGCCACTGCTCCGGGGTCGTTTGACCAAGCCAATCCAGGAATCCCGTAGCAACCAAATTCGTCGCCTGCTTTCAGACGGTCTTGTCCGTACGAGGTCCTCAGCCAGCCGTCTTCTTCCCACGCCGATTCTGCCAACACCACGGGGTGTACGATGACCAGAACCAAGGTGGAAGCCAAGAGGACATGGAGCGCCGAATGCGTACCGTCGTCGCTCATGGTCTTCGCTTTCCACCGCCCTCTTTGACGCTTGTCCTGTGGCCCGATTGAATCAATCGTGAAAACAGCCGATGAATCCCCATGAAGGGAAGAAACATGAAAACACCCTGCTTCAGAGAGGTGCCATGGCCGACAGCCCGACGTTAAAGCAAGCGTGGGAAGCCATCCGACCTCATTGGGAGATCCTACCTCATGCTGCGCCACTTCCAGCCACACCGGTCTACAGCGCGTTGCGCATGTTCCTCTCGCCTGCTCTTCGACCGCTTCTTCGCTGGAAGATTCGAGGCTCACACCGAATACCCCGTCGTGGCGCTACCATCCTCGCAGCAAACCACCTCTCTCACGTCGACCCGATTGCTGTTATCGCAGCCGCCCGCAGAACCACCCACTACCTCGCCAAAGACGGCCACTTCACCAATCCATGGACTCGGTTCGTGATGCGTGCCACCGGCCAAATCGAAACGCAACGTGAACAAGGCGGAAATGAAGCGCTTTCAAGTGCTGCCAACATCTTGGCTGAAGGAAAAGCACTCGGAATTTTTCCAGAGGGGACACGGTCAAAAAGAGATCAAGCACCCTACCTCCTGCCCGGGAAAACGGGCGTTGCACGCCTCGCAGCTGCCTACCCCGAAGCCGTGGTGGTGCCGGTGGCCTTGGTTGGAACCCGAGAGATCATGCAGCCTTCCTATCACAAGTGGCCACGCCTTCTCAAACCGTTCAGTGTTCATGCAGGCGCTGGGGTCACATGGTTGGGATGGCTCGGCCACCCTGAAGGCGGAAACATGACTGCCGAAACCCTCGGCCGTTGGTCATTGGAAGATGAACATGAAGTGAGGCGTCGACTGGCAGGCCTCTACCGGAAATTTACCGACCAGTTGATGGGCTCACTCGCTTCACTTGGTGCGCCTTGAGAGTAGAAATAGAGTCGAATGATACCTCTCTTGTGCCAGTGTACACCACGCCGTTCGGCGAGCTCAATGGAGACGGTAGCCTCAACCACATCGAACCTCATAGAATCGCTGCTGAACTTCGGGGGCTACAACTTCTGGAAGATGTCTTGACCGGCACACCAAGCTGGGGAAGGCACCTGTGTATCAAGTCCGGCGACACCCAGTTGGTAACAGAGACCGACGGTTTTGAGTTGAGAATCGATGTCATCGGAACCATCAACGCCTTCTTGAAAGACCACGACCCACACATTCAGGTCCATCTTTACCGCGGCCGAAACCGAACGGTGGGGACGGTGGAGGCCATTTGCATCCTCTACAACAACAACCACCCCGGCTGTGCCATCACCGATGCCATCGTTTCGTTGGTGTTGCTTGGCGAAGCCAATTGGCCGGAAGCAGCAACGCCGAAGACGCTGTGGGAGTTTGCATCTGTTGCGGCATCCGAACGAATTGCTCAACGTTTCAAACTCGGCATCATCGATTTGACCCTGGAGGACGTTCAGGAAATCCAGGACATTCAACAAGCATTGGATTTGGGGATGGCGCATGCCGCCATCGACATGCTCTGTTGTTTTGCACGCCGTTGCTACACCTGCAAGGGCATGGAAGTGAATGAGGTCAACACCCACATCCAACCGCTCATCGACCAATTTAACCCGGACGACATCGCTGCCTACGCGCTTCATCCGAACACACCCAGTGACCTGATGTTCCTACCGGATTTTTCCATAGGAGCGTGAACAACCCCTAAGTGCCTTCTCTGCTGGCTTCCGTTGGGTGGAATCGTGCAAGCGTACCTTGACTTGATGAGGCACATCCTTGCGGAAGGTGCCGACAAAGGTGACCGAACCGGAACAGGCACAAAATCCGTGTTTGGCTATCAAATGCGATTTGATCTGTCTGAAGGTTTTCCGATGGTCACGACCAAAAAACTGCACCTTCCATCCATTGTTCACGAACTCCTTTGGTTTTTGAAGGGAGAAACCAACGTGGGCTACCTCCAAGAAAACGGCGTGCGGATATGGAACGAATGGGCCGATGAAAACGGTGACCTGGGTCCAGTCTATGGGAAACAATGGCGCCGATGGGAAACCAAAGACGGTCGAATCATCGACCAAGTACAACAAGCCATCGAGGCGATCAAAACCAATCCTAACAGCCGCCGAATCATCGTCTCGGCTTGGAACGTCGGTGAACTCGAGGACATGGCGTTGATGCCCTGTCATGCGTTTTTCCAATTCCATGTCGCTGAGGGAAAACTGAACTGCCAACTTTACCAACGAAGCGCCGATGTGTTCCTTGGCGTCCCATTTAACATCGCCTCTTACGCGTTGTTAACCCACATGATGGCCCAAGTTTGTGACCTTGAAGCAGGGACGTTTGTTCACACGCTGGGGGACGCCCATCTCTACAACAACCATCTTGAACAAGCCCGTTTGCAAATCACGCGTGATCCCCTCCCCCTACCAAAACTGAAACTCAATCCGGACATTCGCAACATCGATGACTTCACCTACGAGGATATTCGCGTCGTCGACTATCAACATCACGAGCACATCAAGGCCCCCATTTCTGTCTGAGGGATGTTCATGCTTTCCATGATTTTCGCTTCCGATGAACACGGCGCTATCGGGCGAGAAGGTGAACTACCATGGCGTCAATCGACTGACCTGCAACATTTCAAACGCATCACCCTCAACAAAACGGTGGTGATGGGCAGAAAGACATGGGAAAGCATAGGTCGGCCCCTGCCCAACCGCCGGAATGTGGTGATGACAAGGCAGGAACCTCCGGAGGGCATTGAAACCATGACCTTTGACGAGGTGCTTGAACTGAGTCAACATGAAGATGTGATGGTGATTGGCGGAGGAGAAATTTACGCGCTCTTCCTGGAACACACCAAGGAACTCCATCGGACCGTCATACACACGCAAGTTGACGAGGCAGACGCCCATGCTCCGGAGTTCGAACACCTCGGTTTTTACTTGATATCAGAGCGTCACGTTGAGCCTGGTGAACACGACGACCACCCGATGACGTTTCAGCACTGGATTATTTGATCACTCTGGCTTGTATTCCGTTACCCGAACACCCAACCGCCCCTGGCGTGCTTCTCGTTTCATAATGCGCTCGTACTTGGCTTCGAAGGCCGCTTTCAAATCAAGTTCCATCGCCAGACTATGGCCCATCAAGAGAATCAACACATCGGCCATCTCTTCCGCGCACTCCTCCAGCGGCTTGCCTTTGGTGACCGCAGCAGCGAGTTCTCCCAGCTCTTCGATCGTGAGGGCAAGGCGGTAACCCATGTCGTGACCGTTTTGGCCTGCAAAATCATGCTTGTCGTGGAACAAAGCGATTTTCTTCATCATGGACTCCCATTCATCCTGGGGTTCGTGTTCCACCCAATCGTCAACGGAGCGGCCTTTCATGACATCGGCTCAACACCGAAGCACATGAGATTTGGCCTACGAAAGGAGGGAAACGATGCAGGCCCAAACCGGTTCAAGCCGGTCGTTGGCTTGGGCTGAAACGGAAGCGTGGTCCAAGTCTTTTGAGCCGTCCTCGGGGTCCCTCCCCGCGGCCCAGTTGGAAGAAATACACACGGCAGCGTATGGGATGTCCAATTCTCGTGCAAGTTTCGCCTCCCGAGGCATGGTCATTCCCAACATATCGCCGCCCAGCCGTTCGATAGCATCCACTTCTGCCCCGGTTTCAAATTGAGGCCCTTGGGTCAACCAGTAAGTGTACCTCATCGGTTCGTTTCCATCGAACCCTTGCACCTCTCGAAGCACATGTTCAAGGCGCTCGTTCAGCGCCTCATCAAACGGCTCGGTCACCGAAGTAAACACAGATTCTTGATCATGAAAAGTTGTCGCAACCCCGGTAAAATCGATGTATTGTTCGGCCAATCCAACCTTTCCGGGCGGGAAGGAAGCTGCCACCGCACCAACCGAGCAGACCGACACAATGGCATCGACCTCAGCATCGTTCAACGCCACCATGTTGGCGTGGTGGTTGATGGCATGAGGAGGGCAACCGTGCCCTGAAGCGCTGTGATGACGTTGCAAGAACACCACCTCGTGTTGTGAACCTCCCATGAGGATGGAACAACAACGCAGGGGGACGGCGCCGTAAGGTGTGTCCACCGTGAGGTCGTCCAAGCGTTCAACCGACCCACCATGTTGGGGCAAGCGAGCATCGAGGTCCATCTTGACAAGGCCCGTGCCCCCGATGATACCAAGACGCATGATTGGGCCCACCCCGTGAAAGGTTGTGAACTCTACGGCCTCTTTGGCGCTGTGAGGAACGGTTCTGTTCACTCGTTCAGGCGAGCAATGAGGTCGTCCTTCTTTCCGGACACCGGCTTGCCGGCGGCCTTCAGGAGTTCCTTCAATTCTGCCACGGTCATAGATGCATAATCAACCTCATCAAGTGAGATTTCCTCATCGGCCAACTCTTCCTGACTTTCTTCGCCTGAGGCGAGTGGTTGGATTTCATCATCCTCGGATTCAGCGATTTCTGCTTCTTCAGCAGCTTCCTCGGCCATGGCTGCTTCGAGAGCGGCCTTCTTCTTGGCCTTCAACTCTGCAGCCACACGGGCTTCTTCAGCGTGAATCTCATCCAGGGTTGGCCCAAAGGACGGAACAACGCCCTCTTGGAGCAATTGACTCTTGCGAATAGCTACAGAGCGAACCGGATAGATGGATTTGACACCCTTCTCGATGGACTCCTCAAGCTTGCCGTCGAGGAGAGCCATTTGCACATCGGCGTAGGTGTTCTTTGCAGCAAAGGCAACGATGATTTCTCGGGCGCGCCCTCGCATGTCCTTCTTGACCGAGGTCTGCACGCGCTGTTGGGTAATGATCAACGGCTTCATACGAACGAGGTAACCGTCGGTGGTCACCACATCGACCACATCGTCGATCTTTCCACGGTACCGACGAATTTGTCGTCGCACGTGATCGGTCTGATGGTGGTGGCCGATGAATACGGTCAACGCATCCTGTCCCACACACTCCGTCACTCGGAAGCGCATGACGACGTGCATCTTGGAGAAATTGCCGTCAAATTGTTGTTGGGTCATTTCGTAGACGCGACCGATGATGTGCTCATCGGTCTCACCGAGGGTCTCGCCAATGCGTTTGAAGTTCCATGGGTGACGGGGAGCCCGGATGGCGTACCATCGCTTCATCTTCCACTTGTCACGTTGTTTACGCGCTACTGCGCGTGCCTTTGCACTCACTTTCTTCGCCATGTCGATCCACTCGGTGTGTCTTGCGGGGACTACCCCACCAGTAGGCTTGCGACAAACCTCCCCTATTTGAATGAGCCTCATTGAAACTTGAGTGGTCAGGATGCGTTTTCGGCAACCTCATGACCCAAGGACGCGAGGCGTGTACCGTGGGGCTCCATCGAATCACTTGGCGGGCGACCGGCAGCGCCCTTTCCAACACAGACGCCATCGCTGATGCGTTGGCGTGGCTAATCGGAGATTCAGAGGATGTGCAACTCGACCAAAGCACTTCATACCACGGTCCTGTTCTGATGCTCATCGAAGCAAAGACCAACAAAAAACGGCAGGCGCTTTCCTCGCTCGCTCGCTTGGGTACAGACGCACTCAACGCCGTTTTGGAAACCCTTCCTCAGCGACTCGACGAGGACCATGTGGTTCATGTTCGATTGGTTCTCGACAACCTCATCAACGGAGAGATCGTTCTGGCGAAAGGAAGCGGAACGGGGCACGTCAAGGGTCAGGCAAAATTCGAAGTCTATCCTGGCAAACCAGCGTTGGAACAAATTACCGAAACCATTGAACAGGCCATCGGCATTGCAAGCGCTGAGGAGTGAGCGAGCATGCGACCACCATACATCGCGATGTTTTTGGTCACGCTCATGTTGTTCACTGTCCTTCCCGCCACCACAGGAACCGAACCGGAAGAACCCATCAACACGCCACCCTCGTGCAGTGCCGACCGCGAGAATTGGACGATGGGGGTCGTTTTCTGCAACGGCAACGCCACGACGGGTTACACGCTGTTCGCTCCCATTCCAGGAAACACCACCTATCTCATCGATCACGAGGGGCGCTACCTCCACGAATGGGTGTCGCCGGGAAACCACCGACCGGCCCTTTCCGCGTACTTGCTTCCCGATGGCTCCCTTCTACGGACGGCCAACACAGCAAGCACGGCTGTCGGAAATTTTTCGGGTGGAGGCACGGGTGGAAAATTGGAGCGAATCTCATGGAATGGCACCCTTGAATGGTCGTGGGAATACAACGGAGCCACCCACATCAGCCACCACGATATCGAACCCATGCCCAACGGCAACATTTTGTTGATTGCCTGGGAAGAGCGGACTCAAGAAGAGGCCATTCAGGCAGGAAGGAATCCAGAGATTGCCAGCGATTCTCCGGGAGAAGAATGGCATGTTTGGCCCGACCATATCATCGAGGTCGAACCGGTCGGCAACGATGATGCCAACATCGTTTGGAAGTGGCATGCTTGGGATCACCTCATCCAAGATTACGACCCGACCAAAGACAACTACGGCGTCGTGGCTGACCATCCTGAACGAATCAACATCAATTATGTAGGTGGCTCAGGAAACGCTGCTGGTCGTGCGGACTGGATGCACTGCAACGGCATCGATTACAACGCTGATCTTGACCAAATCGCCATCTCATGCAGGAGCATGCATGAAATTTACATCATCGACCACAGCACCACCACCGAAGAAGCCGCAGGGCATTCTGGTGGTCGATGGGGCAAGGGGGGCGACATCCTCTACCGTTGGGGCAACCCCCAAGTGTACGGGAAAGGCCTGTCATCCGACCAGCAGTTGTTCGGCCAGCATGATGTCAATTGGATTCAGGACGGCCACCCGATGGCAGGGGCCTTGTCCATCTTTAACAACGGAAACGGCCGCTATCCCTCCTACTCATCGGTTGAAATCATCGTCCCTCCCACCGACAACGACACCTTCGTGCTCGAAGAAAACGGGACGTTTGGACCTTCAACGTCCACGTGGTCGTGGGACATGGGTGAACTCATGTATTCCGGTGCCATTTCAGGCGTGGATGCCATGAGCAACGGTCATCTTTTGGTGACCCACGGAACCAAGGGAACCTTGTACGAGGTGGACGAAAACGGCAATGTTGTCTGGACATACATCAATCCAATCGGGTCGAACGGTGCCTACAATCAAAGCGAAACCATACCCGACGGGCTGCGGGCTGGAACAACCTTGAATCAAATTTTCAAAGCAACCCACATCCCTGTGGATCACCCGTCGCTGAGCGGTAGGACATTGATACCCGGAGACTATCTTGAGCATTGGACGAACCTCTGCCCAGCTGAGGAAGCTTGGGGTTGGGATCGAAACGGCGACGGGTGCATTGACGACACGGACGGAGACACTGTGGTCGATCCATCTGACCGATGCCCGCTTGGAGATGATGCTGTTGATGTTGACAAGGACGGTGTACCCGATGCCTGCGATGGTTTCGTGGATCGAGACGCCGACGGCGTCGAAGATGCGCAGGACACCTGCCAGGGCCACGACGATGCTGAAGACCACGACCAGGACGGAATACCGGATGGTTGCGACCCACTCATCGATGATGACGGCGACGGTGTGGCGAACAACGAGGACCTGTGCCCGGGGGGAAACGACAACGAGGACAACGATAGCGACGGCATACCGGACCCTTGTGACGACCTGATTGACAGCGACGGAGACGGTATCGCAGACACCATGGACGTTTGCCCGAACGCAAACGATTCATTGGATGCCGACCAAGACGGCCTCCCCGATGCCTGTGACGCTACACCGAACGGCGTGGCCAACGCATCAGCAACCACCAACCAAACGATGAACCAATCCGATGAGACTGAGGAGGAAACCCTTGAAGCCAACACCCCTGGGGGGCAAACCCTCCTCGTTGTTGGGTTGACCTTGGTCTTTGGAGCGATGAGCGTTGCATGGGTGATGGCCCGTCAGAGGAGGGTTGAGCACAGCGTTGCGCCCGACCAAGTGTTCAACCCATCTGAAGAAGCGGGGCCATGACGAGGAAACCCATGTTAGGGCGGTATGAGGAAATCCTTGATGTGTCTTGAAGACCTCACCGTTTTTCAGTTGACAAGCAATTAAGTAGGCCTTCAACCCAGAAGAGACTGGAGGAAATCCCATGCCACACGTCGTTACATCCGCTTGCGTTGACCACAAATATCAGGAATGCGTTGCTGTCTGCCCCGTCGAAGCCTTTCGCGAGGCTGAAACCTACCTGGTGATCGACCCTGACGAGTGCATCGATTGTGGCGCATGCATCCCTGAATGCCCTGTTGACGCTATTTTCGCCGACACCGATGTTCCTGAAGGTGAAGAAGCATGGATTGACCGAAATGCCGAAGAATCGGTCGATGCCGAAATCGCTGAAGGTGACTCTCCAGTTTTGGCGTCCGACTGAGGCAGGCTGGCCTGAAACCCGGCTTCAAATACGAAGCCAATCAAGGAAGCGTGAACCGCATGAACACCGACATTTCACAATTCCGAAAAGGCAGCGATCTGGTGAAGCGTGGCTTTGCCCGTATGCAACAAGGCGGCGTCATCATGGACGTCGTCAACCCTGAACAGGCAGCCGTGGCAGAAGACGCCGGTGCTGTGGCCGTCATGGCCCTGGAACGTGTTCCTGCTGACATTCGAAAAGCTGGTGGCGTCGCCCGAATGAGCCATCCTGACATGATTCAAGGCATCCTCGACTGTACCTCCATTCCAGTGATGGCCAAGTCACGTATTGGTCACGATGGGGAAGCCCGAATCCTCGAAGCGATGGGTGTTGACATGGTCGATGAAAGCGAAGTCTTGACACCAGCCGACCCCTACTTCCACATCAACAAACACGAATACGACATCCCGTTTGTTTGTGGTGCAACCGGTCTTGGTGAAGCCGTGCGAAGAATTTGGGAAGGTGCGGCCATGATTCGAACCAAAGGCGAGGCTGGGACCGGGAACGTTGTTGCAGCCGTCACCCACGCCCGACTTATCGACCAAGAAATCCACCAAATTCAATCGCTGGACGACCAAGGCCTCGATGTCGCAACCGAGAGCATCATGGAGCGCTATCGAGTGCTCTCTTCCCAGTCTGTCCTACCAGGCACTCACCTCCACACCCCGTTTGGCGCCATTGACGACGAGATGCATGCTGGTATTCGCTCAGTCTTGGACGATGTTCACCGACTCGGTCGGCTCCCGGTTGTGACCTTCTCCGCCGGCGGCATTGCGACACCTGCAGATGCCTCGCTGATGATGCGCATGGGAATGGACGGTATTTTCGTAGGGTCAGGGATCTTCAAGTCCTCCGACCCAAAAACCATGGCAGACGCCATCGTCATGGCCACGGCCCATTACGACGACGCTTCAAAAGTCGCTGAAGCTATGGCGATGATGCAAGGCGACCCGATGAAGGGTGACGAACTGGAAACTCTCGAGGTTCGTCTTGACCAGCGTGGCTGGTGATCAGTTGAGCGGGTCGGTGATACCCTCTTCCCCAAGTGTCCACTTGAGTGTCTTGACGACGCCCTGAAGCGCCTTGTGGTTTCGGGCAGCTTCTTTCATCCCTTCTTTGTCGTCTTGCTCTTTGCAAGCATCGTACCATTCTTTCCACTGGTTCATTTTCACCGTGGCTTGGCCGAGCATCTCTTCAATTTCTTCCCACGTTCGGTCGTAGCTTCGCTTCGGATTCGTGCTCATGGTATCATCAGGTTGGCGATAGCCCACCCTTAATATCCTCTCGCCCGTCAAGCATCACCTTCAGAAGGAATACGCTCGTTGACGTAAAGTTGGTCCGATTCAAGAATCATGTTATCCCCGATAACACACCCGTCCAAGGTACAGCCTTTTGGGACCACCACGTGACGACCGAGAACACTGCCGCTCACCACGGCACTTTCTGCAACCGAACAGTCGTCCATCAAAATCGACGAGACGACCTGTGCATCGGGCGAGAGTTGACACCCACGTCCAATCACGGAACGCTCAACCTTACCATTGACTTCCGCGGT
>JAYQAK010000018.1:18308-22470 GCA_038136695.1 Candidatus Poseidonia sp.
ATGCCAACAACGACTCACCCCTCAAACCGTAACCTTCGGGGTAGGTAAACGGCAGGGAATCGTATTGGTTCATCAGCGTCTGTTGTGCCTGCAACAACTCGAACGGTTGACCAACATCAAACCACACTCCATCAATGGTTTTGGCATACAGCGGCCAACCAAGAGAGAGCAATTTGGGAAACAATTGTTTGCTAAAGTCAAACTTCTCACCTTGCGGAATGTGTTCAAACACCTCAGGCTCAAGGATGTACAACCCTGCATTAATGACCTTACTGAAGGCTTCCTCAGGCGTAGGTTTTTCCAAAAATTGTCGAATGTACCCCTCTCGAAGCTCGCCATCGATCGGACCTTCCTGAGAAGAAGAAAGGCCCACGATACCAAAGGGGGACGGGTCTTCAACTTCCCACAACGCCATGGTCACCTTGGCTTGGCTCGCACGATGAACTTCCAACAAGGCTTGAATGTCAAACGAAGCAACTGCATCACCTGAACCCACAACGCAAGTTTCGGCAATGTGGTCTCGCAAGAGCCCCACACTGCCGGCCGTGCCCATTGGTGTTGCTTCTTGATTGATACGGGCGTGGATGGATCGTCCATCCTCTCGCACACCGTTCCAAGATTGCACGTGCAGGTCCAATTGTTCGCCACGGTATCCCGTGGTGACCACGATGTCGCAAATGCCGGCCTCCACCATGGCGTCCTTGACGTAATCGATCACCGGACGCCCGAGAACTTCAACCATAGGTTTTGGCCTGGTCAACGTCAACGGCATCAATCGCGAACCTTGGCCGCCCGCCATGATGATGCCCAACATCGTACGCCCTCAGCGACGACGAACAGGCCCAACGCGACGCATGTTCTTCTTCTTGGAGGAGCCCTTGCCCCGAGAGGAGGCATTGCCATCCTCCTTGCCGATCCCGCCGAACACCAAATTTCCGTCGTTGAGAAGGGAATTGACCAGCATGTCGGCCACTTCATCGGATTCGGCACCGGTTTTCATCTCAGCCTTGACGGCTTTGTTGTGGTCGGACATCCACGACTTGCGCTCTTCAATGGCCATGTTGAGTTGCTCACGTGCTTTGTTGACATCCACCATGAGTTCGTCGATTTTTTCATGCATGCCGTTGGCCTTTTCGTGAAGCTCTACCGATTCACTGTGGTGACGGTCACCCTCTGCCTTGAGGAAGTCTCGGTGCTCCAGTTGTTCTTTGTACTCGGACCATTTTTCATCAGCACGCTGCATGGCCTCGACAAACAACTTGTGCGCGTCGTCAGATTCGGCCTTGAGCGTGGCAATGGCTTCGTCAATGTTGGATAGATCAACAGCGACCATTTCAAATTTTTCAACTTCGGGCTCGAGTTCGCGCACACGACTCTTCATCCGCTTGATGCGTTCCATGGTTTCTTTTTCCTTCTTCGTGCTCGACGAAGTGGTCTGGAATTGCTCCTCGAGGTTGTTGATTTGTCCCATCAAATGGGCGTATTCGGCTGAGGCGGATTTCCGCTCTCCGTGTTCTCCACGGCGTCCTTTTGCTTGGGAGAAGAGGTCCTTCAGTTGGGCGTTGATGGCATCCCGCTTGGCCCTGTGGAGGTTACGCTCAGCCTGTATGGCATCAAGTTCCGTCTTCATCTCTTGCAGCTTGGTGCGATGTTCTTTGTATTGCTCTTGGACAGCATCCCGCTTTTTTGCAACGGCACGTGCTTGTTCACGGAAATTGTTCCGGGTCTCACGCATTTTTCGAACCTTGGCTTCCATGGATTGAAGCTCATCGCGAAGTTCCGCGTCGGGGTTCTTCTCGGCGTCCCTTGGGAATCCGCGCATGGTCTACTCCACCACCTACACCATTTCAAGTCTATGGCTGGCCAGTTGAAGCCACGTCAGGCCGCAGCACCGCCAAAAACTTCGACAAGAATCAGCATGATGGAAAGGAATACACCAAAGCCACCGAACAAATAGGCAACGTAGGAACCTGTCGTTCGCAACCAGTGTGCAAATTCTGAGCGGACGCGGACATTGATTTGGCGACCGAGAAGCAGCTCCCCGTTCGTTTCCTCAAGTCGGACGGAAACCGTTGCGTCTCCCTTGGTTGATGGAATGAGCGTTTGCCAGGAAACAGTGCTGTCCTTGAGCAATCCTGACATCTTTCCGAGAACATCCTCATCGCCTTCTGCAGCGAGGGGAAGAGCCTCCTTGGACCACCAAAATTGCTCTCCAGGTTCCAAACGATACGTCAGAGCCAGGTCTTTTGGTTCAAAATTCGGTGTTTGGACACGAAACACCACGGTTCGTGTTTTGTTAGAGAGGTTGTGAAACAACGTGAACAGGTTGGCCTTGTTGGTGACGACATTTTCCATGTCCACCTCAAAGATCAGGTCGTTCATGGCCGGTGGCCTCCCGCTTTCCAAATCCTGCTTCAGCCGATCAACCATGCGGAAAAACGCAGGACAGCGTTTGTTGATGAGGCCGAGCAACTCCAACCAAGATTCGAGGGTGAAGACCTCGTGTGAGAACACAAAATCCATGCCTTTCTTGGTCAAAATCTCCGACATCTCGGACTCGAGGGTCTTTCTGTCCAATCCAGTTGCGTGCCTGTACAGGGTCATCAAGAACTTCTCATGGGCAAAGTGTCGGTCGATGCCCCGCTTGAAGCCGCTCTCCAACGCCTTGGTGAATTCATCGTATTGAGACCGAAGAAGCGGGTCCATGTGAGTCTTGATGAGGTCGTTAAACACCATGTTCAGCGTGGACGGATGAACCGGTGGAATGTAGGCAGGCAACAAGCCGGTTTGTTCCACCATGTTGAACGGAGTCGACCGGGTAGGTAGGTGTTGACCAACAGACAGCAAGACCAACGATGCGGAAGTGAGGAGGAACAGGTTGCCGTAGACGGTACCGGTTCCGTACCAGAGGACGGCCACCAGCATGACCACAGCCAGCAAGGCGAAACCAAGCGATTTCGTGTGATGAGCCATGGTTGTTTGGAGTTGATACAGAAGGCCATCATACCCCTGAAGCGATTGAACGGAACGGTGCTCATCGTTTGATTTTTCCACCCGGTCGTGGAACGCCTTGAGGGAAATACCCACGCGGTAGCGGTGGAAGCCGACAGCTAAAATGTAGCCCAGGACCACCACAAAGGAGAGGCCTGCCATAAACGTGGAAAAGCCCATTCCGAGGTTTGGCTCAATGTTGTTGAGCCAAAAGGTCGGTGATGATTGTGAAAAGGCCCAACTTGCGAAATATGTGAGGCCTGCAAATGCCGGCAAGAACATAATCAAACGCAAGCCGGAGCTGATGATCTGCCGGTCAATTGCATGGATAATGGATTCAGAAAGACGGAAACCAAAACCGCCTGCTGTGGGTGGCTGGGAAGCCTCCACCACCTCTTCGGTTGAGTCTGGCATGGTTTGGGATGAAAACCTCACTTCTAAAGGGTTCACGCTGAATTTTCGCCGACGTCAACAAAAACACATCGCATCCAATCGACCGAAAGCTGGAGGACTTTTCCATCAGCCATCAAAAGGCCTTCTTCAATCCGGGTGATGCGGACACCGGCGCTGAACCCGTTTGAGGCAAGTTGTTCCAGCGTCAAAGAAGGCAAAAGAGAGCCGGCCACAACGCCTTGTTCGCCGATTTGAAGTTGTTCAACGGTTTTTGGCTGATGGTTATCGAGCAGTCGCTTGGCGATGTCATTGGTCGGTGCGGGAATAGGTCGACCGCTAGGGTCCGTTGTCTTCGGACCGATGAGACGTGACAGAGCGACCTCCATGTCATCGTCGATGGCGTGTTCCAAACGGCAAGCTGTTTCGTGCGCATCCCCCTCATAGGGTAGAAGGTCAAGAAGGACTTCGGCAAGCCGGTGCCGACGCTTCATTTTCTGACCGTGGACCAGCCCTTCAGTCGTGAGGCGAGCACCCTTGTAGGGGAGGTATTCCAACAACCCTCGAGATGCAAGGCGCTGGACCATTTCAGTGGCTGAGGCTGGGCTCACCCCCAATCGACTCGCCAAATCTCCTGTCCGGACCAAGCCGAGCGGTTCATGCTCGTGAAACTCATACATGGTCTCAAGGTATTCATCTTCAAATTCTTGAAAATGACCTACCATCTTGCCACCTACTCAAGGATGGTTACGCCTTCGTTTGCTTTGAATATTTTTGTGCA
>JAYQAK010000019.1:0-17591 GCA_038136695.1 Candidatus Poseidonia sp.
ACGACGGCTTTAGCGATGCGAAAGACGCCTTCCCGCTGGACCCTTGCGCTCAAGTGGACACGGACGGGGACACCCAACCAGACGTGCTGGACTGTCCTGCCGGGTACACCAGTTGGTTAACCGAGGACATGGACGATGACGGCGACGGCATTCCCGATATGCTGGAAGGAATCAGCACGGAAGACGATGACATGAACCTCAACGCATTGCTCGTGGTGTTGGCCTTGCTCGTCATCGTGGTGCTGCTGTTCTTCGCACGGCTTCGCCGGGGTGGGCCGGGCGATCTGACGGGACTCGACCAGCGACACATGTGAGGCACCAGCATGGCCATTGCACTTCCCGATGCCGAGCATGTCGCCATGACAGCTGTCATCGTGCTGGGGCTCATCGTGGCTTGGGACGGATATTGGTTAACCAAGCAACGCTCGGACGTTCCTGAACTCGGTACGTTGCCCGGTGGTGGCTTTGCTTGGGAGAGCGAAGGCGTGCAAGAGATGGTGCGTCAATGGGGCAACCTCGGCAGCATGGCGGCGATGATGGTGTTGCCGTGGGCGCTCTTGGAAGCCTCCAACACGCCGGTCATCTACGCCATTCTCTGGGACGTGTTCCTTGGCCTTCACCTCATATCGCTGCTCGTGCCAAAGCGGTACGCCATCACGTCCACCCATCTGTTCGCCGACGGCCAACGCTACCCTTGGGAACGACTTCGATTGGCGAAGCGGCAACCAAAACGCCGCATCATGCTGCTTCGAAACGGGTGGGGCATCTTCGGGCCGCTGCCGCTCGGGGGTGATCCGGCTTCGCTTTCCGTTGCCCGAGAATACATTGACGCCATGGAAAAAGCACGTCAGTTACCCGAAGAGTTCCTCGAATCTGAGTGAACGGCACGCTCATGGGCTTTCCGCACCAAGACGGCCCATGGAATGGACGCGAAGCGGCGACGACCTGTTTGTCCGATTGGACCCGGGCGAGGAAATTCACGCCAGCCTGCAAGCACTGGCCGACGAAGTCGGCTTCGACGCTGCCGCCATCACGAGCGGCATTGGACGAACACGCAACAGCACCTACGGCTACATGGACGACAACCACCGCTATCATCGGGTGACGATCGAGGGAAGCAGCGAACTCGTGACCCTTCAGGGCAACCTGGCTCGGCGCGAAAACGGCGAGGCGTTCACGCACCTTCACGCGACCTTTTCCGACGACGACCTGAAGCCTCATGCCGGGCACATGTTTGAGGCGACCGTCCACGTGGTGGCCGAGGTTCACCTTCGACTCATGCCGCACGCCATCATGTCAAGATGCCCGCTTGAGAACAGTGAATTCGTGGCGCTGAAGTTTGATTGAGGACGTCATAAGCGATGGTTCATATGGTGTTGGAGCGGTGAAAAACCATGAGCGGCGAAGCCTCAAAATCGCACGACGCCACCGAGCGTGTCGCGTGGTTGGCTGAGCAACTCGCGCACCACTCCCACCTCTACTACAACCTGGCTGAGCCGGAGATTTCCGATGCTGAATTTGACCGCTTGTGGGACGAACTCAAGACGGCTGACCCTCATCACCCACAACTCAGTCGCGTCGGGGCCGATGTCCCGCCGGGCAGCGTGAAAGTTGACCACTTGTTCCCGATGCGAAGTCTTGACAAGGCCACTTCAAGCGAAGAATTGAATCATTTTGTCAACGCCACAACGGGAGGTGCCACCCGTTTTCTTTCGCAGCCGAAACTCGACGGTTCGGCACTTTCGCTGGAATACCGTATGGGTCGCCTGGTGAGGGCGGCCACACGAGGCAGCGGTGAGCGAGGCGAAGACGTCACGCGCAACGCCCTCAAGGTAGCCAACGTCCCCTCCATGCTCCCCCTTCCCGTTGACGTTCACGTTCGGGGCGAGGTGGTGATGCCTCTGGCCGTGTTCGATGCGAAGTACAGTGAAACGTCACCGAACCCACGAAACCTCGCTGCCGGAGCGCTTCGTCAAAAGCATGCAGACGGCAAGGCCGACGCTTCGGATTTGGTGTTTCAGGCCTACGACGCTCAAGTCCCGTTGGGCACCGACCGCCATCCCGACAGTCAACCGGTCCCTCCGTTTGACCACGATACCGACATGCTGGCCTGGATGGAGGACACGCTGGGCATTGTTCCGGCCCCCTGGACGCTCCACGACGGCACAACGCCAGCCGAAGCCGCCGGGCTGCTCGACGAGGCAACGCAGGTATGGACCGAACGTCGTGCAGGCTACGCCTACGAAATCGACGGTGTGGTGTTCAAGCTGGACAACCTTGCCGGACGGGACGCCTTGGGCATGACCGCCCATCACCCGCGGTGGGCGCTTGCCTGGAAATTCCCTCCTGAAGAAGCCACGTCGGTGCTGATGGACGTGGAATGGCAGACGGGCCGGACGGGGAACATCACGCCCGTCGCCCGCATTGCACCGCAGCGGGTGGGCGGCGTCACGGTGGAAAACACGACGTTGCACAACGTGGGCGAAGTGGAACGTCTGGGCATCAGCCTTGGCGACAAGGTCCTCATCGTCCGCCGTGGGGACGTGATCCCAAAGATCGAACAGGCGCTCGGTCGAGCAACCCAAGCCGACATCGATGGACGCTTCCATGCGTCCGGCGACCCGTTTGTAGCAACCCTACCGCCATCTTCCACCATCAAACCCCCCACGTCCTGCCCGGCGTGCGACGGTGAGGTTGAGGTCGAAGGGGCGTTTCTCAAATGCTTGAATTTGTTTTGCGACGCCCGCACCAGCCGTTCAGTGCTGTATTGGTGTCGAGCGTTGGAACTCGACGGGGTGGGCGAAAAACTCGTTGAACAGTTGCTGGATGCGGGACTGATCTCCTCGTGTGCCGATCTCTATCGGTTGACGATGGACGATTTGCTCGGGCTGGAACGCATGGGCGAGAAATCGGCCACCAACGTGTTGCGTGAGGTTGACAAGGCGCGGACCATGACCCTCGGACGCTTCCTCCACGCACTCGGTTTGCCCGGCATCGGTCCCGAATTGGCCACCTCCATGGCGCGTGTGCTCGGGGATGCTCCCGGTCTCTTGGCATGGTTGGAGGCTGCTCATGCCAAGTCGGGCGAGGAAGGGTTCGGGCCTCGTGACGATGAGAACGGAAAGCCCCACGTCCACAACGCGGCCCTTCGCCAACTCCTCAGCGTTGAGGGCGTGGGCGACATCGTTGTTCTCCAACTCAGGGACGGGCTGGCTCAACGCCGTGCGTTGGTTGAAGATTTGCTGGACCTTCTCACCATCGAGGTCGAACCGACCCAGGCCAAGGGCGGCGTGTTTGACGGCATGACCTTCTGCGTGACGGGGACGCTCTCCGCCCCTCGCAAAGAGATTCAACAGCGTATTGCAGATGCTGGTGGAAAGGTGGTGGGGAGCGTTTCGGCGAAACTCAACGTGCTGGTCGCAGGCGAGCAGGCGGGCTCAAAATTGGAAAAGGCCACCAGTCTCAACGTGACCGTGTGGAGCGAGGAAGCATTGAACGAGGCCCTTGGTGGAACCACCGTCGCCGTAGCGGTGGAAGAGGAGACAGCGGTGACTGAAGCAGCCCCGCAATCGTCGTTGAAGGATTATTTCGGCTGATCAACCGTAGAGCATCGCATTGGTTGAAGGCGAGGTGTCGTAGCCCGGCGCCGATTCCATCATCGCCTTCAATTGCGCCTCGAGCAACTCGGCCTCTTCGATGAGCGGTTCCTCAGGGAGGTTCATCGGAAGCAGGTTGTTCAGCCGTTCAATGATGGCGGCCGCAGCACGTGCGTCGGGGAACCGAGGATCGGCTTCGACCATGATCGACATCGTACCAATGCCACGGCGCGTGGCTTCGGAAAGAATGCCCGCGTTCATACCTCGAATCACACCGTTTTCGAGCAATGGGATGTCCATGCTGGTGAGCATCTCTCGCACCGCTTCGTTGCATCCAATGCCCACGACGTCGATGGCTTCCGTGTCTTCGTATTCGACCACAGGGTCGACACCGTCCATGCCCGATTTCAGGCCGGCTTTGGCAAACGCATCAACGACCACGCCGGCGAGCACTTTGTGTTCCTTTGACCATTCAAAGAAGGCCCAGACAATTTTGTGAACCAGCGATTCGGGGACGACCATTTCGCTCATCAACAGAATAACTTGGTCGCATCCTTCAATGGTGCACTGCGGCTTTCCGGCGTAGGCTCGAATGGGTGGAAGCGGGACCCCTTGCTGAATCAACGCCAATGCGGGCAAGCGGTCGTCGACCAGGCCACCGACAAATTCCAATTCCAAGTTCTCAATGAGGTAGTGGGCAACGATGCTGGACACCATTCCGACGCTTGGAAAACAGGTGATGACCATGGCGTTCTCGGTTTGTATGTCCGTGTTGATACGAAGGCTTGGAGCATCCATGTGTCGTGCTGGTCCACGGCCCCCTTCAAGACTTCCCCTCAAGGGCCACCAAACCTTCTTGATGCTTGGGTCAAACCAGGCGCCATGGACGGCGACGGGCAAGAAGCACCTCGTCAACACCAACTCTCTCCCTCGGCTTGGAACCGGTTCGAAACCTGCCCTCGCATGTACTGGCTGAGTCGCCAACGTCTTCCTCGGAAAGCGGGGATGGCGGCTTCGTTGGGCACCGCCGTGCACGCCTCCATTGAGGATTTACTCAACATGGACTTGGGCGGCCGTCCCGGCGAAGAGACGGGATGGCTTCCACTGACCGCTGAAGGTTTCCTGAAAACACGTTGGGAGGAAGAGAAAGCAGCCTTCATGGCGACCCCAAGGCGACCCGAGTGGAAAGATGCCAAATGGAGCGAAGCCAAACAGCAACAACACGGCGGCATCGTTCTGTTGCTGGACCATATTGGGGCTCGCCATCTTGGTCACGAACAGGTGACCGTGGCTTTGTGGAGGCACTTGCAATCGCTGACCATCGCGGTTGAAGGCGAACTCAAGACCGGGGATGGTCGCTTGATGGGCCGCTTGGACTTGCTGTTTGCCGACGTGGATGAAACGGGCGAGATGAAGGGATGGCTGGTGGCCGATTTGAAGACAGGCAACGCACCGACCAAGGCGTTGAAGCCCGAAGTCAATCGTCAGCTACGGATGTATCGAGACATCCTGCTCGCCAACAACCCTTCCGCGCCGACCGTGCGAACCGAGGGGTGGTACACCAAAACCGCCTCAAAATGGACGGCTGAAGGCGAAAGCGTGCTGGCCGATGCCTACGCTGCCTGGGAGGCAACCCAACCAACCCCTGTTCCACTCGATCCCACGCCAGGTCCCGATTCTTGCGGCGGGTTCTGCGATTGGAAGGCCTGGTGCCCGCACTGGTGGAGTTGGCGCAAGGAATCTGGAACACTGCACCAAGGGGATTTTTGCGACGCCGTTGTTCTTCTCCACCGCTACGAGGAAGCCACGGGAGCAGCCGTCCTCGAGTTGTGTGAGCCGTTGGACGCATCAGGGCGTGCGATTCCTACAGGGCAGCAGTTGTCAGCACGGTTCGACGGACGCGGGAAAGAGGTGTTGGAGACCCTCCAAGCCTCAGGCCACCAAGGCCCGATGTTCCTCGGCTCGGTGATGGCCAGCCGAGCGACGTGGCGCATCGGCTCTTGGTGCGATGTGCTTCCTTGGTCACCGTTGCCAGACGGCGTGGCTCACGAACGGTCTGTGGATTGAAGGTGCTCGCTGATTCGCTCTTTGCTCTCCTCGCACTCAAGGCCACTTGGAGAGAGCAACCATGCGATGTACGACGGGTCATTCGCCTGGATTTCCGAGAGGTACCGTCCACGATGACGGCCGAAGGAGATGACCATCTCATCGCCGTCCAATCGGATTTTGCCAAGGGCGTCCAGGGGTTCCAAATCGTTGAGTCCGGGCCCGAGTTCTGACGCGTCCTTGGCTCCATCACCGTGGACAATCCATCGCTCAAGTTCCACCAGTGAGCGTCGAAAGGCAGGGGCGTGTTCCACCGAAAGCCGCCAAAAAAGCAACATCGTCGCCGCAGCGTCAGCCGCAGCGGTGTGAGCCGCCTCAAGGCGAATGCCATGACGCTGGCACAACGCCCCGAGGTTGTGGGGGCGAGGGAGACGCAACCTGCGGACCAGTTCCAAGGTGTCCATGATCGCCTTGGGTTGCGGAGCCAAACGGCCCAAGCGGAGGAATTCTTTCTTCAACATGGCGTAATCAAACGAACGCACGTTGTGACCGACCAAGATGGCTCCCTCGATGAGCTCCGCCACCTCATCGGCCACCTCCGCAAACGGGGGCAGGTTTCGCACATCTTCGTTGTAGATGCCATGAATTCGGCTGGCATCGAGCGGGATGGGTACGCCGGGCTTGACCGTACGTTCCACGTTCACCGCCGTCCCGTCGGCGAGAGTGCCAATGAGGGCCAACTGAACGATTCGGTCGTTGTTGGTCGAAACACCCGTGGTTTCCAAGTCGAAGGCCAAGACTTTCTCTCCTTGGAAAAGGTCCTGTCCCATGACAAAAGAACGAACGACACCCTCTTTGAACATCACTCCTAAACCTCATGGCCGTCACGACCTCTCATGGGCTTGCGAGATTGGTTTCGAAAAAGAACCCTATCCGCCGAGCCGGCGATGGAGAACGTTTCCCAAACCGACAAGGAAGAAGACCATCGTCGAGCCTTTGAAGCGTTGCAACACGCTCGTGCCATGGAAGCGCAGGACTTGTTCGAGCAAGAAGAGCACGTTGACGAAGAATACACTGCGGTGGACGCTCCCTACGATGCCGGGCAAACCGAAGTTGAAGCGCTGCTGGATGAAGAAGAAGGGACCTCCTTCACGAACGTGGACGAGGTAGAAATCGCTGATGTCTCCACGCTGGAGGACCCGTACGAATCTGCTCGGATTGAAGGCGACCTCCCTGCTGCGGTCACGTTTGAGGACGAAGAAAACGAGGCTTCTGTTTAATCACGGTTCCCGAACCATTAGAAAGGGTGAGGGAAGCCTATCGCTCGTGCTGGCAACGGTCCGACCTGTGCATTCTGCCATCGGGTTGGTGGTGATGCTGATGTTCACCGTCCTTTCCGGGTGCCTCGGCGCCTTGGACACGACCGTTGATCCCCGGGCTTCGCTCGAAGCCTACCCGACGCTGATTCAGGAAGGTCAAATGGTGACCCTCGACGCCCGCGAGTCATCGCCCGTTGAAGGCGTCATCACGGGGTATGTCTGGGATTTTGGTGACGGAACCACCGCAGAAACCGTCGTCGGTTTCACGTCACACTCCTATCTGCGCTACGGCCAGTACACGGTCCGTTTGACGGTGACCAACGACCAAGGAGGCACCGATGACGCCATTGCGTCCATCATCGTCAACGGCGCCCCAACCATCAACATCACCATGCCCAGCAGTGTTCGCGCCGGTGATGCTGCCTTGCTTGATGCATCAGCATCGTTCGACCCCGAAGGTGATGAATTGACCTACGCCTGGGATTTGAACGCTGCAGAGGACAGCGACGGTGACGGCGACCCGACCAACGATGCCGACGAGACCACACCAACGGTGCTCGTCGACACCACCACCTCGGGACTGATTTTGGGGATGCTCCGCGTCGACGATGCTGCCGGAGCGTTTGCCGTTCAGCCGTTCGCCCTCAACGTGACCACCCGTACCTTCAGCGTCACGTGGGTCACGGAAACCGTCGAAATGTCGTGGAATGAATACCTCGACCAAGGCGAAACCTGGTCAGGAAACATCACGCCTGGCGAGCGAGGGCGAGTGATGGGCTTCAACGCAGTCTTGGAACTGAATCGGGACGTGGCTCCACCCCACGACAATTTCACGTTGGCCCTTCAGATCGTGGACGACAACTATCGCCGATCCGTGGAGACCGAACCCGGGAATTATTCCACCAACGACCCCGCTCGAGCCGAGATGAACGAGGACGCGATGAACGCACCCGGCGAAGACGGCATGTACACCTCCGATTCTGCGGAAGAATTGCTTGGTTGGCTGTTGTCTTCTCGCGAAGCCAATCGAGGCCAAGGCACGTGGATTTGGTCGGTTATCGCTAAACAATCGGACCCCGATTCACTCATCGGTGAACTTGACCCCGACCCAGGAAACGATTGGAGTTTGAAGGTGGAGGTCCTCATCATGCGACCGAGCCTCACCGAGGTCGCCGTTGGAGAATCCAACGAGTGAAAGCGAAAGGGGTATGAAGCGGCGTTGCTTGGCTCGGGTTGGTTACGATGGTTGACACGGTAGAAATCGGACGTGTGACGCTTCGAGACACGGTCTCCCTCGATCTCTCCGTTTGGATGCATCACCCCGACGACTGGGATTTCCGTCCAGCACTGAGCTATGCTGGTAACACCCTCACCATCCGTTGTGCCAACGAGGGCACGACCTTGGCATCCGTCGTTTTGGACGACGAACAAGACGAAGCCCTTCACCGAGACCGCGTGGCTGAATTGAGGGTCAAATTCCAAGTCCACGGCATGCACGGCCGTCTCAACGACATCCACCCCATCATCGCCGACGGAAAGGCGAAGAAGTTGGCGACGGCGAACTGGAAGACCACCCAGTCCGTTTCCTTCGAGTGAAGTCCCAACGAATCTTTCATAACGGTTCACTTGGATTTCGCCGTTTATGTCCCAACACCAAACAAAAGGCAAGCAAAAACAGGCACGATTCGAGCGTCTTTGCGTTGAAATCCGACGGTTTGTGATGGCCAACCCCGGATGCTCTGCACAAGCCATCGTGGCCAACCTCAACCATGACCAAAAGCTCAGGAATCACGGGCTAACCCCTCGGAAAATTGGTTTCTTCATCACGCGAAATCTCCGCCAATCGCTCACCTGGTGGCAAGATCACCGAGCAGGTCGCCGCGTGTACGGGCCGGTGCCTGATGAACCCCCTCAGAACTGAAGCGAACCTCGCTTCGGAAGCGAGTGGCTCATGTAGGGCTCCGCATTGACCACGACCATGGAGGAGGTTCGCGTCGCTGCCTACTTTGATTTGGACGGCACGCTGCTCAACGCCTCCAGCGAGAAAACACTCACCGCCCACCTCGCCAAAAAACGCCCCTGGAGGATACCATGGGGCGCGCTTGCATGGACTTCCGGCTTCTTGTCCAACCTTCTGCGTGGGCGGGCTGTGTACGATGCGGCGCGCAATCGCGGCCACCTCTCCCTGGCGTCCTGGGATGTATTGACGATGTATTCGGACCACCTTGCCGAGCATCACTTGAAATCCCACATTCCCGCCGAGGCTTGGGCGTGTTTGCAATGGCACCGTGAACAGGGGCACCGTTTGGTGCTCGTCACCGCAACCGTGGCACCGATGGCCGAAGCCATGGGTCGGGTGCTCGGCATGGACACGGTGTACGGATGCGGCCCTGCCCAACGCACGGGCCGGTTGTCGGGTTCCGAGCGAGGTTGGAGCGTCCCCCGTCGGAAAGGAAAGGTGCCGGTGGTTGAAGCCGACGCTCGAGATCACGGACACGACCTTTCGTTGTGCTACGGTTATGGGAACACCTTGGCCGATTCGTGGTTTATGGAACGGTGCGGACATCGAATTGCCGTGAGCCCCGAAGGCGCCTTACGTCGTCATGCGAAGGCCAATGGATGGGACATTGTCGATTGGGATTCGTGAGTTTATATGGACTCACGTGAGAAGAACTCCCATGTCCTTTCTCGATGACATTTTTGGTGAAGCCTTGACCCCAGAACCCACCTATCCATCCACCCAATCCGGGCGTCGAGATGACCTGTTTGAGAACATGGTCAAGCGGGCTCAAGCGATTGAGCGCGCTGCACAACTCGTGACCAACATCATCGAGCAAAACGAAAAGCGCATGAAGTTTGACGACGAGGGCCACCTCATTGTCGTCGGCAGGTTGGCTCTCTACAAAGTGGACTTGAAAGGCTTCTTGGTCAAGATGAGCAACCCGTTTTCCTACCATTCCTTTGACGTCGTTGAAGTTCACCCAAAGCGTGGTTTGGTGAAGAAACCCGAAACCGCCTGCGTGCAAGTACGTCAGCAGGACGACATGCCCGCCTACGACTTGATGGCCGGCTACCTGCTGGGCCTGCTCAACGACCATGTCACCTGGCTCCAAGAGGGCATGCAGCCACTGCAGCGAACCCTCTTCGAACTCTACGGACTTCACCCCTCACCGCTCACCCAAACACTGAGCCAGCACATGGAAGACACGGTGAACGGCGCCTTTGACTTCGCCAACGATTCCATCATCTTCGATGGAACCAACGGTTGGAAATGGAGGTTGAGCTTTGGCCAACCTTTGGCTCGAGGCTTCAAAATTGAATACCAAAAATCCCGCCAGAACTGGTGGAATCCGCTGTTTGAAGACCACATCAAGGAGACCACAGGCCACTACATCATGAACGGGTTCTTTGAGACCGTATCCCACCTTTCCCAGTGCCCTGAAATGCTGAAGACCGCTGATGAATGGGACACAGACCCCATTTTCATCCGCCGCATCGCCACCGATTACCCCCCATTGGCCAAAGCATTGATGGCCAACGTCATCAACGACGAGGACTACGATCCGTACCACATTCAAACCTACTACGATGACAACATCGACGAAGGGGACGCCGACACCGTGGCCATGCTTGACGACCAGATTCGAATGCGCGCTCACGCTTACTGAGCTATGAATGGCGGCCCCACCGCGATTCGAACACGGGTTCGAGGCTCCGCAAGCCTCTGTGATATCCAAGCTACACTATAGGGCCGATTCGGGCGAATCGCCACCCCAATATAAGCGCGAGGGTGTTGGAGCCCCATGGCCTTCCAAGGGTTCATGGACAACGTGCTCTTGCGTAAGCCATGGTGATGGAACTTGAGCGGACCGTTGAATTTTCCATGGTCGACCTCGCCAACATTGCGTACTACCCTCGAATCTTTGACCTTGCTCATCGCTTTTTCGAAGCCACGTGGCCGGAGATATGCGGCCAAGATTACCCGTCTGTGCTCTACGAACGCCGTTTGGGCTTCCCCGTGGTTCATGTCGAATCGTCCTTTCTCCAACCCTTGAAGTACGGAGACACCATTCACGCCGCCATCACCATCGCTCACCTCGGCACCACCTCGTTGGTGTGGCGCTATCGGTTTACCAACCAAGACGGGCAACCGGTGTGGCAGTCCAAACAAACAACGGTGTGTGTGAGCATGGACACGATGGAACCAACGGTCATTCCCGACGACATGCGAGATGGACTCGCTCCACACATTGAAGTGGAGGACGAAGCATGAGCGACGACCTTCTCGGAACCGTTCGCCCCGATGAAAAAGGACCGAGAACGATTGCCTTGTTGTTGCTGCTGAGTTCACTGGTCGTCTTTGGCATGGCCTGGCAGGACTGGCAACTTCACAACGACGGGTTGACCGATGAAGAGATCGAGACCTTCCTGAAAACACCGAACAAACAGGAGGGGGAGCCCACCACGGTTGAACAGTATCGGGCCTTCGAAGAAGGTGTTAGGGACGCCAACGGTTACTTGATTCGAAGCGTTGCCTTGTTCACCACGGCCGGGAGTTTGTTCGTGGGTGCGCCCATGTTGTACAGGCTGCAACGTCGCGGGGCTCAACTCTGTGTCTTCGGCGCCGGTGTCGGCCTCGTAGGCGGTGTGCTCGGAAGCGTCCTCATCAACCGTTCCGCCACCGAACATCTTGGCGAAGCCCTCATGCTGACCTTCGAAATTTGGGTGTACCTGTGTGGAACACTGATGGGACTTTGTTTGGCCATGGCCGCCCTCCCACTGCTCAATGCACGAGCCAAACTGGCCTTGCATCCAAGAGTGGTGCTGGCTGAGGACGAATGATCAGGCTTCAGGCTTCGGCCATTTTTTGGCGAGCGCCTTTCTCAAGTCATCGTCCATGATGGCGTTCCACCAGTCGCTGCCCTGCCAGATGGCGTACTTGCCTCGGATGCCTCGAAGGTCCGCCCCTTCAAACTGGCAGTTGCGGAAGTTTGAGAGGTTCAATCGTGCTTTACGGAGGTCAGCACCCCGAAAGTCGGCGTGGTCAAATGCCGATTTCATCAAATCGGCTTCAACCATCGAGGCTCGTCGAAAATCACAATGGGTAAAATCTCCCTCTGTCAAATCAGCTTCATCGAGAATGCATCGCCGGAACGAAGAGCCGGTAAATCGTCCCTTGCGAAGAACGGTCTTGGCGTGGTTTTGGAAGGAATAATCCACGACAACGGCTTCCTCTGCCGTGCTTTCATCGTCACGTGGGTCGCCTGCTCCACCGCCCGACATCACCATGTGTTCACCTCAAGCACGTGAGCGCTTGTCGAGGTGTGCTTGGCCTTCCGGTGTAAGGATTGCGAATCGGTTCTTGTCGTCTCGCCCGTTGGGCACCACGAGGAAATTTCGCTCTTTGAGTCGGTTGAGGTAGAGGGAGAGGTTGCCTGGCGGGTCAATACCGGCGTCGCTAAACAGTTCGTTGACCACCCGAGGAGGGCTGTCCTCAACGCCTTCAACGTCTCGCAGATAGTGAATCGCTCCCAAAACTTGGTCCGGTTTACGGGTGAGCGCACAATTTTCGAGAAGGGCGCGGAAGGCCGAACCTCGCTCAGGCAAACCGGCTTCTCTGGCTGCCGTAACGGCCGCTTCAAGAGCCTGCTCACGGGCCTCACGGATGCGCTCAAGCAACATGGTCCACGTGTGCTCGGTCTTGGTTTGTGCCAACTGTTCGTCAATTTGGATGGCTGCGCCTTCAAGGTCGATCTCTATGTCGCCAGCCTGTACGGTGAATCTCAATCTCCACGCCCTCACCGATAATGAACGACCTATCATTCATAACATTATGTTGTGAAAATTGATACATTTTCAGCCAAAAACGAAGGTTCACAGAGGCGAAACCGACATAACAGGGTGGAAGCCACATCAGACTGAGGGCTCGTTATGCTTCGTCGTGAAACGCTCTGCTTTTTGCTCGCTCTTCTCTTCATCGCTCCTGCATGGTCGGTCATGTTCGCGCAGGCTCAAGGGGGGAGCATCTCCACGTTTTCCTCTGGAACGGCTGAAGAAACGGTGACGGTCTCATCGGGCCAACACAGCGTTGTTGGTTTCGAATTGAACCGAAACACGACGGTCACCGGGGCCTCGTTTTTCATCAAACCCGATGCCAGCGGTTCAACGCCAGGGTCCATTGATTTGGACGTCAACGGGGATGGTCAATTTGAATGGACCTTTAACCAAACGGGGTACGGGAATTTCGGCCAACAAATCGAGTTCACCAACGGCGCCACCACCGCCACCCTTCCGATCATGCCCAACACCGGCGCCCTCAGCAACCCTCTCTCTCCGTCGTTTTACCTTCCCGAAGGGGCGACCGTTTCCAGTTCCAGCATCGGCGTGGGCTTCGCTCCAAACCTCACCGGCGGTTTCTTCCCAACAGGGTATATTCACGACGCTGTGTCGGGCGACTTCAATGCTGACGGCCAGGACGATTTCGTGCTGTATTCTCGAACTGCGAATTACACCGTTACCAACGGCACCAACGCCACCGTTTCCACCACCGGTCCCGCATTCCGCGTGCTCTCCTACGACAACGCCACTGGAATTCAACTCTCTTCGTGGGTGCCAACCTGCACCAACGTAACCCGCTCCATGAGCGCTGATGTCAACGGTGACGGGTACGACGATGTGATCAACTACGCCCCCGGCAACCGTCGGCTGTGCATTCACTTCACCAACAGCACCACCGGAACAACCTTCCAACCGCTTGTGAACGTCACCCATTCAAGCAGCATCAAAGGCCTCAGGTTCATTGATTTCACCGGCAACGGCCAAGCGGAGATGGTTTCGATTCAAAACAACGGCCTCGTGGCGGTCGATGTGTTTAGCAACCGAAGCAACACCTTCACCCAGCGAAGCTCACTGACCATCAACATCGCTGGGACGCAGACCCCTGCCACGCTCACCCACATGCTGCTCGACCATTTCAACGGCAGCGCCAACCTTCCCATTCTCATCGCCGTTGATTCCAACAACGACGGTACCGAAGTGTTCTGGTCCAACTCCAGCAACGGCGCTGCTGCGAGCGTGTCCACCATCTCAGGCATCTCGACGGACGCCATCGTTGGCGATTTCGACGGGGACGGCGACCTCGATATCCTGTCCTCGCGCTCAACCGGCCATCGCTCCATCGAGAATCGAGCAAACGGTTGGAACGGTGACAACCACAACAACCTCGTGGATTTGACCAACGCCACCATTCTCGACTACAACTTTGACATGAACGCCACGGTGCTGATTCCCGTTACCGGTTCGCCTGACGGCAATCCCTCAACCCTTGAGGGCAACATCACGGCCTATGGATTCCAAAACTGGGGGAACACGGATAACCGTGTTCGCAGCCAGGCCTCCGCCATTCTCGAGCCATGGACGGCGCCTCGCGCCGTGTTTTTCGGTGACTTGGACGGTGACGGATTCAAGGAGCATCTGGTTCTTGCCGGTGAAGGCACCCAACACGGCGTGTTCGTGTCGGCCTGGCACCGTGTCGGATACGACGTCGATTCAAACGGCGAGGTTGATTTCAGCGCGGAAGGTTATGCCGGAAACGGAAGCAACGGCTTGTCCATGCTCTCGGTTGTTGACCTCGAAGGCAACCTCACGGGCATGCTGAACTTCATGAGCAACGGCCTCAACTCCACCTCCGATGCCTACGGGGTGTCCATGAGCGAGGTCAACTTCAGCATGAATTCGCTGACCGACGGCGAGTTCACGTTCTCCAACCTGAACATCGTCTATCACGCCGATTTCCTCGTGAACGTCAACCCCCACCTCTCCGGAAATCTGAGCAACGCCCTGAATCAGCAGATGACGGGCGGTACCGGAACGTTCGTGGTTCCGTTCACGTTCAACACCACCCAAGACGGGTCGTTTGTCATCCACGCGCCAACCGTGTCCTATGTCGACGGGGCGCCCAACATTGCACTCCCGCCCACGCCGGTGTTGACGCTTGTTGAGGCCCAACCCAACCGGGTGACCTTTGGATGGCAGAACATGAGCGATTTCGGTGACGATTTGATGAACTTCGCCATTTATCGAGCCACCACGGGACAGAGCCCCAACACCCAACAGGCCTATGCCACCTCTCCGATCAACCAATCCGTTGACATGAGCGTTCAACCCGGCGAACGCTGGAGTTATTGGGTGCGAAGCGTCCACGATTTCGGCGTGACCAGCAACCTTTCGTCGCCGCTGGATGTCGTTATCCCCTACCCTACACCGAAATCCTACGTTCCAGACGTGGCTGCGCAAGACGTTGCCAACGACACCGGAGGAGCGATGCTCATCACGTGGGGCCAAGGCGACGTTTCCATCGATAAGCATCGGGTGTACGTGTCGGCCACCAATTTCTCATCCATCGCCAACATGACCACGACGCATGTTGTGGATGCCACCGTGCGTTCATTGGAAGTCCGTGAGGACAGCCTCGGCCAACCGCTGGTGGATGGTCAGCCCTACCACGTGGCCGTGGTTGGTTTTGACGAATACGGAAATGCGTCGGACAACGTCACAACGTTTGGTCCGGTGTACACGCGCAACAACACAGCACTTCCAACGACGCTTGAAGTGACATACCGTGGATTTTCCGAGGAATCGTCCATCTCAACCGTCTTGCTTGCCCGGCAAGGTGCCTTGACGGTTGACGTTCACCTTCATCAGGACGGACGAGCCCTTGGTCAACACGAGGTGAGGCTTCACGTTGTCGAAGGAATCGCTCAGTACGATGTGTCGGCCACCACCAACGACACAGGCCATGCAACCTTCGCATACGACAAACTCGCTGAACTTGGCCCCATCACCGCTGTTGGACCGATGCAACTGAAGGTGACGTTCGCCGGGTTTGACGAGGACCAAACGAGCCAACCCTTGCTCGGGACATCCAACACCACCGAAGCCTTTGGCACCATACCGGTGTCCATTACCGGTGACGAGGTCATTGACCTTGATGACGATCAGAACTTTGACACCGTGTTCACCGTGAACGTGGACGATGTGATTCAGCAATCTGCTCTCGCGAATTTTGAACCCTACTGGGAGGTGACCAACGCCGAGGGCATGGTCGCCGATGACGGTGTGGCTGAAGTTCGCGGCAACGAGATGGCGATTGCTGGTCTCGGCGTGTACGACGGCACCCTGACGTTCCACCTTTCCGCAGACCCACCAACCTACTACATTCCGGGCATGTCCGTCTCCTTCGCTCTCGAAGCGTCGCCGGAGGTGGTCGAGAACGAAACCAACGAAACCAACACCACCGAAGAGCCGACCTTCCCCGACATCACCTTGCCAGCCACCGTGGATTGTGGTACAGCAACCTATGGATGGGAAGAGAACGCCACCGATGTCACCATCACGTGTTCCGTGACAAATCCGAATCCGTTCAGCGCCACCGTCGGCTTTGGTTGGGCCATCATTCCGACCACGCCACCTTCAATCGACGTGACGTACGACGAACCCGATTCATCCGTGACGGTTGAAGCCAACGGGACCGTTGACCTGACGCTGAAGATCGTGCGCAACGGTCCGACCGAAGGCATGTACCCTGGCGAACAAGGGAAAGGGTACATCATCACGCTTACGTGCCTTGATGTCGGGGACAACGCTTGCGAATCCATGACCGAAGACATGGCGACCACCGAAGGACAAATCCTGTGGACCCTGGGTGAAATTCCCATCGTGGACGACGGGAACACCAACACAAACGCTGACGAAGCCTCCAGCGCCATGACACCGGTTGTTGTTGGAATCGGTTTGTTCATCGCCATTGCAGCAGCCATTGGCGGTGTTCTCTACATGCGCCGAGGCATGGACGAGGTCGAGGATGATGATGACGATGAGGACTATTACGGCATGGCGATGGATGCCCCAACGGGCCGTGCTGAGACCGTTGAGAGCCTGGATTTGGGCGCTTCAAAGTCGCTTGATGAACTCAAAGAATCGGGCAAAGATTTGCACGAGGCCGCGCCAGAAGGACTCGCCTCCTCGGTCACCCTTGGTAGCAGCGCCGACGCCTTTGAGTTTGGAGCCACGGCAGAGGATGCCGTTTCCACCGAAGCCGAATCCGATGCCTCTGAAGAGGAAGAAGAAGCTGACGACGGCATCACCGTTGACGAGGACGGCACCGAATGGTGGGAAGACGAGGACGGCGTCTGGTGGTATCGCGAAGAGGGCTGGGAAGACTGGGCGGTTTGGGAAGAATGAACACTCCGTGAGCCTTTTGACGGGCTGACGATTGGACTGGAACCGGAGGCCATGGTATGGATGCAAATCTGCAATCCTATTCACTCGTCCTTCACCAAGATGCGGACCCGACCACGGGCGGCGTGGCCATCTGTGGGTTTACCACGGCGGGCATGGTGGGCGTGATTTCCACGTCGCACATCATCAAGACGCTCGGTTTGAAGCAACTCGGGACGGTCATGCACAAGGATTTCCCGGCGGTAGCCCTCATCCACGACGAAGTGCCCAAACACCCTGTTCGGGTCTACCAGGGAAACGGGCTCGGCGTGTTCACTTCAGAGATACAGTTCGGCAACGAGACCGACATCATGTTCGCTTCAACGGTGCTCGAATGGTTCACCAAAGGAGG
>JAYQAK010000019.1:17691-22294 GCA_038136695.1 Candidatus Poseidonia sp.
ACGAGACCGACATCATGTTCGCTTCAACGGTGCTCGAATGGTTCACCAAAGGAGGGTTTGATCGCCTCATCATCATCGACGGGCTGACCCGCCCCGAAAAGGAACTCAGCAACGGCGAATTGTTCGGCGTGGGGTCCATCCCTGCCGCACGAGAGCGATTGAAGCAACTCGACATCGAACCCATCCAGCAGGGTATCGTCGCTGGCATTACCGGTTTTCTTCTTGGTGAGGGCGACCGGTTGGGCATCGACATTACCGCGTTGCTGTCCGAAGCCAGCCCGATGTATCCCGATGCTCGGGCCGCCGCCCTGGCGGTGGAAGCGGTGAGCGATTTGACCGGGCTCGAAATTCCGCTCACCGAGTTGTTGGAGAACGCTCGTTCCATTGAGGACAGCGTCCGCGACATCATCGAGAATGCCTCGCAAATGCTGCCAGCTCCCGACGAGACCAACGTGACCGATATCGATCCTTCCTTCGGTTGAGGCTCGCTGTTTTGGCCCGTTACGAAGGGACCAAACCACGAACGATGTCCATCAGGCCCTCGTGCGGTGCGTCGGTGGCGAAGAACGGGTCGATGTCTGGAACCCTCGCTGCTGCAAATCCTGCTTGGTGAAGGGCATCAAACAGCACGTCCATTTTGGGGGCTTGCCCGGTACCGGCCATGTTGGGGAGATCGTCCATGTGGTAGAGAGCATGTTGCTTGGCCATCAACGACGCCGCTTCTGCGATGTAGCGAACACTGCGTCGCACCTCGCGAGCAGCGTACTCTTCGTCATCTTCGCCCCAAACCAAACCGAACTGTCGCGCAACGTCCACATCGTCGGAACTCGGGCGACAAAGCTCCAACGCTCGCTCTTCCGTGATGCGACCGGCGATGTCGGCATCCCACATCGGACCAATCCACATCGGACCGCTTCCCCGCTCGACCTCGTCCGGAGTTGGGTGATGGACAAAGCGATAGGTGCCGTCTTCGTTGCGAATGCGCCAACCCATGTGTTCAAGCACCTTTGAGGCCCCTTCTCTGCTGCGGCGGACCTTGACGCTGATGCGGACATGATGGCCGTCAAACAAGGCCAACACCGGTTCGATGGCTCGGTCGTGGCGGGCAGCGGTGGTGGCGACCAGACCCAAAAGCACCCGAACGGCATCGTCGTGAGCGTAACTGTCAACGATGCCCTTCGCGCCGTACCTTCGCTGTTGGGAGCCCGGGCTTGAGCCGGTGAGCGCTGCGGTGTCCGTGGCGGTAACCTCAAGGAACCCAACGCGGGAAAGGCCCTGGACGGCGGCATCAAGGAAGTTCACGGGTGAGCCAAAGGGGTCCAAATCGATCCACTGGTACGCCGCTTCCATCAGGGCGATTCGAGCGTCGTTTTGCATCATGAAAATCCCGTTGTGCATCGCTCCAACCAGCGGGCGCTCGTAACGGTCGTCCTCCAATTGATGTTCCACGCTGACCGAAGGTGGAAACACAGCGTGCGAGGTTTTGAGCCAATCCAAAGCGAACGCGTCAAGGTCGTTGGCGGTGATGCGAAGTCGAGGTTGCAGATGTGCCGGGACTTCGTTTCGCCACCGCCGAACACGAACGCCGGTGGCGCACAGCGCATCGAGGGCACGAAGGTCTTGTTCTTCACCAACCAGCCATCCGTGCTCAAGCGCATCGGCGAGCAACATCACCGAACGGGTCCGCGCGGGTGCCATGGCCGGGTTGAGGAACCCCGGTCCGGTCCGCTTCGCAGGCCCTCGCGGCATGTGTGTAGGACGCTCTTGGTCGTGGCGAAGGTGCACGAGGGTCTTGCCCTCGAGCCAAAGATGGCCTTCCCGAGCAGACGCTGCGTGCTCATCGGCCATGGTCTTGCGAACTATTTCTCCCTCATGACCGCACCGATGTGGTTGAGGTCAGTAATGCGAAAATTCCACGCCTTCGATGGCGTGGAGAACGCGGTGGCCGTGGTCGACCACGTGCCCGACGATGGCTGCGCCAGGCATGCGTTGCGACAACCATGCAAGCATGGCATCTGCGTGGTCAGCATTGACGGCCAACACCATACCCATGCCCATGTTGAAGGTGCGGTACATCTCCTTCGTGTCCACGCCTCCGGCCGCTTGCAACCAGTTGAATTCAGGCAGCACGGGCAGGGGTGTGTGGATGTTCCAGCCGAGGGTTGGGTGCAGGCGGAGGAGGTTCGACAGTCCACCACCCGTGATGTGGCAGATGCCGTGGATGTCGCTGATGTTGAACGGGGCATCTCCCCGCGCTTCGTTGAGCAGATCCACAACGGGGTCGCAGTAGATGCGTGTTGGATTGAGCACAACTTCACCCAACGTCGCCGCACCCTCGGTCCAACGATGCACATCTCGGTGCGGGTGCTGCACATCAAAGGGTGCTGCATCGGTGTAGGTAAGTCCTGCGTGGTCGACGATTTTGCGGACCAGCGAATACCCGTTCGAGTGGATGCCCGAAGCGGGCAAACCGATGAGCACGTCACCTTCTTCGAGGTGTTCTCCGGTGATGGCGTCACCTTTCGGTAGCCAGCCGAGGGCCGTTCCAGAGAGGTCCAATTCGGTGACGATACCGGGAAGCGAAGCGGTTTCTCCACCGGCAAGGGTGACGCGAGCCAGCCGGCACGCTTCGGCCAAGGACGCTCCCAGGGCGGCATGAATCACAGGGTCTGGCTTGGGGACAGCGACGTAATCAACAAACGCGATGGGTTCAGCCCCAACGCACAACAAATCGTTGACGTTCATGGCCATGCAATCAATGCCCACACCGGACCACTGCTCCAGCATCGTGGCAATTTGCAATTTGCTGCCAACCCCGTCGGTGGCAAGGGCCAGCAAATTGTCGCCAAACTCAACGAGTCCTCCGAAGCCACCGGGGAGGTCAACAGGAGCACCCGGCGTTCCGGGCTGGCGGACACTTTTCGACAGGGCACCGATGAGCGAGGCAACCGCCGACCCTTCGAGGTCGATGTCCACGCCGGCACTGGCGTAGTCCATGCCCTTGCTCATGCAGTGGCCATCGCTCGGCGTTTCATCAACTCACCGCTTGACCTTCATGCCTTCAGAACCCGGTCCACCAAGGCTGGCAGGTGTTCGAGGCTGCCGTGAAGGCGGTGGTTGTCGTCCACCACTTCGAGGTGAAGGTGAGGGTGGGCCTTTTGAGCATCTTGACTGTTGGCCAACGGCACGACATCGTCACCCGAGCCGTGGAGAATGGCCGTTGGGTGGGGAAGGTCAGGCCACGCCAGGGCTTGGGCCGCTTCAACAAAAGACCACGGCAACACGACGGCTTCGTCCCACCCAGGTGGAAGAAATTCATGTGCATCGTTGTCTTTCCACGCCGCCATGGCTTCTTCACCCAGCGTTTCGGCAACGAGTTCGTGGTACCCAAACGCCGGCGCCAAGAGCACCAAACGAAGTTTGTGTTCGGGTCGCTGAGCCGCAGCATTGGCCGTTGCTAAGCCTCCAAACGATGAACCAATGAGCACGTCAAACGGCCCCATTTCATCGATGGCTTCCAACACCACCTTGGTTTGACTGGCCTGATCCCATCCGTACTTGCGCATGTCGAGGGCCACCACCTCCCAACCTTGCTGCCGCATCCAGGCCGCCTTGCTGCTGTCGGGACCACTCCACAAGCCGTGGGCGAAGGTGACTCTCATGGGTCGGACGAAGCCGTGAGGCTACATGGATTCTTCTTTGCGGAGGGTTTCCACCTGATACCATCTGCCCCGGTCAACCACTGGCCTGCAAGCCTCTTTTTTTCCACAGGAAACGAAGGGGTCCACTTCGGCGCGAACAACGTATATATTCCGTAGGCAATGTTGTTCCTCATCCCGGCGGCGAAGACCATGGCAGCGATTCAAGAATTCGACCTCCCGGCTCGCTGGACTTCCTTGCTGCAAGACAAGTATTCCGAGGCCATTCACAACCTCTCCAAGATGTGGCCAGATGAAGAATCACTTGACGTCTCCTATCGAGAGGTGGAGGGGTACGACCACGAATTCGCCCAAGACATTCTCGCTAAACCCGAACTGCATTTTGACGCTGCCAACCAAGCTCTCCAGCAATTCATGCTCGACATCGGTGCGGGCAACATCATGCCGTTTGTTCGCATCATTCACCTTCCACCCGACCAAGTACGAACCGTGTCGCAGCTTCGCGCTGCGGACATCGATCGCCTCATCGCCATCGACGCCGTCACCACCAAAATATCCAGCGTCCGACCTCGCTTGTACACCGCTGTCTTTGAGTGCGTTGCCTGCGGGCACGTGATGCACATCAAGCAACCCAACGAACAGGAACTCATCGAGCCGTTGGAGTGTTCACAAATTGAGGGCGGTTGTGGACGACCCAAACGCCAAACACGCTTTTTGCTCCAGCAGCAATCCTCGCACCTCATCAATTCCCAATTCATCGAACTCCAAGAACTTCCCGAGCAAATGAAGGGTGGCATTCAACCCGAGCGCATTCTCTGCATTGCGGAGCAAGACTTGGCAGGGCGCTTGAATCCCGGCGACCGCGTGAAGGCCAACGGAGTGCTGTTCATCCGTTCACAACGCAAAGGCGGCAAAGACACACCCGTGTTCGATATTTTCCTGCG
>JAYQAK010000020.1:0-22151 GCA_038136695.1 Candidatus Poseidonia sp.
AGACATGGAGCGCATGCCAATTTGGCACATTGCCCTTCGACGTCTTGAAATGCCCGTCGGGCGTTTTCTCGCCATCTACGTGGCGCCCATCGTCGCCGTGACGTTTCTGACGGCCATCGTGTTGGTGTTCCTCACCGGAGGGTTGGGTGAAGGCGCCTTGTTCGCCGGTTTTACCGGTGTGCTGTTTGTGCTCATGCTCACCGCGATGTCCTTGTTGGCGGCCGTGGCGTACCCGGTGCTCGAAGTTCAACGCTCAGCCACGCTCATCGAAGCCGAGATGCACATGTTCATCACGCGCATGGGCATTCTTTCCATCGGTGAAGTGGGCGCCCAATCCATTTTTGATATTCTCAAACAAATGCGAGATTACGGTGAGCTGGCATCGGAAGTGCAACGCATTGAGACCTTGGTCGACAAATGGCACACCTCTCTACCCGAGGCCGCACGTATCGTTGCTCATCAGAGTCCCTCGCCGTTGTGGTCGGACTTCCTTGACCGAATGGCGTTCTCCATCGAAGCGGGTCAACCCATCGACGAATTCATGCGCTCAGAACAGGAAACGATTGCTGAGCAGTACAACACGCTGTACGACACACGCCTCGAGTCGGTGGACACGCTCAAGGAAATCTACGTCTCGCTGGTGACCGCTGGTTTGTTCGGTTTGGTGATCGCTGGCATTCATTTGGTGCTCTTTGAGGTGGGGAGTGACAGCGATACACCCATTGAAATCGCCAGTCGTTTGCGATTCTTGTTGCTCGCGTCGCTTCTGTTTATGTTCATTCAGATCGGTGCCGTGTTCGCTTTTCGGGCGACAATTCCGAAGGACCAGACCTTTGCGAGAGACGAGATGGACACGCCGTTTCGTATCAATTTCCGCCGTTCCCTGCTTCTTTCAGGCGCCATCACCGCCGGCTTGTTGGTTTTGGCGGTGTTCACCCTGATTTGGATTTGGGACACCATCACGTCTCAGTGGGATAAATACGGCCTGCTGTTCATTGCCATTCCGTTTTCCCCCTTGCTTGTTCCTGCCTTTTTGGTGCGTCGCGAAGAGGGACAGATTCAACGGCGTGACGAGACCTATCCGGATTTCATTCGTGCTTTGGGTGGAACGGCACAGGCGCGTTCAGCCGAACCCTCAGCGACCATCCAAGCCCTTCGTGGCATTGATTTCGGTATGCTTGACAATTCCATCGACCGTCTTGAGAAGCGGTTGGCCACCCGCATTGACTCCGACCGAGCCTGGGATTACTTCACCGCCGACACGAACTCGGCCGTGATTTCACGATACACTCGCATCTACATCGAGGGTTCACAATCCTCCGGAAAGCCCGCAGAAACCGCCGAAATGGTGTCCCGTTCGGTCGGTAACCTGCTTTCGCTCCGGAACCGTCGGTCGCTGTCAGCCAACACCATGTGGGGTGTTGCACTCGGGTTGTTGATTTCGAGCGTCGCCTCCTTGAACGTCACCACAGCCATCGTGTTGCAGTTGGGTGACGCCATCGCTGGGGTGGCGACTGGACTGGTGGGAACCGATGTTGGTGCTCTTTCAGAATTCGGCGGCGGTGTTGCCTTGCCGGTTATGGAAGACGCTTCCTCCGTGGATGACAACATCCGGATGTTCAAGATCATCATCTCGTTGCTCATTATCATGCAGGTGATTGCGGTGTCCTCCATCGCCACCCGGCTTCGAGGTGGTACGCGAACAAGCGCCATCGGGCAGATGATTCAACTCACTTGGGTGGCCGGCTTGGCTTCATTGATCACGGCCGTCTTGTTGGAAGGTGCGAGCAGCATCTTCAGCGTATGACGATTCGGGAACATTGATACTCCGTTTTGTTCTTCTTTGGGTTGATGCAACCTCCACTCCCGCCTGCACCTGCTGCCGCATCACCGTACCAGCCGCCTGCTTCGAGCATGTTGAAAGGCAACATCTACACCTTTCAGAAATGGTTGATGATTGGCCTTGCGTTGTTGGTGTTTTCCGCAGCCTTCGGTGAACTTCCATTCGCCTCTTCGATGCCTGACACGGCCGATTACGACATGACCGACACCAAAGAGGCCGAAGAATACGCAGACGATGTGGACAGTTACATGTTCCAAATCTCCCTCTTCGGCGCCATGAGTGCCGTTCTCCAGACCGGTGCGCTGACCATGCTCGGCTATGCCTTTGTACGAGAAGCGCAAGAAGAGCAAGGACAGCACGTCGGCATACGCATTGCCTTCATGCTCGCCGCCGTTGTGCTGATCACGAGCATCGTTGGGCGAGGATTCTCGCTGTTCTGATGCGTTAACGCTTCGTCTCCTCGCGAATTCGTTTTTTTGAGGCAGCCCAAGAACAGATGGGGCACTGCGTGAGGTCGTGGAAACGAGCCGGGCAGTATTCTCGGCCAAAGAAGATGATTTGCAAATGCAAATCGTTCCACTTTTCTTTGGGAAACACCGCTTTGAGGTCGTGCTCGGTTTTTTCAACCGTGGTTCCGTTGGAAAGACCCCACCGAGCGGCCAAACGGTGAATGTGGGTGTCCACGGGAAAGGCCGGAACGCCAAAGGCTTGGGACATCACGACACCGGCCGTTTTGTGGCCAACGCCAGGAAGGGCTTCGAGGTCTTCAAACGAGGCGGGAACCTCACCGCCGTGACGTTCCACCAGGAGTTCAGAAAGTCGCTTGATGTTCTTGGCCTTCGTGGGAGCCAAACCCACCTGACGGATGTCCGCCAAGATGGTCTCGACCTCCAACTGGGCCATGTCAGCCGCTGAACTGGCTTTGGAGAACAAGGCCGGTGTGACTTCGTTGACTTTCAAGTCGGTGGTTTGTGCACTCATCAGCACGGCGACCAAGAGCTCAAACGGATTGCTGTGGTCGAGGGGAATGGGAATGACTGGGTAGAAGGCTTCCAGTTGCTGAGCGATTCGTTCCGCTTTTTCTGAACGCTTCACGGACCCACCTAGCCTTCGTACGTGGCGCTGTATTCTTCACCGGTTTGCCACCCGAAGTACAATCCGAGGAAAATCGAAGTCAATGGAATACCGTTGCAAATGAGGGTTTCGAGCGGTTCTGTTTCGGGTTTCCCTGCGATGTACCAGATCAAGAGGCCCAGCAGAAGTCCCGGAATGACCATCATGCTGCCCATGATCACGGTTCGGAGGGTTCGCATGGTGTTTCCACATCCCCGAGAGTCATCAATGTGTGCTTCACGGCCTCAAGCCAATCTGGATGCGAGATCGGCTCCACCAAGCGCGTTGAGCGTGTTCTCTGGTTCCAGCCACCCTTTGCGGGCGGTCATCACGCCGTAAGCGATGTCGCTCAGGCCACGGATGGAGTGTGCGTCGGGATTGATGGCGACGGGCACCCCGAGTCCTTTGGCGTGTTTGCACAACCGCCAGTCCAAGTCCAAACGATAGGGACTGGCGTTGAGTTCAACCGCTTTGAGTCGTCCTTCTTCGTTGTGCTCAGCCATGTGCTCAAGCACGGCAAACAAGTCCACTTCGTAGCCTTCCCGCCCCTGCAAGATGCGTCCTGTCGGGTGGCCGAGCACGGTGGTGGCAGGATGGTCGATGACCTTCATCAACTCCTCCGTGTTGTCAACCTCGTCCCTGCCCCGCCATTTCGTCATGGCGTGGACACTGGCCACCACGTAGTCCAATTCTGCGAGCACGTCATCGGGGTGGTCGAGTTTTCCTCCTTCGAGAATGTCGGATTCCACCCCGTGGAACAAACGGAAATCGACGCCCTCTGCGGCCCAATCGGCGTTGTATTGCTTGATGGTTCGTCCTTGCGCAAGCAGGTCGTCTGCGCTTGCGCCGTTGGCGATTTTCAGCGTGGGCGAGTGGTCAGCGATCCCCAGCCAGGACCAACCCATTTTCCGAGCCGTGTCCGCCATCACTTCCAGACTCGCTTCACCGTCCGACAAGGTGGTGTGGTTGTGAAGCGACCCTCGGATGTCAGAGGTTTGGATCAAGGTTGGCAATGCGCCGCTGGCAGCCGCATCGACTTCACCCATGTCCTCTCGCAGTTCAGGAGGAACATAGGCCATGTCGAGGTGAGCATAAATCGCCGCCTCGTCGCTGGCGACCAGTGAATGGACGGCTGCATCCATGCCCTTGAGTTCGCCCGCCTTGGCTTCAGGAATCAATCCGAATTCGTTCAGGCGAAGGCCGCGGTCGATGGCCCGTTGCCGCATAGCGATGTTGTGTTCCTTGCTGCCGGTAAAGTAAGCCAACGTGAACGGTTCAACATGAGGCGGAACAAGACGAACCTGCGCGTCGATGGTCCCTCCTGCTTCCAACTGCTCGTAGTCGTCACCGCCGATGGCATCAAGCACGTTTGGGTCGATGTGGCCCACCGTGAACGACTCATCGAAAACGGTCGTGTCGAGGATCAGGCTGATTTTGGAATCACCCGCTCCTTTGACGTCGGCAATTCCGGGGAGGTTCAAGATGGCGTTGGCCACCGCTTCGTGGTCGCTTTCATCAACAGCAACCACGACGTCAAGGTCACCGATGGTGTCCTTGCGACGACGAGCACTCCCAGCGAGTGTCGCCCGATGAACGCCGTCGAGGGCAGCGATTTTTCGCTGGAAGGCTTCCCCGTACCGCAACCCAATGTCGAGTCTTCGTCGGGCGCGGAAGCGGGAGAGCAACTCAATGCCGTCGAGCATGCGCTGTTGTGATTTGGCGCCGAATCCCTTCATGGGGGCGATTTTGTTGTCGAGCGCCGCCTGCTTGAGGCTGGCAACGGAGTCAACACCCAGTTCATCGGCCATCAATTTGATTCGCTTGGGTCCCAAGCCAGGTATTCCCAGCATCTCGATGAGACCGGGAGGGGTGCTGGTGTGCAGGTCCACCCAATCATCGGGCCACTGTCCTTCGCTGATGGCTTGGGTCAAGGCGCTGCCGAGTCCTTTGCCAATGCCTTTCATCTCGTAGATTTCACCGCTTGCGACCAGTTCCGCCAAATCTTCGGTCAAACTTCCGAGCATACGGCTTGCGTTCTGGTAGGAACGAACCCGAAACACGTTGGCCCCTTGAAGTTCGAGCAAGACCGCTACCTGGTGCAGCACGTTGGCGATTTGGTTGCGCGAGAAAAACGGCGGGCCGTTCGGTCTTGGTTTGGGAAGTGAGAACGAACCAGCTGCCATGCGGAGAAGAGGCTGACGACCCTACACAAAGGTTCGCCAAGGCCCATGTTCAAGAACATACACCGGGTGGAGTGGCTATGGTGGAGGCATCGAGCGTCGAGTTGCTCGCCGAAGCCTTGTGCGGCATTTCAGCGGTGTTGTTCACCTTTATTGCAACGTTTTCCCGCTCACCACGGGCCGAACAAGCGGTACAAAACGTGATTTTTGTCTGCCTGCTTGCTGCTGCTGCGGTGCTCTGGTGGTTGCCGACGTTGGGCGGCGAACTCTGGGGCTCGTCCTACCTTCCTCGTCCGCTTGCCCTCTTCTGCGTCATCTTGGCGATTTCTGCCCGGATGAACATCAAAGGAGAAAACGTGTCCTTCGGTGCCAACCCTCACAGCATCGGTCGCTCGAGCGAAGAAGAGTGAATCAAACGATCTCGCCTTGTGGCTCATCGTCGCCATCGGTGTCCTTTGATGACGTTCCGTTGGCGCCGTTTTCCTCTGCTTCCTTGGCCATCTTTTGGTCGATGAACGTCCGCATGTATTCGGGCAATTCTCCGTTGACAAAGATGACGTCGTTCACCTGGTCGAGTTTCTTCAGTGAGTAGTAAATTTGCATGGCGGTCATCGGCGTTGAGGAACATCCGGTGCATCCGCCGTCAAGCGAGAGCATGATGTTGCCGTCCGTGGTGTCGATCACGGTCACCACGCCGTCGTGTTCGTCCAAGATTTCCTGGACGGGTCCAATCTCAGCGAGGATCTCCTCGGCTGTGATGCTCATGGTTCTGCGACCGCTTCCACCTCTTTGAACGATTGCCCAAGACAAAATCCACCCGGCTTACGCTCCGCCTGTAAAAAACCGTCACTGCGGGTCTTTTCAAGGGGGAACGGCTTATGAGGGGTTCCTAAGTGGCGCAGGGCAACAGGTGATACAAATGATGGAAAACATTGCACTGATTTCGGCAGGCGCAGCAGCCGTTGGATTGCTGATTGCGTTCATGCTCTACCAGCAAGTGAACAAAGTGAAGATCGACAACGAAACGGTTGCCGACATCACTGAAGAAATTCAAAAAGGTGCGATGGCGTTTCTCTTCGCTGAGTACCGGGTCCTTGCCGTTTTCTGTGTGGCCGTCGGTGGTTTGTTGTTCTTCATCAACGACGCCAACACCGCCATTGCCTTCTTCTTGGGTGCCATCGCCTCCGTCCTCGCCGGTTTTTCCGGCATGCGAGCAGCGACCTCGGCCAACGGCCGAACCGCCATGGCCGCCAAGTCCGAAGGTCGCGCCGGTGCTTTGGCCGTCTCCTACAACGGCGGTGCTGTCATGGGCCTGTCGGTTGGTGGCCTCGGCCTCCTCGGTATTTCCCTCGTCGCCCTTTGGCTTGATGCTGAAGGCGGTGCTGACCTTTCCGCTGCAGCTGGCTTCGGTATGGGGGCCTCTTCCATCGCGCTGTTTGCCCGTGTCGGCGGCGGTATCTACACGAAAGCGGCCGACGTTGGCGCTGACCTCGTTGGTAAGGTCGAAGCCGGTATTCCAGAAGACGACCCACGCAACCCCGGTGTCATTGCAGACAACGTGGGCGACAACGTTGGCGACGTCGCCGGTATGGGTGCAGACATTTTCGAGTCCTTTGTCGGCTCCATCATCGCTGCCATGATCATCGCCAGCACGTCCGATGGCTGGGACGTTGACTATGTGATGATGCCCATTCTCCTCGGCTTCATCGGCTACATCGCTTCCATCGTTGGTGTCTTCTCGATGGCCATTCTGAAGAACGGCGACGACCCTGCCGTTGCTCTGCGCAACACCACGTTCATCGGTGCAGGACTGTTCTGGCTCGGTGGCTACGGTGCCATCCAAAGCGGTCTCATTGAGGTCGAAATGGGCATCATGCACTCCGTGGTGCTCGGCAGCATCGTCGGCATCCTCATCGGTTTGGTCACCGAGTACTACACGGGCATCGAGCCCGTCATGGGTGTGAAAACCAAGGCCATCCCCCACATTGGTGAGATGTCCAAGACCGGTCCAGCCACCAACGCCATCGCTGGCCTTTCCGTTGGTATGATGTCCACCTTCATCCCTGTCGTCCTCATCGCTTTGGGCATCCTCGGTGCGAACCAACTGGGTGGCGAAACCTACGGGCTCTACTGCATCGCCATGGCGGCCATGGGCATGCTCGCTACGGTCGGTGTCACCATGACGGTCGACGCCTACGGTCCTGTCGCTGACAACGCCGGCGGTATCGCCGAGATGAGCGCATTGGGCGACGACGTCCGTGCCATCACCGACGAACTCGATTCCATCGGCAACACCACGGCCGCCGTGGGCAAGGGCTTCGCCATCGGTTCCGCTGCACTGACCGCCCTCGCTCTGTTTGCAGCCTACACCTCGGCCATCGGTGCCGACAACCTGAACCTCGAGCTGACCAACCCCATGGTCGTCATCGGCCTGCTCATCGGTGGCGGTTTGCCCTTCGTTGTGGCTGCCATGACCATGACTTCGGTGGGCAAGGCTGCCGGTGACATGGTGGTTGAAATCCGCCGCCAATTCAAAGAAATCCCAGGACTCCTCGAGGGCAAGGAAGGCGTGAAGCCCGATTCGCAAACCTGTGTTGACATCTCCACCAAAGCCGCCCTTCGCGAAATGGTTGGCCCCGGTGTGGTGGCCGTTGTGGCTCCCGTGCTCGTTGGTTATGTTCTCGGATACGACGCTCTCGGCGGCTTGTTGGCCGGTTCCCTGGTCTCCGGTGTGTTGATGGCTTTGTTCATGGCCAACGCCGGTGGTGCTTGGGACAACGCCAAGAAAGCCATCGAGCAAGACCACATTCCCGGCGCCAAGAAGGGCGACGAGGCTCACGATGCTGCCGTTATCGGCGACACCATTGGCGACCCGTTCAAGGACACCTCCGGTCCATCGCTGAACATTCTGATCAAGCTCATGTCGATCGTGGCCGTTGTCCTCGCCGGCGCCGACGTGATGACCCAGAACGGTCTGCTTTGAGCACACCACGCGGGTCGCTTGGGAGCGTTAGGCTTTCAAGCAAGGCTTGAGACCCCTAACCATGCGAAGCGTGTGGTTCACGTCCCTGCTCATGCTTTCGCTCAGCCTTGCAGGTTGTCTTGACGGTCCAAGCGTCTCGACCTCCGGCCAAGGCGATACGAAGGCCGAAGAGTTGGTTCTCCCCACCTGGGCGGTCGGCGACCAGTGGCTCTACACCTTCACCACGCCTCAGTTTGGTGAAGACAGTGCACGTTTGGTCGTGGCCGAAGTGGACGAAGACGACCAACTCTACCGGTTGGGCATTTCAAACGAGCGTGAAGCCCAGCGTCATGCCGTGATCAACCACAACCCCTTCCTTGGTCGCATCACCATGGACGGCCTTTCCGTTTACGAGCAAGGCGAGGCTCAACCGGTGTTCAACTTCCCTTGGGAAGAGGGACAAACATGGTCGTTCACGTTGTTTGGTCAGGCTTGGACGGCTTCCACGGTTTCCATCTACAACGGTGTGGTTGATGTGGTCGCCGATTCGGACGATGGACACCGTCTCATCTACGCCTTTAGCGGCCGGGAAGGCTTCATCGATTCCTTGGTGTGGACCGATGAGTCCAACATCGAACAGTTGCGAATGACCCTCACCCAGTCTCGAACCGGCTACGAAGGCGACGTGTACTTTTACCAAGCCCGGGACCTGTTGGACAGCACCTACCAGGAAAACGACAACGATATCTACGATTCTTTCCTCGACAGCGGCCATCCTGACGGTGAGGATTGGGATGTTCTCGTTTGGTACTTGGATGTTGAAATCGCAGGCGGTGGATCGGGTACGCTGACGATGAAAGACCACCAAGGTGCATCGCCGTTGACGCGTGCCTGGGGTTCTGGGGCGACTGAAAAAGGCGCCATCGGCACCATTCCTTCGCTATCGGGGGACTACTCGCTCACCATCACGCTTCGGGGCCAGTCGTCCTCCCTTCATCTCAAAGTGGCCGGGGCAATCACCACGCAGTGGACCTTGTGAGGGACGCCCATGCCCACCCTCATCATGATGCACGGCATGACGGGTGACGCCTCGATGATGCGGCCGTTTGCCGAGAAGATTCTTCCCGAGGGCTGGACACTGCTTGTCCCCGAGGCGCGTTACCCGCATCCAAACCGCGGCTTCACGTGGTGGAGGTACGAAGATTTCGATGCGGATGTCACCCGTCGAATGAACCTCTCTCGCAGGGAATTGATGGACGTCGATGCCAGCCTTTCGCAACTTGAGAAACTCATCGCTGAAGAAGCGCCGCTTGGCCCCCTTGTGGTGGGAGGTTTTTCCCAAGGTGGCGCCATGGCTCAGGAATTGCTCCAGTTGCCCATCGCTGACCGAATTGAGGGCGTTGTCTGCATGGCGACGCGGCTGGTTCGTCCGATGGAACTTCGGTTGAGGTTGGAGGAGTTGGGCTCAAAGCGTCTGTTCTGGATGCACGGTGAGAAGGATGTTCGCGTGCCCATCGAAGACGGGTGGGCCGTTGCCCATTTGTTTGAAACCGCCGGTTGGGCGGTGGAGTTGGTTGAACATCAAAAGGGCCACATGATCCCGACTGAACATCACGATGCGCTCAAAGAATGGTTGACGACCATCACTTGAGGTAGCGTTTGGTCTCGTCGAACCCGCCAATGAACAGCGGCTGTTCACCTCGGAGGTCAAACACGACTGGAACGGTTCTGTGCCCCGTTGCCCGAACCACAAGGCTGCGCATTTCGGGGGCTTGCTCGTCGAAGTTGTATTCCGTGAACGACAATTCCTTGGTGTTCAGGAGGTTTTTGAGCGCACGGCAGTATCCGCAAAAGTGACCGGTGTACACGAGGAAGTCGGTTTCGGCCATGGAGGCATGCTCCAGAATCATGGCTTCAGACACATGGCTTGTTCAACGGCCGTGGGCTATAATCCCCTCGCTGAATCCACCGCCGTTCCCTGCGTTTCCTTCGCCTTCGGTCAACTTCAAGTAACCTTCACCCCCAGCCGGGGGCATGGTCAAAATGGCATGCATCGATTGCGGTGCGGTTGTCATCGAGGCCTCCTCGCTTCGAGAAATGTTGACCTTGATGATGCCCCATTACTTTGAGGCCCATCAGGACATCATGTCAAGTCCGAACGAAGAGCGAGACACGTGGATGGAACGGTTCACTGAGGCCTACAACCAGGCCGCCGACTCGTAATTGGCCATCACCGACTTGAAACGGCTACTCATATAGCCGCCCGCTTCATCCGTGGGGTATGGCACATCATGTGTTCATTCACGCCTCCGACGGCAACAACGCTGAACTGGCACGGTTGGTCGAACAGCGTGCCTTAGCGCTCGGCCACACCGTTGAGCACGTGGCCCTCAACGCATACGACTTCCCCATGTACACCGTTGAACGCGAGCGAGCTACACCCACGCTTGAGGGCATCAGCGACCTCATCGCTCGCTTGGAGCAAGGCGACGCCTGGTTCGTGTTCGCTCCGGAATACAACGGCTCCGTCCCTCCCGTCCTCAACAACGCCATCGCTTGGCTAAGTCGGGAAGGCGATGATTTCCGTCGGCTGTTCCGGGACCGTACGGTTGCGTTGGGCACCCACTCTGGGGGTGGCGGCTCGCATGTCATCATGGCGATGCGCCACCAATTTTCCTTTCTTGGCTGCAACGTGATCGGCCGGTCCTTGGTCACCAATCGAAACAAGCCAGCAAATCCGGAGACCGTTGATGCCATGTTGCACAGCATGTCGAGGATGTGAACCTCGTGAACCGATTCCTCCGCTCGATCGTCCCCACCCACACCGTCTTGGAAGGTGGTGGTTTCAGCGTTCGACGCCCGGTAGCGATGGGTCGACTGATGAGTCCGTTTTTGCTGCTTGATGAAATGGGGCCGGTCACCTACGGGCCGGGCGAAGCCGTCGGAGCACCCGACCATCCTCATCGGGGATTCGAGACCGTCACCTACCTCCTTGCAGGTGGTATGAAGCACGCTGATTCAGCGGGGAACAGCGGTGACCTCAACCCCGGCGATGTGCAGTGGATGACGGCTGGTCGAGGCGTCATTCATTCCGAACTGCCTCAAGATCAGATGATGGAACAAGGAGGATTGATGCACGGTTTCCAAATCTGGGTGAACCTCCCTGCCAAGGACAAGATGATGGCTCCTCGCTATCAGGACATACCCTCCAGCGAGATTCCCGAGGTGACTTCACCCGAAGGCGATGTGTGGGCCAAGGTCATCGCAGGGAAAGCCCTCGGCGTTGAAGCCGTCATTGATACGGTCATTCCCATCACCTACATTCACCTCAAGTTGCAGCCCGGTGCACAGTACACCCACCCGTCCACGTCCGACCACAACCTGATGGTCTACGCCTTTGGCGGAGACATGGACATTGAAGGAAAAACCCTCCGTGACGGCGGGCTTGGTCTGCTCTCACAAGGCGAGCAGGTCACGTTGGTCGCCGGTTCAGCAGGAGCGGAGTGCCTGTTGCTCGGGGGTCCAGAACTTGACGAACCCATTGCACGTTACGGCCCCTTCGTCATGAACACAAGGGAGGAAATCTACCAGGCCATCGAAGATTTCCAAAACGGAACGCTGGCTTGATTCACTGAGCGCAGTGAGCGATGATGGCCTCGTAATCGGGTTCCTGCCCGAGGCTCTCGCACGTCCAGGTGTACCCGACCGTACCGTCGCTTTCAACGATGACGACGCCGCGGTTGGCCACGGTGTATCCCTCGATAACGAAGTTCTCGAAGGTCATCCCGTAATCGGTGATCATGGTTCGGTGCACGTCCGAGAGGAGGGTGAATTCGAGGCCGTTTTCTTTGGCAAAGGCTCCGTTGGAGAACGGTGCATCAACCGAAACACCGAGGACGGTCGCTCCAACATCGTTCAGTTTGGCCATGGAATCACGGAACGCGCACATTTCTGCGGTGCACACGCCGGTGAAGGCCGCAGGATAGAACGCCAGCACCACGCGCTGGCCAGCGAAATCGGCGAGGCTCACCTGACTTTTGTCGGTGGCTGTGAGGGTAAAGGCGGGTGCGGTGTCTCCTACGGTGACCATGGTGTAAGGGAAGGCCGCGACTCCTTAACCTTGACCGTGAGCCAAGATGAAATCAGCCTATGATGCGCTTGAAAAACTTCGTAAAAACGAAGGACTGCGAGCCATGTATGCTAGTGCCGGGATTCGAACCCGGGTCGACGGGATGAAAACCCGTAATGATGGACCTGACTACACCACACCAGCGGTGAATCGCCCATCCGTGGGCTGTTCATAACCGTTCCCGTTTCAACGGCTCATGCGGTGGTCTCGGTTTCCGATGCTGGCGGTTGCCCTTCCAGTCCATTCCACCATCGCCAAAGCAACCAACTCGCAACCCCCGCAACGATCAGGGCAACACCGAGAAGGATTTCATTGTCCAAGAACCACATCATGGCGTCGAAGGCAGCATCGCCGTACAATCCGATGAGCACGGCTTCAAGGCCAAACCGGAGGCTGCGGCCCAACAAGCCTGCGAGAATGAAGGGTTTCTTGGCCATATGGCCCATGCCAGCCATCCATCCCAGAACCTTGTACGGAATGGGTGAAAAGGCAGCGATGAAGATGCCCATGGAACCGTAGCGCAGCGTCAGTTGCTCGAGTTTGACCAGATGCTTTTCTTGGCCGAAACGAACCATGAGCGAGGTCCCCCAACGTTGCCCGATGAAGTAGCCGACCAGCGACCCCAAGACCGAAGCAACGGTGACCACCAACCACAGCCAGATGACCAATGGGGTATCGCCCATGGCGTTGGCGAGCATGGGGATGTAGAGCAAGTCGGGGGGAATGGGTTGGATGATGGCTTCGGTGAACGAAAGCAAAAACAGGCTCGCAGGACCGAAGACCTCGAAGGCTTCGAGCACGGTCTGCTTCCAACTCATGGTCCCCGCTGACCTGCTTCTTTGATGAAGATAAGGGTAAGCGGTGCTTTCATGGGGGTGATTCTGCTGTCAAGGCCATGGAGCGGGTTCTCGATACGGCGGCCTTGCTTCACTGGCCCGTGGACGAGCTCAACGGCGGCGTGTGTGCACCTTCTCAACGACAGGAATTGGAGCGCCTGAGTTCGGCCCGTGCCCTGTTGGTGGCGTCGATCGATATCCAGTGGCAAGAGGTCACCCCGGCATGGTTGAACCAAGCCCGTCAGGCCGCTTCTGTCACCGGCGACCTCCCCCGTCTCTCCGACGTTGACCTTGACGTGTTGGCGTTGGCCCTCGGTCTCGGTCTTGCGTTGGTCACCGATGACTATCGTTTGCAAAACACCGTCCGTCACGCCGGTGGTTCCATTGTCTCGGTGGTGAACGCGCCTTCGAAAGCGGTGTGGATTTGGGAACTGCAATGCACCGGATGCCGCGATGCAACCCCGGTTCCGGAAGGTGTTCAACGCTCGAAGAAGGCCGACGCAGGGGCGTGCAATCGGTGCGGTTCACCGATGAAGGTGAAACGTAGGCGAGCGTGAATTTACTCCACGTCGGAAGAACTCGAAAGGGATTCCAGGGCGGCGACCTTGCTTTCAACTTCCTCAACGGCCATGCCCGTCGGGTCAATGCCAACGGCTTTGGCACGCTCGATGAGGGCTTGGTCCGGGGTTCGGCCTCCTGCCTCCAGGTCAGCGACCGTGCTGGCCAACTTCGAGGCGGAGGTGGTTTGTTCAAGCCCCTTCTGGAATTCTCCTTTGGAGCGACCGAGAGCGTTGGCGAGTTCGGGCAAGCGTTGTGCACCGAAGAGAATGAAAAACAAGCCGAGCAGGATGGTCAATTCAAGCGGTCCGAGTCCACCGATCATGGGTCTTCCTCATGGCGAGGGAGGCGGTCCCCGTTGTTGAAGGCTTTCCTTCCAACCGGCTTTTGCCCCTGCTTAACCGCCGCTAACAGGGGGCAACAACGCCACTTCATCGCCTTCGGCCAGAGGGTTGTCCATGTCGCATCGCTGACCGTTAACGGCCACCGAGAGGCCAAAGGCGATCCATTCCTCGAGATTCAACTGGATGACCAACTGGCGTACGTTGGCTCCATCGGGTACCAGACAGGTATGAAGCCGACCCCCCAGACGTTCAGCAAGGGGACCAAACGCCAACACGCTGACGGTCAAATCATCGCCTTGTGAGCCCATGGGGAGCCTTTCGGGCAGGGATTTATCAATGCAATTCCCTTTGGTTCATCCATGACCCCTGCCTTGCAAGCCTCCAATCTTTGGAAACTGTACCAGGCGGGCGAATCAACGGTGGAGGCCGTGCGCGGAGTGGAATTGACCATTCATGCGGGTGAGATGGTGGCCGTCATGGGTCCGTCCGGTTGCGGTAAGACCACCCTGCTGAACATCCTCTCTGGAATTGACGAGCCCTCTGCAGGCATGGTCAACGTCAACGGGCAACCTCTGTACGGCATCTCCGACAACGAGCGAACGGACATGCGAGGGTCGCAATTCGGGTTTATTTTCCAGGATTTCAACCTCCTGCCCGTGCTCTCGGCCGTGGAAAACGTCGAGCTTCCCTTGCTGTTGCAAGGTGTTGCCGCCCAAGAGGCAAGAACAACGGCCATGAAGGCGTTGGACCGAGTGGGGCTTGGCGACCGATTTGAACACCGGCCCGCAGAATTGTCCGGAGGTCAACAGCAACGCGTCGCCGTGGCTCGGGCCATCGTCCATTCACCTTCGATCATCTTGTGCGACGAACCAACGGGCAATCTTGACACGGGTACGTCCAGCGAGGTGATGGCCCTGCTTCAGGCGATGAATCGAGACGAAGGCACCACGTTCCTCATCGTCACGCATGACGAAACCATCGCACAAGGGTGTCAACGGACCATCACCATGCAAGACGGCGTCGTGGTCAACGGTGCCGTCACCCGCAACAGCGAGGAGGAATGACCCTGTTGCTTTCGGCGGCGTTGGTGGGCGGGCTGGTGCTCGTGTTCAGCGTCCTCTCGGTCGTGTTGTCCACACGATGGTCAACACTTTCCTTTTCACATCGCCTCCTTCTTCTCTTTGGTGGCCCCGTTGACGGGGCACTGGGTTACCTCTTCCTGCAGTGGATTGGCCTCACACAAGCCACCTCTTTGGCTGGCGGGGTCCTTGTGGGCTTGGTCTCGATGATGTTTCTCCAACCCATGCTGTTGCCTCAACGCCTTCTCGTGTGGCGCCTCGCCAAAGAAAACATCCTGCGGCGTCGCCGCCAGAGCGCGTTGTTGTTGGCTGGCTTGGTCATCACGTCGGCCATCATCACCTCGTCGCTGGTGGTCGGCGATTCCTTGGACGAAACGGTGGCGAGCGAGGTACGTGTCGCCTGGGGGGAGACGGACATTTTGATTGCTGGCCTGGACCCCCAAACGGGAACGTCGGTGGATCTTCCAAGCCACGTTGGGGAACAACTGTGGCAGGCCTTGCTCGGCGATAGCAGCCTTGCTCCTCACCTTCTGGGACGCCAGTACGGTCTTTCCGGTACCGTCAGTTTAGCCGCTCCGAGCGGTTTGGCTGAACCTTCGATTTCGCTGTTCGCCCACAACGGAAGCGTGGACGACGAGGGCGTGTGGGCACCGTTGGACGTCACCACAGGCCTGCGATTTTCAGCGTTGACGTCGGCCACAACACCTTCGCCAACACCTGTTGTTGCTCTCAATCAGGTTGCCGCTGACCTCTTGGAGGCCGGTGTTGGTGAAGAACTCCAATTGGGTGCGTTCGTGACCGATGGCGACCAGCGGGTGCGAACGGAAACAACCGTGCTCGTCTCGGCGGTTGTTCCCAACAGCGGGCAGGGTGGCATGGCGGGTTCTTTGTCACCGGCTGTTTTCGCTGAGTTGACAACAGCCGAATCCCTGCTGGGGCTTGAGGGTCGGTTAAACCGGGTAGCGCTTGCGGTCGCCCCGGATGTGTCCGATACGAAACTGCGCGACCTCACCGATGCGGTTGAGGGGCACCTCGACGAGGTGTTGACAGCGGAGGACGTTGGTCTTGTGTTCACCCTCGATGACGCCTCCTCAGCCTTGTCCATTTCGTCACAAGCAGGGTTGCAGCGACTGAACGGGGAAGAGGTCGTTGCTCTTCGTGAAAACCGAAGTACGCTCGCTCCCGGAGCAGCCATGCTGGAGGTTCTCCAGGCGCCCCTCATCGACGTCAGCGTCAACGAAGCCTCCCTGTTGACCCTTGCAGACCGTGACCTCGACCACCTCCGAGTCGGCGGTGATGTTGTGTGGCACACGGCTTCAACCGGCATCGGTTTCGAATCGTTGTCGGGTGGTGAGGCGTGGTTGTGGCAGGTGGAGGAAGGCGAACGCGTCGTTGATGTGGCGTGGAACAGCACCAACGAGGCTGCGTTGGTGGCCACCGGTGAGAACTTGTTGTTGGCTGATACCAGACTGGTCGATGAAGAGGAACGGGCCGTTCATGCATCAACCATGGAGATGGCTGCCGTAGCGGCCACATCGGATGGATGGGCGGCGCTTGGGGTTGGCGATGACCATCTTGCCTTGCTGACCTTTGACGGCGAACTCACGCTTCTATCAACGACCGACTTGACCATCACGCTGCCTTCAACCGTGCTGTCCTATGAGTTGGTGGTCGATGACCAATTGTACCTTGCTGTGGAGGGGTTGCTGACCACCGAAACGTACGCCTCAGCGTTGAGTCCAATTGCGTTTGCGGCGATTGATGCCTCACAGTGGCCTGAAGCGTCGGTGGCACCCCAACCTTCTCTCATCGAGGCGTGCAACGGCGGCCCCGCCGTTGAGGTTCCAACCGGGCATTTGTGGTGCACGAACGATGAGGGCTTGCTGATCATCAACCTCAGCACCGGACATATCGAAAGTCTGCGCCTTCCGGTCCTGTCCGACGCCCCTGGGTTTGGAAAATACCCCCAAATGGTGTTGGCCTTTGGCGGCGAAAACGCCACCCTGTCCGTTGACCAAGGCTCCATCTTGACGTCCCAACGTCTGGCGTTGCTTGGATTGAATGAGAGCGAGCATTCACTGATGGTCACCGGTCTGCTTCCCTATGCCTACGGAAACGATTCAGCAACCTCGCTGCAATCCACCGGCCTCTACACGGCCCTGCCGGGTTTTGAGCAGTTGGCCGATCTCGACGCCGTTGTTCTGGGTCTGGTCAACCTTCGCGACGCAGAAACATTGGCGCTTGCCGGCGAAGATGACCGGTCCATCTTGATGTTCTCTGGGCCAGATTTCACCTCAGAAGAGGCGCCATCCGTTGAGCGTTTGAGGGCATGGTTCGACCAGCAAAGCACAGCAGAAGACATCCACCTGCAGACCCGGGCCGTGCAGCTCGAGGCTGCGGAACAAGCCGAGGCGTCTTCGGGCGTCTTGTCGGCCATGTTCCTTGTCTTTGGCACCTTCACCATCGCCGCTGGCGTGTTGCTTTCCCTCACCATCATCATGCTCTTGGCCGATGTCCGCCGAAAGGAATTGGCAACGGCTCGAGCGTTGGGATTGAAGCAAAGCGACGCTCGAGCGATGTTTGTGCTTGAGGGCACCGCCATTGCCCTTCTTTCAGGAGGTTTGGGCTCCTTGCTGGGCCTCGGGTTGGCTTGGGTGATTTCGGTGGGTTTCACCACCATCTTCCAGAGTGTTGGCGCCCAATCCTTCGCCTTTGCATGGACGATGGACTCGTTCTTGGCGGGTTGGATTTGGGGGGCACTTCTCTCGATGCTCCTGTTGACCATCATGGCCACGTACAACGCACAACTGAACATCGTCCGTGCGCTCAAAGGTGCACGCGCTCAAATCGTCAACGGCGTGCCATGGGGTGTGTTCCTGGTGCAAATCGTCGGATTCGGTGGCTTGGCTTTGTGCGGTGCAAGCCTGTTGCTGTTGGGGACCTCCAACGGCTTGTCCTACGTTCTTTATGTTGGAGCAGGCGTTGGCCTGATCCTTCTTCTCACGCCGTTGGTGACGTGGCAACTGCCCGTTTGGCTGTCCCGTGGCCAGCGAACACGGTGGGTTCGCCATGCGGCGCGCAACACCCTCGGCGCCATCGGCGTTCTGTTCTTGGTGTGGACGCTGGCACTCGCGCCGGTTGACCCGGTTCGAAACAGCATGGAAGCCAATGAACTGGCCTTCATCGTCCTCGGCCTGTTCCAGGTGCTCTCGGGTGTTTTGGTGTTGACCAGTTGGGCCCCGTTGGCCGTTCAAAGCCTGTCCAAACGTGCCCTCTTCGGCGGGGGGCCGGTTCGTGCTGTTGCCCTAGCCCACCCGCTTGCCCATCCGGTGCGAACCGCCGTTGTCATGGGGATGTTTTCGATCACGATGTTTTCGGTGGTCGTGCTGTCAGGTTACACCGAACAGTTTGATTCGTATTCTTCGGATTTCGTTGAAGAAGCCGAAGGAGAGTTTGAATTGCTGCTCACCTCGAGCCGTTCGAGACCCATTACGCTGGGCGCCAACACCGCTGACTGGGAGGTCAATCAGACGCTTCTGACCAACATCGATGCTGTGGGGGCGGTGTACAGGGCACCGGTTCACCTTCAGGACGAATCGGGTGAACGAATGCCCTACCTGCTACGAGGCGTTGATGACGGCTTCATCGCCCACGGTGGCCTCCCGCTTCATGCATGGGATGAAGCGTTGGGTTCCACCTCTGAGGAAGCGTGGATTTCAATTGGAACATTCAACGATATCGTGTTCCTTGACGCATCGTTTGGGCTTGAATCAACGGCGGATGGAACCACGCTCGTTCCCCTTCAATTTTCAATTGGAGATTCGATTCTTCTAATTGATTTTTCCAACCCTCAAAACACCAAGGAAGTAAGGGTTGGAGGCTTCCTCAAACAGTCGTCATACATCTTCTCTCCCGGGGTCTGGGTCCATGCACCGGTGGTGGAGGAACAATTTGGCGGGGAAATCACCCGGATGTACGTGAGCGTCTCGCCCCAGGCAACGGCCCAAACCGAGGCCTTCGCAAGGGCGTCGCTTTCCCCACAAGGCAAGTCGGTCGATGAACGCCGAGCAGCGGCGGAACTCGAGGACGGTCTTGACCGCGAATTGGCTTCCATGAACATCAACGTGCAAACGGTGGCAGAGGAAATCATGGTGATCCAATCCTTGGTCCTCGCCATTCTCTCGCTGTTCGAGGGCTATCTCGCGCTGGGGTTGCTGGTCGGTGTCGCGGGCATCGGTGTCGTGACCGTGCGAAACGTGAGCGAGCGACGCCGCACGGTGGGCATGCTTCGCGCCATCGGATTCCGACAACGGGACGTGTTGCGTATGTTCTCAACCGAGGTTTCGTGGGTGGCTGTTCTGGGGATGCTCAACGGTTTGTGCATCGGCTACGGGTTTCATGTCGTGCTGTACAACGCCGTGTGGAAAGACGAAGGCGTTGCCTTTGCGTTCCCTTGGGCCTCCACGGTCGGGCTGTTCTTAGCGGGGTGGCTTGTGGTTTTGATGGCCACGGCGGTGCCGGTGAGAAGCGCTTCGAGGATTCCTCCTTCAGCAGCGCTTCGTTCGTCTTGACGGATCGTCGGGCCAAAAATTACCTTCGAGAGGAGCACGGAGCCTGCTCCACAAATATCTTGCTCCATTTCAGGTCTTGTTCGTGGAACAAAACGGCCAAAACGTGCTAAAATCACGGCTTTTTGAATGAATTTGGCCATAATCAACATTCCTATAGTATAAATACAACGCATAACGTGGGGAGGGATACCGAACCTTCGGGGGTATAGATATGAAGAATATGACACCTGTTATTCTCGGGTTGTTGATGCTGACGAGTTTCTTCGCTGGCGTTGACTTCTACGAGCTTGAAGAAGAAGTGGTGATTGAAGAGACCGGCGCTCGTGCGGGAGCCGACCCCTCCGTGATTGCCATCACCAATCCGAAAGAAACCACCTGTGACAACATCAACGGATGTCGCAACACGCTGCAAGTCGGACAGGCCACCACCTTTTCCGCCTTCATCAAGAACAGCGGTGATGCGGACATCAACGAGTTGTCCTACTCGGTGACCGTCTACCAGGCAGACGGCGCAGGTAACCCTGGCAACATCGCCAAGGACAGTACCGGCAACGAACTCCACTGGGAGAACGTCGATGCCATGTGCAGTGACGGCACGGTTTGTGATTACGATTCTTCCGTCAACCCCTTGGCTGCAGGTGCCTTCCTCGGTGGCGGTAAGATCACCCTCCAACTCCAAGGCGGCAGCGGTGACATCACTTGGACGCCCACGCAAGGCTACTATGTGGTTGAAGTTGATGTGTCCAGCCCAACCGATGCAGATGCTTCCAACAACAACCAACTCGTCTACGTGGTCGTTGAAGACTGGTACGACATCGAAGTTGACGTGGCGTGGACCTCCGGTGACAACACCGAGTTCTGCGATGCGTCCGGTGGCGGCTCTTGCGAGTTCTCCTTGACCGTGACGGCCAACGGTTCGGATACCTTCTCCCCCCGTGATGTTCAGGTTCTGTTGACCGTGTCCGGACAGGTTTCCACCGCTACGGCTGGTGGCGATGACCTTCTGCAGAACGGTGGACTCACCACCCTTACTGCCGGAACCGATGCGACCGTGCGAACTTTTGAGCACGAGAGCGAACCCGACAATTACACCGAAGAAACTCGAGCCATCCTGAATTACACGGTTCCTTGGGAACTGAATGGTGAGTTGTTGCCCAACGGCGACAGCGAGGCTCGATTCGCCATCAGCGCCGAGGTTATCGGTTACACCATGTACGGCCCCTTCTCCGAGTGCGAGGAGGTCGTGGGTGGCGGCGAAGGCGACGAAGGGAACGAAACCACCCTGCGCCACTTCTGTGAAGTCTCTGCCAGCAGCGACGACCGCCCCAAGACCGACTACGATGAAATCACCGGAAGCAAGGTGACCTACGACGACATCCGCATTTCCCGCATGGGTGTTTACCAAGGTTACAACTTTGATGCCGAGTGTACCGGCTCCCCAGTGACCTTCACGCAGGAAGGCTTCGGCGGCGACCTCAACGTGGGCTGTGGCTTGATCTACGCCGATGTGGAACACCGCGGAAGCGACACCACGAAGGCCTACAACTGGAACATCAGTTACACCATCACGCACGACACGATGGGACTGGTCGACTCCGGTGTTATCGACGAATGTGTCTCCGGTGTGGAGGTTCCCTACTCGCACGCTCCGCTTGGCGGCATGATGAGCGACCTCGTTGGGTCGGCTTGTGTGTTTGTTAGTCTCGAGCCCGGTGAGTACACCTTCGACTTCACGCTGAACATGGACACGAAGGGCAACTCAACGGCCCCAATTCCATGGGACGCCGCTGCAGACGGCGACGCACGCCCGAGCAACAACGTGGCCACCATGGTCGCTGATGTGCTCAACAACCTCCCTGTCATCACCTCCTTTGAGTTGGTGACCGAAGGCGACATCGTCGTGGGTCAGCAGGACATGCTGCAACTCAACGTTGTGGCCTTTGACGTCGACGACCCGTCCGGTGACGGTTTGTTCTTCCAATACAACTACCAGGCTGGCGCTATCGGTGGCTGTAACGGTACGCAGACCGAAGGCGGACCAACCTGTACCTCGCCTGTCTTGAACGACTTCATCGGCAATCTCGTGGTGACCGTCGTCGTGACCGACGCCCACGATGGCCAAGTCTCCCAAGAGATGTCGATTCCAGTGTGGAACGATGCTGTTGGAACAGCGACCACCGATTCAGGCATCACGATTGAGTACCCGCTTCAGTACTTCGCTTTGAGCCAGTTCACCATCAACACTTTCGCTGATGGTGATGCATCCGAGTACGATTCTGTTCAGTTGGAAGGATTCACTGGCACCTACGCCGCTGTTGCTGTGGTGGACTACGCTCCAAGCACGACCTTCCCCGCCAACGACATTCTTTCGCAGTCGTTGTCGGTGATCGTCGACACCTCGCTTGAGGCCACTTCGCTCTGGTACATCGACGGCTCCGGAAAGTGGATTCTCTTCTCGGACGCACCCGATGAAGTGGACGCTACCACCGAGAGTTTCACCTACACCATCCCCGCCAATTCCCCTGTGGTTCCTGCA
>JAYQAK010000021.1:0-4533 GCA_038136695.1 Candidatus Poseidonia sp.
TGACCAACGGAATGATGATTCCGAATTACAGCCAGCCGGACGATTGGGAAAAATTTAATGCCCTAGGCGTTACTCAATACGGTCAAATGACGGCAGGCTCCTACATGTACATCGGACCTCAGGGAATTGTCCACGGAACCACCATCACGCTGCTGAATGCGGCTCGCCTCCACCTTGGCTTGGGTGAAGAGGCCAACCTCTCTGGCGTGACCTTCGTCACCAGTGGCCTGGGTGGAATGTCCGGAGCACAAGCAAAAGCAGCCACCATCGCTGGCGCGGCCTCCATCATCGCAGAAACGAACGGTCACGCAGCAAAGAAGCGCCACGCACAAGGCTGGCTCACCGACGTCACGGACGATCTCGACCACGCCATCGATTTGATGGTCAATGCAGCCCAAGCAGGGAAGCCCATTTCTGTCGGCTACATCGGCAACATCGTCGAATTGTGGGAGCGTTGCATCGAACGGAACGTACGCGTTGATTTGGGAAGCGACCAGACCAGCCTTCACAACCCGTACCAGGGTGGTTATTTCCCCGCTGACCGAACCTACGAGGAAAGTGCAAGGATGCTTTCTGAACGTCCGGACCAATTCAAACGTGAAGTTCAGGAAACCCTTCGCAGGCATGCTCAAGCCATCAACACAATGAGCGAGCGAGGCATGTATTTCTGGGACTACGGCAATGCATTCTTGCTCGAGGCATCTCGGGTTGGCGCTGATGTGATGGGTGAGGACGGACGCTTCCGCTACCCCTCCTATGTGGAGGACATCATGGGCCCCATGTGTTTCGACCTTGGATTTGGTCCCTATCGATGGGTGTGCACGAGTGGAGACCCCGCCGACCTTGCCATCACCGATGACATCGCTCGCAGCGTGCTTGAACAGATGATGGTTGATGCGCCACAGGCGATCAAGCAACAAATCGGAGACAACCTCCGTTGGATAGAACAGGCCGGTCAAAATCAAATGGTCGTTGGGAGTCAAGCACGAATCCTCTACGCCGACGATGTAGGGCGGAGACAAATTGCCCTTGCCATGAATCAAGCCATTGCCGATGGTCGCATAGGCCCGGTGGTTCTCGGTCGAGACCACCACGATGTCTCCGGCACTGATAGCCCGTACAGGGAAACTGCAAACATCCGCGACGGTTCCGCCTTCACGGCTGATATGGCCGTTCAAAACGCCATCGGCGATGCGTTTCGTGGCGCTACATGGGTCAGTTTGCACAACGGCGGTGGCGTGGGCTGGGGGGAAGTGATCAACGGTGGATTTGGGATGCTCCTCGACGGTAGTGCCGATGCCCAACGCAGGCTGGAATCGATGCTCCATTGGGACGTGAACAACGGCGTCGCCCGACGAGCCTGGGCACGCAATGAGGGTGCAGAAGCGGCGATTAAACGAGCCATGGAAGCCGACCATCGCCTCAACATCACGTTGCCTTATCACGTCAGCCCCGCCATGATTGAGAGCCTGAAGGAGGGGTTGAATTGACGGAGGGACGCCTTGTCCAATTCGATGGACGAACGCTCAGCCTGCAAGAGGTGTTGATGGTTTCAGAGCAACGGGCCAAGGTTGCTGTTTCGGACGATGCTTGGCCGCGCATTGATGCGGCACGCGCCGTGGTTGAACGCATCGTGGCCACGGGAGAGACGGTGTACGGCATCAACACAGGATTTGGCGCCTTGGTAGCCGAACGAATCTCAAAGGAAGATATTGAAGACCTCCAAATCAATCTCATTCGCTCACACGCGACGGCATTGGGTGAACCCATGAGTGTGAAAGATGTAAGGGCGATGATGGCTGTTCGGCTAAACTCACTGTGTAAAGGACACTCCGGTATCCACCAAGATTGCATCCGTCAATTGGTCACCTACCTCAACGAAGGCATCCATCCGGTCGTACCAAGAATCGGCAGTCTTGGAGCAAGTGGCGACCTTGCACCGCTTTCGCATCTTGCTTTGGCGTTGATGGGTGAAGGGGAAGTTTGGGTGGCTGGTGTTGCTCAACCTACCCGGGATGTCCTGTTTGAGCGCGGTTTGGTCCCGGTCAAATTGACAGCAAAGGACGGTCTATCACTCATCAATGGAACGAGTCAAATGACTGCGTTTGCCCTTCTTGCTCAACAACAACTCAAATCCTTGCTGCTACTGGCTGACGTTATTCTCGGGGCATCGATGGATGCGCGTTCGTGCAGCTTGACGCCGTCCAATCCTCAGATACACGAGGCAAGGCCTCACCCGGGCCAACGTCTTGTTGCGGAGCGCCTACGTGCGGTGCTTTCACAGTCAGCCATCATGGAAGGGCACAAAGACTGCGATCGTGTTCAAGACCCCTACTCGTTTCGATGCGCTCCACAAGTCCACGGTGCGGTGATTGAATCCTTCTACCGACTCACGGAAATGCTGAACATCGAATTAAACAGCGCGACGGACAACCCATTGATTTTCCCTGAGCCAGACAACCCCGGCCCACACGAAGTGATGTCGCAAGGGAATTTCCACGGAGAGATCGTTGCCACGGTGTGCGACAGTATGAGTTTGGCCTTGTTTGAATTGGGTTCGATTTCAGAGCGTCGAATGGACCAAATTCTCGATCCTGCAAAAAGTGGCCTCCCGGCCTTTTTGGCAAAAGATTCTGGCCTGGAGTCAGGCCTCATGATTGTACAGTATGTTGCAGGTTCCTCCCTTTCGGAACTTCACGGACAGACCATGCCTCGAAGCGCCTTTTCAACCAGTACTTCAGCCGGACAAGAAGACCATGTGAGCATGGGCGCTACCGCCGCCTGGAATCTCTATCAGGGCGTCCAACGGCTTGCCGAAGTGTTGGCCTGTGAGGCATTGATTGCTTGCGAGGCTCTTGAGTACGCCACCCTATCGTCCTCCGACCACATCGAGGCGTTTCGTCGCATGGTACGCAGCATTAGCCCACCGCTCTCGGGTGACCGGACAACATCAAAAGAATTGGAGCGCATTGCTCATGCGTTACTTGACGGTGGTTGGGCGGCTCGTCTTCAAGCAGAGTGCGGCCGCTTACCTCAATGAAATGAGATGTTCGAGATCTTTCACGGTTTCATCAATATCGATGAGATTCATCAATCGATAATGGGTGCGTTCCCGTTCGGTGACGGTCAGTCGCGATTCATGCGAAACAAGATATCGCAAGGCATCAATGGCTTGCGTAACTGTATGCTCTATTGATTTGTACAGGCCGTGTGCTTGGTCAAGGTCTTGCATCGTCATGGCAGGTTCGAGCTCGGCGAGGTCAAAACCCATGCGCTTCCATTGAAGCATACGACGTGCGAGAATGGTGTGATTGAACCCGTGACGAGGGATGCTGACCAGGTGCACGATATCTGGAATTTCTTGATCCACGACAGCCTCGACGATTTCGTTGATTTCTTCAACAGGAGGTTCTTCATGGTTGGATTCTGAAACGTTGTGTTCGTTGAGGACGTCGTACGCTGGGGCGATGGCTCGCAGACGTTTCCAAAACCATTGACTCAAAGAAAGGGGATCAAGAGCGAACAGGATGGAATAGCCGTTGGCTTTTGATTCCGAATCCAACTGTTGGATCAATTCCAAAATCGAATCTTCTCCGTTGCGGGCAACCAACCAATCCAATGATTCAATGAGTACAACATCGTTTTCGTTTACGGATTGAGACAACACGTGTTGGAGAATAACATCCCGTGTGGGCTGAACGGATTGCGCCGAAGGGTGCTCAGAAATCCACCATGCTGTTGCATTTTGCGCAGAAAGATGCCGCAGGAGTTGGCGCAGAGGGAGGCGACTGTAACAGTGGAGATGCGCATTGGTGCTTGTCACATGGTCTTGAACGGCGCTGTAGAGGAGATTGGGCTCAACCAACTCCGTCGTGTACAGTCCGGCCATGGTGCCTCCCCGCATCACCGTGGGCGTGGGCGCCCTATGGAATTAATCCCCGGAGAAGGGTTTTCCATCAAGCATTATATTGTCCCACGGTCTGCATGAAATTGGTGGACGCATGAGTGATGAAGAAAAAGACAGTGTGCCGATGGCTGAATGTGGTGCATGTCGAACCGTGATCCCCCTTGATTCCGAACAATGTCCCGAGTGCAACACACGGTTTTCAGGCGTCTCCGAAGAGGCGCTCGGCGAGTGTGGTGCTTGTCAACAATTGGTGCCTCTCGACTCCACTCGATGTCCCGAATGTGGCGTGGTGTTCGTTGCTGATGATGTCGTTGATATTCTCCGGTCATGGGTCCATTCAACCGGCATTAACATTCGGAAACTGTTCGACAAATTTGATGAAAATTCGGACGGAACCATTGATTCTTCCGAATTAAAATCGGGCTTGTTGGGGCTCAACCTCGCCGATCTCCCGCCCTCTCAGGTTGAGCGCTTGGTTGCTGAAATTGATGCCGATGGTAACGGCGTTATCGATTTGGATGAATTTGAAAGCATCCTCATGGGAGATTCAGAAGGCGGTTCAGGCGCAGAAACGCAAGAAATCAGTGCGGAAGAAGTCCCAGATCAAGGAGAAATTGGCCTTGATT